>JACPRI010000201.1 GCA_016190065.1 Verrucomicrobiota bacterium
ATGTCTATGTCTTCGAGTTGGTCCACGACGAACAGACGAGCCTGGATATTGTCCAGGAGTCATTCGTCAACGCCGCGCGGCACCTTGAGCGGCTTCGGGAGGATGAGAAGTTTGGTTCCTGGCTCTTCCGCATCGCGCATCAGAAGTGCCTTCAGCATTGGAGAAGACGCAAACCCGATGAGCCTTTCGACGAAACCTGGTCGGAGAATCTGGCCGACGAGGACTTTAACCCCCAGGAATGGCTCATTCACAAAGAACAAGAGGAGGAGTTTGTGACTTTGTTGAATCAGCTCCCCTGGCCGCAGCGCTCCGTGCTCGTGCTTCACTGCCTCGAGGAATTCTCGCTGGAGGAAATCGCCGGCATTTGCGGCCTGGCGCTGGGGACCGTGAAGTCGCGCCTGCATTACGCCAAAAAAACCCTCCGAAAACTCCTGCTGGAACAATCATGAAAACGCCGCGAGAGATTTTGTTGCAACGCCACGCGTCGGCGCAGCCTCGGCTGGACGCCATTCGAGAGCAAGTCGTAACGGACCAAATCGCCCCCAGCGCGGCTCGAACCGACGAATCCGATTCCTTTGCGAGACGACTCGTGCGCGACCTCGCCGGAAAGATGTGGCGTGAGTTGATCTGGCCTTGCCGCCGTGCCTGGTGCGGTTTGGGCGCAGCGTGGGTGGTGATTCTGACGCTGAATTCCTTCACGGCGGAATCCGAGCTGGCGGCGAAAAGCGACTCGGCTCCGCAATTCCAGGCGTTACTGAGGTTCTGGCAGGAACAGCACCGTCTGGCCGCCGAACTGAGCGAGCCGTTTCCACCGCCGACCGAGGCTGAACCCTCGCTTCGGCCCGGTCCAAGGAGTGAACGGAAGCCGATCCAAACTTTTCTGCTCTTATGAATGCACCTGCTGAGGAATCATCTCTCGCGAACCGCTCCTGGATTCTGCGATTCTGTCGCTGGCTGTTCAGTTGGCGAATCCTTCGCCGCCTGCTCGTGGCGACCGCGAGCGTCGTGACATTGATTGCACTAGCCTATGTGGAGGAGAATTGGCGCGGCAAACACGCCTGGGAAAAATTCAAACGGGAATGGGAGGCCAAAGGCGAACGATTCGATCTCGCTTCATTCATCCCCAAGCCCGTGCCGCCGGAGCAGAACTTCTTCGCCACGCCGTTCTGGGACGCACTGGACTACGAAAGGGATCCTCAGACCCGCCAGGTCACCTGGAAGGATACGAACGGATGGAGACGGACTCAGCAGATGGACATCTACGGCCCAAGCCCGCGAAAATCCGTCCCGTCCTTTGGCAGTCTGTTCAAGGCAGAACTCACCGATCTGCGAGACTGGCAGCGGTTTTACCGTGGCAACACCAATTTTCCGTCAACCGCTCAGCCGCAAGACCCCGCGAGAGATGTCTTGTTGGCTTTGAGCAAGTTCGAGCCCGCACTGGCCGAATTGAGGGAAGCGAATCGCCGGCCTTACGCGCATTTCCCGGTGCATTACGGTGAGGGCTTCGATGCTTTGCTCCCCCACTTGGCCGCGCTCAAGGGGCTGAGCCAGGTGCTGCGCCTTCGATCAACGGCCTTTCTCGAAGCGAATCAAACGGCCGACGCGCTGAACGACATCAAGCTCAGCCTTCGCCTCTCTCAAGCCTCGCAATCGGAACCGCTGCTCATCTCTTATCTCGTCCAGATTGCCATCGACCAGATTACGGTGAACTCCATTTGGGAAGGTCTCGCGAAACAACGCTGGAACGAGGCGCAACTGGCCGAGCTCCAAAAGACACTGGCGTCGATGGACCTGCTCGCCGACTACTTGCGCGCCATGAGAGGCGAGCGCGCCTTCAGCAACGATCTGATGGACAAATTGCGCCGGGGTCGTTACCCGGCGTCCGCGTTAGGCCCGGATGACTCCGCACCGGGAAACATTGCCCGCACCACCGCCTGGGCGCCGAGCGGCTTCGTTTACCAGAATCAGCTTTGCATTAACCGGATGCACCAGGAGAGGACCTTGCAAGTCATCGACGCTGCCAAACACCGCGTCTATCCCGAACGGGCGCGAGAACTGGACAATATTCCCGAACTCAGAAAGACGACGCCTTACAACATTCTCGCGCGAATGCTGTTTCCCGCCCTTGCCAAAACCGCGCACAAAGCCTCCCACGCCCAGGCCGTTCTTGATCTGGCCACCACGGCCTGCGCGCTGGAACGCTACCGCCTCGCCCATGGCCAGTTCCCGGACGCAATCGAGGCGCTGGTTCCGCGATTCCTCGCGAAAGCTCCGATCGATGTCATCAATGGCGAGCCGTTGAAATATCACCGGACTGCCGACGGCCAGTTTCTTCTCTACTCCGTCGGCTGGAATGAAAAGGATGATGGCGGTGAAGTCTCGCTGACGAAGGGAAAACCTCCGGGGCCGGATTTTATGCGTGGGGATTGGGTGTGGCGTTATCCGGTGAAGTGAATGGTCAGAGCGACAGGACTAGCGACTAAAATCTGGCTTTCCTTTGGAGCGCCGCCAACGAAAGATGCCTGCCACAGTCGGCGGAGAGCCGTGCTAGCGGCCGAACCCAAATCGTTGCCATGAAAACACCAAACCCAACCATGAATCGGCGCCAGGTACTGAGCCGTCTGGCCGTGGGCGCAGCGCTCTTTTCCGCGCCAACCCCAGGAGCGTTCGCCCGGGCAGCCTCGTTGCCTGAACCTGGCCTTCTTTCACGAGATCCCGAGGGCTATTGGACCCGCGTTCGACAGGAACAGTTTCTTCTCCCGCACGACCGCATCTTTCTGAACAACGGCAGCCTGGGCGTCACGCCGAAGCCCGTGCTCCGCGCCATGACAAATTATTTGGAACGCGCCGCGGCGATGGAGATGGACGACGCGCCGCGCTGGGGTTATGAAACTCTCGACGCTGAGCGCGAGGAGATGGCCGAATTCCTGGGCTGCCACAAAGACGAATTGGCCTTCACGCACAACTGCACCGAAGCGATGAGCACCATCGCCAACGGCCTGGATTTGCAGCCGTCGGACGAAGTCATCCTGACCAATCAGGAACACGCCGGCGGCACCATGTGCTGGCGGGTCCAGGAAAAACGCCGTGGGCTTCGGATGCGCCAGGTGGGAATTCCCGTCACCCCGAAAGACCCCTCAGAGATCACCGATCGGCTCATCTCCGCCATCGGTCCGCGAACGCGAGTCCTCAGTTTTAGCGGGATTACGACCACGACCGGTCTGGTGCTTCCAGTCAAACAGATTTGCTCCGCCGCGCGCGAGAAGGGCGTGATCAGCGTCGTGGACGGCGCGCACATGGATGGCCAGATTCCAGTCAACCTCTCGGATCTGGGTTGCGATTACTTTGCGGGCAGCCCGCACAAATGGATGTTCGCTCCGGCGGGCTGCGGTTTCCTCTATGGACGTGACGGCGCGTTGGATCGCCTTTGGCCGAGCATCGTATCCAGCCGCTGGGACGACAAAGAGAACCTCAAGGCGGCACGCTTCATGATGGTCGGGACCAACAATCGCGCCATCTTTGAAGGCATGATGGCAGGTTTGCGGTTTTTGAAGCACCTTGGCCAGGCCAACATTTACACCCGCCTCCAATATCTCGCGAGCCTGGCGATTCGTCTGGCCCGGCAACGCAATTATCTTGAACTGGTCAGTTCGGACGACCCGCGTTGTTATCAGGCCATAGTGAAGATTCGCTTCAAGCCGGAGAACGTGCAGCCGGTGCTCGACGCGCTCAAGAAGAACAAGATCGTGTTCCTCGGCGGACGCGAGATCCGTCTGTCCGCGCACGTTCACACTCGTCCGGGCGATATCGAGAAGTTTTTTGCGGTGTGCGATCGGGCGCTCGGAGCGTGAGTTGGATGGGTGGATTATTGGATTTTTGGATAAATGTATGAACCCCTCGCTTGGCATCAAGCGTAGTGTCTCGATCTGGATTCGGGATCTGCATCTATATGCCGGGCTGTTCATCAGTCCCTTCATTCTGGTTTTTGCCGTCAGCACCATTCTGCTCAACCATGCCTGGAAACCCTGGACGCGCACCGCCGTCGAGAAGACCTCCGCGCCGGTGGAAATCCCGGCCGGCCTCAAGAGCGGCGCCGAAGGCGTGCCCGCCGCCAAACAAATTCTTCGGCAAGTGAATGTGTCCGGGGAAATCGGGTTTGTCCGTCACCAACCTCAGAACAATCGCCTCATCATCCCGGTCTTCAAGCCCGGCCAGCGCATCACAATCAGCGTAGACTTAACCACGCGGACTGCCGCCATCGAACGCACTCGCACCGACCTCTGGAGCACTTTGATTTATCTCCACCGAACGCCCGGACCGCACAACGCACAAGCTCCGCGCAACTGGGGGTTCACGCAGGCCTGGGGATGGCTCGCGGACGCCACGATCTATTTGCTGCTGTTCCTTTCCGCCAGCGGGGTTTACTTGTGGGCACTCCTCAAAGCGGAACGAAAAACCGGCCTCATCTTGATCGGAACCGGCGTGCTTTCCTTCATCGTTCTCCTTTCGGTCCTGGCCCGATGAACGGATCCTTTTCCACGAACCCGGTAGGGACGGATTCCACTCCGTCCCTGACTCTTCTGAGAGGTTGGAGGAGCAATGAAGGGGACGCGATGGAACGCGTCCTTACCGGGTCGTCGTGCCGTCGCTTGTGTCGAGCCAAGATAGCTGAACCCATAACGAGGAGATGATCCGATGACTGAGATGCAACCGCAAATCCGTTCGCCACGCTTCTTCCGAGCGTTCGAAACTTGGAACCGGAAGTTCCACATTTATCTCGGTCTCTATTTTTTGTTGTTCATCTGGCTGTTTTCGATCTCCGGCCTCGTGTTGAATCACCCCCGATGGCAATTCGCACAATTCTGGCCCACACGCGAACAAACCTCGTTCGAGCAATCCTTCCAGGCTCCGGTCGCGACCGGCAATTTGCCGATGGCCCAAGATCTCATGCGCCAGTTCAAGATCGACGGCGAGATTTATCAGCTCACGAATAATGTGGAGCAAGGGCAGTTCGCCTTCCGCGTCATGAAGCCCCGAACCCGCTTCCTGATCAAAGCCGACCTGAAATCTCAGCGCGCCACGATCGAACGTATCCGCGTCAATGGTTGGGGCGTTTTGTACGCGCTCCACCTCTTTTCCGGTGTCCGAATGGAAAATCCGGAACTGAAGCGGGATTGGTTCTGGACGAAACTCTGGAGTTTTTCCATGGACGCCTTGGCCGTGGGACTGGTCGTGATGGTGTTGGGCGGCGTGTACATGTGGTATCAACTCAAACCCAAACGAGGATGGGGACTTGTCGTGCTGGCTTTGGGAATCTTGAGTTGCGGATTATTTGTTTTCGGCTTGAGCCGATTGCCTTGAGACTTCCCTTGAGTATGCTCCCCACCTCAGCCTTCGCGCATGCCCTGAGTTTTGGCCTCATTTGCGCAATCCCAACCTCAGCCACTTCGGCAGCGAATTGGCCCGCCTGGCGAGGACTCGATGGAACGGGCCGCTCTGACGATGATGCGCCACGGAGATGGAGCGCCACTGAAAACGTCCGTTGGCGGACTCCACTGCCAGACCGCGGCAACTCGACACCGATCGTGTGGGGCTCACGCGTGTTCCTCACCCAGGCCATCGAAAAGGAGAACCGCCGCGCATTGATATGCTTCAACCGTTCCGACGGCAAACTGCTCTGGCAATCCGGCATCACCTATACCGAGGACGAGCCGACTCACCGTTCGAATCCCTATTGCGCCGCGTCGCCGGTCACGGATGGCGAACGGGTAATCGCTTTCTTCGGCGCGGCTGGGCTTTATTGTTTCGACCTGGAAGGAAAAGAATTGTGGCGCCGCAATCTGGGGAAGATCACGCACCTGGGCGGCTACGGCGCATCACCGATCCTTTACCGCAATCTGTGCATCCTCAATTTCGGCCCCGGTGAAAACGGCGCGCTCATCGCCGTGAACAAGAATTCCGGAGCCCCGGTCTGGCGCGTGGAGACGCCCACGCACGGCGTTCATTTTCGATCGACGGCTGCGGGCAATTCCGAGGCACCACGCGCCGGAGGCCAGGGCCGATTGCTGGCCTGGGCGTTGTTCAAGGGTGCAGACACCGACCAGGACGAGCAAATCACGGCGGACGAATTCAGCAGCCTGGCCAAACGTTGGTTCGACGCTTCGGACGCGGAGAAGTCCGGGAAAGTGAACGAGGTGAAGCTGGCCGAAGGCCTCAATCACGTCGTGGGCCGGCCGCCGGATTACTCACAGCCAGGCACTCGGTCCGGCCTGCCCGCGCCGGGAACCCACTTGGCGCCATTCCTCATGCAAGTGGTGGATTTGAATCAGGACGCTGTCGCTTCACGAGATGAGTTCATGAACACGTTCGCCGGATGGTTTCAAGCGTGGGACTCAGACAAGAGCCGAACCGTCACCGCGCTCGAGTTTCGTCCCGGAATCATGAAGTTGATTTCGCCTTCCACGGCGCGATCCCCTGCCGAGGGATCAGAAGGCCATCCGGGGTCCTGGTGCACACCTCTGGTCGTGGGTGTCGATGGCCATGACGAATTGATCATGGCTTTGCCGGAACGATTGGCCGCGTTCGATCCGTTGACGGGAAAGGAACTCTGGAGTGTCAAGGGACTCGGAACGCACATCAAAACATCGCCGGTCCGAGGCGAGGGCCTGGTCGTGGCGATGGGCGGCGGTCCCGTGCCGGGCGCGCTGGCGGTGAAACCCGGCGGCCAAGGGGCGGTGGACGACACGCATCGCGTGTGGCAACGCAGCCGGGTGCGGAACCGGATCGGGTCGGGCGTGATCCACGAAGGCCGCTTCTACACCGTGAGCGAGGTTGGGATCGCTGAATGCCTCGACTTGCGCACGGGCCAGACCGTTTGGGAGGAGCGTCTGCAAAGCTCCGGGGGACGCAGTTCCACGTGGTCCTCCATCGTCCTGGTGCGCGACCGCCTTTATGTGCCGACGCACTCCGGGAACGTGTTCGTATTGCGCGCCGGCCCCAAGTTCGAAATCCTGAACGTCAATTCGGTCGGTGACGAAACCATGAACGCCTCGCTCGCCGTTTCGGATGGTGAAATCTTCCTTCGTACCTTCCGGCATCTTTGGTGCATCGCGGACAAGCCGCGTTGAATCCATTCAACCTAAATCCAGCATTTGAGTAGCCACAAGAGAGCACAAAGAGCTCAAAGAGAAGAAGAGAGAAGTTATTCTCCGACTCACCAGTTGGGTGAACGAACCGATCAACCCAAGTTAAGTTGTTCGTTCCTTGTGATCTCTGCGATCTTTTGCGGCTAAAGCGCCACTCATTTGACCCTTGTAGCGCTGTAACGGCCGAGTTCATTCCTCCCCTTCACGATGCTGCCAGACCAGTCCGACCACGACGCCCGCGATGACCACGGGAATGGCCAGCCACAGGCACACGGTTCGATTGGGGACAAATTTGTAGATCAGCGCCACTGGCCCCAGCGACAAGAACACGGAAAGCCAAAGTCGCCACCAGGTGAAGAAGCCGATCAGCCCCTCCACGAATTCGATCAGGCTCAGGATGAAGTTCAGCATACGGTGCCGAGACTGTGAAGCAATCCGATCAGTGGGAATCAAAAGGTTCCTTCTTCAACGAGCCGGTACGGCACTTCCAGAGGGCTCTCCAGCACGTTAGCCAACTCATAGGCCTCCCTAAGAGTGAAGTCACCGTCGATAACCGCGGCGCCGCTGGGGATCGCCTGACGGATTACTGGGGCGGACAAAAGCTCACCATCCAGCACGATCGCCAAGTAGCGATCGATGTTGTCACGTGTGATCTGGGCGAACAAATCCGCTCCCTTGCTATCAAACCGCAGAAGAATCCGCGGCTGGTTGGTGATGGGATCAGACTCCACGCCGGAACGAGCGAGGTAAGTCCCGGTTAGACCAAGCTCGGGTTTCTTCTTCACCAAATAGGGAGTGTCCGATGTTTGCCCGCCGTGGGTCCTTTTGAGCTTGAGCACTTCGTGGTCAAGCGCAGTGCGCCCTTCCCGAATCAGCCGGTCACTCTCCGGATGCACCACGCGAAACTCCAGAAGGCCGGGTTTTGAGATCAATCGTCGCACCGATGCCAGTTCATTGGTTTTCAGTTGCGGGAGCTTGATCAGCAACTGCCCCTCGGCATTCCGCTCCATCAAAGGCCGGGTGCCGACATTCCGAAGCCGTTTGCGCAGCGTTTCCTCTGTGCGGACGAGAAGTTGCGATTTATCGCTGGCCGCTCCGATTCGATTCGTGTCCAGGGCAACTACGAAAGCAGTTCCATGAAATGGCGGCGCTGGCGAACAGCCACTCTGATGGACGACAATCGAGAGGAGGCCAAGGATCAGAAAAAGCCAAACCGCAAAAATCCCGTAGCCGAGTAATCCAACCGAGCTGAAGGTCCGGAGCAATTTAATAGCCTTCATAACTTAAAATGACAGAAGAAAAATACGCGAAAGGTCAGAGGAATAATCATGCCCGCTGTTGAACTCGCCGTGTTAGAGCAGGGATTTCGGATGCGGTATCTCAAAGATTCTCCGTTCATCGGGGTCATCTGCACTGCTACTGGTTCCTCTTCGAGTTCAAATCCGCTGGCCTCAGCTCAGCGCTCCCAGAAGCGTCCGGAGTTCCTCTTCAATCTCGCCCGCATTGGTGACCGTCTGGGCGATTTCATCGCGCAGGAGTTCGCGGTAACGGTGGCGCATTCTTTGCGCCGTCATTTTCAAGGCGCCTTCCGTCGTCTTCAACTGAGCGGCCAGTTCGGTGTAAGTCGCGGCCTTTCTCTCTCGCCACGTCCTTCAGGTAGTTCTTTTCCAGGAAGCGCGCGAAGAATTCCTGCGTCAAATCCTCGGCATCATGCGGGTTGTGGCCACGCCGCCGGACGTAGGCGAAGAGCGGATACCAATAAGCGCGACGCAGTTTTTCCAGGGCTTGCTCTGTGCCGGGCGCGCCATTCTGGCCGGCGGTAAGGACAATACTCCAATGCGTGGTCGCGAAATAATCCGGACCCGTTGCAGGGGCGTCGGACGGTTGCTCTGGTTGAGACGGGGGCATAGGAGTCTGGCCACCCGATTGGTTAACCGGCAGCGACGTTAGGCGGTGCCAGAGCCAGTGTCAATTCGGAGACGGAGAGATACGGCGTTGTTCAATGTTCGCTGTTCGGCGTATTCCCGACCGCCGCCTCGCCTCGACGTTTCGAGCGAAACCTGGCGGCCAAGACCAGGACCAGGCTTAAGCAAAGCCCTCCAAAATTTCAGTTCGGGCGCAGGAGCGCGAGGCGGGGCAGGTGGGGAAGGTGGCGCGGCCTGGGCTTTGTCCGTCAAATCCCGGTTCTCGCTCCAGATGCGCTCAACGTCTTTCATGATTATTCGACGTAGAAAAACGCACTGCTGGCGAAAAGCGTTTGGCAGAAGTCGGTCCAGGCCGCGAACTCCGCGTCGGGCTTGCCTTCGTAGGATTGTCTCTGCGCGCTCAGAAACGCCTCGGCTGCGTTCCGTTCCGGCATTTTCGGCGAGCGGCCGACAGTCAGTTGAAAAGCCCGGGCGATGCCCTGCGCCGAATCCGAACCGGATTCCCGGATCACTCGCCGGGCGAAGGCTTTGCTGCGGTTGCGCGCGAATTCCGAGTTCAGCAACGTCAGCGATTGCAGCGGGACCGTGGAAACGGTTCGTTGTGCACAGTTCGGATTCATTTGCGCGCCATCAAAAAGATCAAGCAGCGTCACCGGTTTGGTGCGGCGTTGTTGCAGATAGACCGATCGCCGTCGCGCGCCGGCGGTTTCTTCTTTCACCGTCAGTTGGCCTTCCGCTGTCGTTTCCGCCGGCACATAAAGACCGCCGACCGATGGATCGATCTCGCCTGACGCCGAAAGCATCGCGTCACGCAGCGATTCCGCGTCGAGCCGTTTCAACGGAAAACGCCCGAGCCATCGGTTCTCCGGATCAGCCGCGAAGGCGTCGTCGCGGGCACGGCTCGCTTGCCGGTAGGTTGCTGATGTCACGATCAGCCGGTGCAATGACTTCATGTGCCAGCCAGACCCAACAAATTCCTCGGCCAGAAAGTCGAGCAGTTCCGGGTGCGACGGCTTCGCGCCGGACACACCAAAGTTGTCCACAGTCGCAACCAATCCGCGTCCGAAATACCGTTGCCAAACTCGATTCACCAAAACGCGGACCACGACCGGGTTCTCCGGGGACGTGAGCCAGCGCGCGAGGGCCAACCGCCGCCCGGAGCTTTGTGCGCCAGCCGTCGTCAGATGCCTTTCGTAGGAGTTATTTGAACTGCACAGCACGGCTAGAACTCCCGGCTGAACTTCCTGGCCTTCCCTGGCGTGGCTTCCCCGAACGAGAATCCGGTGCCGCGGCGGATTGCCGGCGCGCTCGGTGAGCGCGGCGATTTGCGGCAAACGAACCGGACGCTCCGCCTCGCGCTTCTTAAGCGAATCTTTCAAAGCATGGTAGCCCGTGGCCAGGTCGGCAAACCGTTTGACGAGGTCTTCCTCTTTGATGGCGAGCCGGGCTTCGTGCTTTTTCAGAAGCGCTTTCATCTCATCGGTGCGCATCTTTTCCGGCGTGTCGAGCGCTTTGCGGACTTCCGCGCGCGCGGCCTCTTCGAGCTTGGCCAGGTTTTCGTCCAAAGCCAGTTTTCGGAACGGCGCGATCACGCCCTCCAAACTTTCTCTCAACGCCTTCAACTCCTTCTCGTATTGCTCCGTCTGCCGTTTGTTTTCTTCCCGGACGGCGCGTGGCGCGATGGTCACCGCGCGTTCGTTCGGCTTGAGCCAATGCTCCGGATCGTAAGCCGGGCGGAGAATCGCCTGGAGCCGGTAATATTCCTCCTGCGTGACCGGTTCGAATTTGTGGTCGTGGCACCGGGCGCATTGCAGCGTCAGGCCTAGAAATGCGGAACCGAGAATCTGGACGTTCCATTCGAGAACCGCGTAGCGATCCACCTTTTGTTCGAGCGGATTGCCGTCACTTTCGCCCGTGCCGTCGGGCGCGTTGCGCAGCAGATGGGTGGCGGTAAGCGGTTCGACCATCTCCGGCGTGACGTCGCCATCCGGGTCGAAGCCTGCCAATTCGTCGCCGGCAAATTGCTCCTGAATGAAGCGGTCGATGGGCTTGTCGTCGTTGATCGATTTGATGACGTAATCGCGATACTTGTAAGCGAGCGGACGGTCCGTGTCGGCGTCGAAGTAACCGTTGGAGTCCGCGTAACCGACGGCGTCGAGCCAATGGCGGCCCCAGCGCTCGCCGTAGTGCGGAGAAGCGAGCAATCGTTCGACCAGCTTTTCGTCCGCGTCCGAGCTGTTATCCAGCGCGAAAGCCTCGATGTCTTCAGGCGTTGGCGGAAGGCCGGTCAAATCGAAGCTCAACCGGCGGACCAGGGTCACGCGATCGATTTCGGGCGAAGGCCCCAGATGTTCTTTCTCCAGCCGTGCGAGCACGAAACGATCGATGCCGTTGCGCACCCAAGATTTGTTTTGCACCGCTGGTTCGACCGGGCGAACAGGTGATTTGAAGGCCCAGTGAGAGGCGGCAGGAGATCCGGCGCGAAAGTCTGGTCTTCCGCTGCTTGAAGGAATCTTTGCGCCTTCGGCTGCAAACAGGATTGGCCGAGCGACCGCAAAAGCGAGCGCCACGGCCAGCGTCGTCAAGGCCGCGGGCGATTTTGACAAGTCTCGGATCAGCATGGCAGCGTCGGTTCAGTCAGTTCATACAAGCGCGGCCTGCTGGCGGCAAGCCCGCGGCATTGCTGCTGTGATTGCTTTCGTGACCCGTCAACTATTTTCAATTCCGAACAGGAGAACACTGAGGAAACAGAGGTTAGTTGGATTTGTTTGACCCGGAAGGCCAAGGGAAAATTACTTCGGCTCTCCAGATGTTTGGCAGCGTCACGTTCTGGATTTTCTGGCGCGATGGCTACGAGGCGCTGCGTTCTTTGGACGATGATCAGGATGGAATCCTGAGCGGCGCCGAACTGCGCGGCATGGCGCTGTGGCAGGACCGGAATGGCAACGGCGTGAGTGATGAGCAGGGTGAGGTGCGATCTGTGGCCGAGTGGGGCATCACGGCCATCTCCTGCGCCGGCGAAGCGGACGCCTGTGGTGCGTCGTAGTGTCCAAACGGCGTGACCTTCAGCAACGGCGAGACGCGTCCGACGTACGACTGGATCGCACCGGCAAAATGTGGCCATCGACCGACAGGGTGTGACCGACACCTGGACCCACCCGCGCGTCCGGGAGTTGATCAACGCGAAGGGAATTCAGTTGATCGGCTACAAGGATTTGACGAAGTAGGCGGGCTTCAATCAATTCGGCGTGACGCTGGGCAATTTGCGGAGCCTGGCCAAAAAGCCGAAAACCAACCATGGCCTCGCGCTCCATTCGGTTGCGGCTTCGCTGCGCCGTGCCGTATCGCCGATTTGCAATCGGCGGCACGTCGGGAAGTTCGACGGCGTTTGAAGGGGCTGGGGCCTGCGGAATGCCCGAAGCTACTTCGCGCCTTGATCGATCCAGGCCCGGATCAAGCCGATCTGCTCCTTGGTCAGCGCCGGGTACTTGTCGCGCTTGTCCACGGGCGGCATCCGCAAGTCTTCCTCCGCCAGGTCGGCCGCCTGGATCACCATCGGGCTTTTTTCGCTCTTGCCCACGACGACAGCGGCTTCTCCGCTGCTTCCGCCTTTGATCGCGGCTTCACGGCTATCCAGACGATACTTGCTCTTGGGTTTTTCCGGCCCGTGGCAATTGAGGCAGGACTTCTCGAAGATGGGTTTGATGTCCTTTTCGTAAGTAACACCGTCCTTCTTCGCCGCCGGCGGCAATTTGCTGAGATCGGGGTCGGCGGCGCGTGCGGCAGCAAACGAGAGGGCGATCAGGCCAATGGCCAGAGTCATGCTTCTGATAATCATGTTTTTCATTACGTTTTAATCTTTTCAAAGACGCTTCGCAGATCAAACAAATTCATTCGTTATGGCTGGATGATGATCTTGTTGCGATTCGGGCTGGCCATGACTTCCAGGGCTTCGTGAATTTCGGAGAGCGGAAAGCGGTGCGAAATGATTCTTCGAGTTTGAGTTTGTCGAAATCATGCAGAACCGCCGCGAGCATTTTTGCATGACCTATTCGTAACGGGTGCTCCGCGCGCGTCGATGCCAAAAAGGTGACAATCAAGGCGAAGAAGACCAAGAAGAAGATAGTCTTGCCTAAAGGTGTGTGTTTTCTTATTTGCTCTCTGTCCATGAACCGAACCCCCTCACCCCTTCCCTCTCCCCCACTGGGGAGAGGGTGTCCGAAGGGCGGGTGCGGGGGAATCTTACCGGCTCATGGTCCGTGCACAATCCCCTTCGGAACAGCCGGCTTCTCATGAACTTTCCTGGGA
>JACPRI010000205.1 GCA_016190065.1 Verrucomicrobiota bacterium
ACCCCTCCCAGGAGGGGAACATGCCATCGACGTCGGAACCGTAGCTCTCCTTCTGGGAGGGGAAGGGGTGAGTTCGTGGTTTCGATGCCCGGTTTTAGAGTCACGCTGAGCATGCCCCATTCGCTGAGCGATGCCTTGGTGTGCGCCGCGTTGACACTTCGCGCGGCGGTGGAACGGCTCCGATTCAACCCTCCCGTCACTCATGTTTACAATCCGCTCAATTATGCGTGGCCGGCGCACGAGGCGTACTTGCGCCGGTTCGGCAACAGCCGCAAACGCGTCGTGTTCCTCGGCATGAACCCCGGTCCATTCGGCATGGCGCAAACGGGAGTTCCTTTCGGTGAGATCAGCGCGGTGCGCGATTGGATGGGCATCGAGGCCGACATCAGCAAACCCCGGCGGGAACATCCCAAACGTCCGATTGAGGGATTCGCTTGCCCACGCTCGGAAGTCAGCGGGAAGCGCCTCTGGGGCCTTTTTGCCGAGCGCTTCGGCTCCGCGGAGAAATTTTTCGCCGAGCACTTCGTCGTTAACTTTTGTCCGGTCGCCTTTCTCGACAAAACCGGCCGCAACCTTACACCGGACAAGCTTCCGGGCATGGCGACCGGGGCCTTATTCGCCCTTTGCGACGCCCATCTGCGGCGCGTGGCCGAGATTCTGCAACCGCACTGGTTGATCGGGATCGGGGATTTCGCCGAGAAACGCGCCCGTCTTGCGGCCAATGGCGCCGAGGTGAAAGTCGCCAAGATCCTTCATCCCAGTCCGGCCAGTCCGGCGGCGAACAGAAACTGGGCGGGCAAAGCTACTGAGCAACTCTGCGCGCTTGGGGTTTGGGGCACTTGATCAAATCCCTGCTTTCAGAGCGGCCACCATCCGCGTAGCGGCAATCCAGACGTCCAAGTCCGCCGTGGCGCGCGGGTATCCATGGAATGCCACGGCGTGGCCACCGATCACAAGGTACTCAACGCCGCGGGCGTTCAAGCACTGTACAAATCTCAAAAGCCAAGGCGCTTAACGTCGATATCAACGCCATTTTGAGGAACGACGACCGCAACACCAAAACTCAACGGGTCACGTGTGATGCCGAGGAGGGAACGCCCCGACTCCAGAGATCCGGAGACGCCTGGATCATCTGCAGGAGTTTCGCATCCGCAGGAGGAAATGAATACCGCCCCAATTGATCCCGCTGGATCCACGCCAGTGCCTGGCATCCGATGGCTCGCGGCTCGTTCTTGATCCAATCGCAGCGGTAGAATCGCAAACAAACTGTCTTTTCCGAATAGCGATGCGTCACCCGACCGAGCAGTTCTCGGGTTTTGACTACCATGTCCAGCTCCTCTCTCAACTCGCGTTCCAAGCACGCTTCGAAGCTTTCATTTCTCTCGCGCTTGCCACCGGGGAATTCCCACAGGCCGCCGAGGTGATCGCCTGGCCGCCGTTGCGTGATGAGGAGTTTTCCGCCTCGGAACACCAGCCCCGCCGCGACCTGGACGATCTTCTCCTTGTAACGATTCAACGATTTAACGGTGTAACGCCAATCACCTTCCGATGCTCTTGTAGATGAAGCCCAGGTTTTCCATTTCTTCGGGATCGAACAGGTTCCGGCCATCGAACAGGATCGGATGCGTCATCATCCTTCGCGCGCGTTCCACGTCGAGCTTCTTGAACTGCGGCCACTCGGTCGCGATGACCAACGCATCGCAACCGTCGGCGACCGCGTTCATGTCGGGCACGCACGTGACGTCGGGGAGCAGCGCTCGGGCTTTTTCCATCGCTTTCGGATCATGCACGCGAAGGAGGGCGCCCTCCTTTTGCAGGCGCTGACAGAGGTCGATGGCGGGCGACATCCGGACGTCGTCGGTGTTTTGCTTGAAAGCCAGGCCGAGGACGCCGATTTTCTTCTGCTTCAGCACCCAGAGGGTTTCGACGATCTTTTTGAAGAAACGATCCATCTGGTGGGTGTTGATCCGTTGAACTTCTCTCAAGAGCGCGAAATCGTAGCCCAGTTGCTCGGCGATTTTGATGAACGCGCTCAAGTCTTTTGGAAAGCAGCTTCCGCCGAAGCCGAGCGATGCGTCTAGAAACCGCCGCCCGATGCGCGGATCCATCCCGATGCCGTTGGCCACTTCCTGGACGTTCGCGCCGGACGACTCGCAAAGAATCGAGAGGGCGTTGATGTAGGAAATCTTGAGCGCGAGAAATGAGTTCGACGCGTGCTTGATCAGTTCCGCGGAATTGATGTCCGTGACGATGACCGGAGCGTGAAACGGAGCGTAGAGCTCCCGCATCGCCGCCACGGGCCGTTGCGAAAGGACGCCGATGACGATGCGGTCCGGCTTCAGGAAATCTTCGACGGCGAAGCCTTCGCGCAAGAACTCCGGATTGCTGACCACGTCGAATTCCACCTTGGATTTGCAGTAGCGCCGGATGGTTTCGGCCACTTTCTCGCCCGTCTTGACCGGGACGGTGCTCTTATCGACGACGATCTTGTACTGCGTCATCGCGCCGGCGATATCGCGCGCCACGCCTTCCATATAGCTTAAATCCACAGAGCCGTCCGGGAGCGGCGGCGTGGGGACCGCGATGAAAACAATATCGGATTTCTCGACGCCTTCCTTGGTGGATGTCGTAAAGCTGAGCCTTCCGGCCGCAACGTTTTTCTGAATCAGTTCCTCCAGGCCTGGTTCATAGATGGGAACGCCGCCGTTCCGCAGCAACTCCACTTTCGCCGCGTCGCAGTCCACGCAAATGACGTCGTGCCCGACTTCCGCGAAACAGGTGCCGGTCACTAGGCCCACGTATCCCGTGCCAATGAGGGAAATCTTCATGAATCAGGGCGGGGATTTGGAAGACGCCTCGAGCGATTGAGCATTCTCAATGGAGGATATCCAATCTGCAATTTGGAGGATGACCGATGACAAACAGCCCGGCATCACTTTTTCTCGGCGGCGGCCGGTGGATTTGCCGGAGGCGCATTCGCAGCCGGAGCGGCATTGGTCGTTGGCGCCACGGCGGCATTTGTTCCGGCATTCGTGCTTTGGAGGGAAGGCATGGGCGAGGGAATCGGAAGCTGATTTGTGGCCGGAGCGGTCAGCGCGGTTGTTTTAGCCAGTTCGGGATGTTTTTCGAGCAGGCGCTCCTTCCGCGCCATGGCTTCGCCGCTCACCGAGCTCATCAGATTCGTTCGCGTGATTTCCTCGTACATCTGCAGCGCCAATTGGGGCTGCTTCTTGGCCTCGTGAATCCGTGCAATCGCCAGCCGCGTGTCCGCCAGCAGCCAGGCCCCGGGATAGCGCGTGAGCACTTCTTGATACACGCGCAGCGCTTCATCGGATTTCCCCTCGGACTCCAGCGCTGCGGCCTTCCCATACAGCGCGGAGGGCGCCAGCGGATGATTCCCGAAATGTTGGAGAAAATCCTCAAATTGAGCCCGGGCTTCCGCGTATTTTCCTTCCGCGAACAACGTGCCCGCTGCCAACAGAAGCGCGCGCTGAGCCGCCGTCGTGCTGGGGTGAGCTTGTGCGATCTTCAAGAAACTCGAGGCGTCCGGAGGGGGAGTATTCTCTGAGGCGTTCAAGGGCAGGCGCAACGCCAGGAGAGCCTGGCTCGCGGCCAACTCGGTTTGAGCCTTGTTCCAGCGATAAATGGCAATGCCCGATCCCACCACCACCAAACCGGCCGCGGCGATGATCAGGCGCTTTTTGTTTTCTTCCAGCCAGGCCAGGAACTCATAAAACCCGACGGAACCGATCATTTCAAAACTCATAAAGTGCAAAAATCATTCGGTCGCCGGGTCCGGAACGCAAGCTTGAAATCAAATCGAAAAAGCCCTTGCCAAAGGCCAGACGCTTTTCTAGCGTCCGCCCATGGATCAACCTTCACAGTACGTCTCGGTGCTGATTCTCGCGTTGGTCGCGATTGCGTATGCCTTCGGAATCTTGATCCTGTCCGTCGTCGTGGGGCAACGCGGACGCCGTGACCGCGTCAAAGACACGCCTTATGAATGCGGGATGCTCCCGGTTGGAGAGGGGAACGCCCGGCTCTCGGTGAAATTCTACCTGGTGGCGATGCTCTTCATCCTCTTCGACATTGAAGTGGTGTTCCTTTACCCCTGGGCCGTCGTGTACAAGGGCAAGCTGCTCGACCATGCAAATCTCTTCTTCGGTTCGATGGTGACGTTCCTCGGGATTTTGTTTGTGGGCTACATCTACGCGTTGAAAAAGCGGGCCTTCGATTGGAAGAGTTGAAAATGATCCGATTCGGCACCTCCGGCTGGCGCGGCCTCATCGCGCGCGATTTCACCTTTGACAATGTTCGGCTCGCAACTCAAGGGATCGCGGATTACCTGCAATCTGCACTCCGCACTCCGCCCTCCGCACTCCACGACCGCAAGCCGGTGGTGATTCTAGGCCACGACACGCGCTTCCTGGGCCGCGAATTCTCTTTGGCGGCGGCCGAAGTTCTCACCTTCAACGGCCTGACGCCTTTGCTCTGCCAGCGTGACGCGCCCACTCCCGTCATTGCCCACACTATCCGGCATCGGAAAGGCGTGGGCGGGATCAACATGACCGCGAGCCACAACCCGGCTGAATACCAAGGGTTGAAGTTTTCCATGAGCAACGGCGCGCCCGCCCCGCCCGAGGTCACGAAGCAGATTGAGGCGAACGTGGCTCAACGCACAGCGCAGAACTGGAGCTTCAAAGCCGCGGTGATCGGGACTTACGAATGCAAGTCCATCGATCCTCAGCCCGACTACTTCGAGCAACTCCGCAAATTAATCGATTTCGCCGCGATCAAACGCGCCAAACTCAAAATCGCGGTCGAGTTCATGTACGGCACGGGCCGCGGCTACCTCGACAAGCTGCTCCTCGGCGCGGGCGCAAAGATTACGGTCTTCCACGACGAATTGAACCCGTTGTTTGGCGGGCACCATCCCGAACCCAATGCCGAAGGCATGGCTGAAGTCAGCCGGTTTGTGCGCAGCGGCAAAGCGCAGATCGGCCTGGGCCTCGATGGCGACGCCGACCGCTTCGGGATTGTCGATAAAGACGGCACCTGGTTGACGCCCAACCAAATCCTGGCGCTGTCTCTCTACCATCTGAAAAAGAACCGAGGCTGGACCGGCGCCGCCGTGCGCACCGTGCCCACCAGCCACCAGGTCGATGCGGTGGCCGAACTCCTCGGCGTGAAAGTGCATGAAACGCCGGTCGGTTTCAAATACATCGGCGCCCTCATGGAAAGCGAACCCATTATTGTCGGTGGCGAGGAATCGGGTGGCCTGAGCGTCAAAGGCCACGTGCCGGAGAAGGACGGGATTCTGGCTTGCTTGCTCATGGCGGAGCTGGTCGCGACCGAAAGGAAATCGCTCGGCCAGATTTTGCGAGACCTCTCGAAACAAACCGGCGAATTCCACACCGACCGTATCAACGTCGCGATCCCGCCGGAGAAAAAGGAAGCCCTGTTGCAGAAGCTCGCGGCGGGGCTCGACATGATCGGCCCCTTCAAAGTCGAGAAATTCATCACGACGGACGGCTACAAATTCCTTTTGCCGAACCGGGAATGGGTCGCCTTCCGCGCCAGCGGCACCGAACCGCTCATCCGTTGCTACATCGAAGCAAAATCCGCAGCTCAAATGAAGAAGCTCCGGCGGGACTGCTGCAAGTTGCTC
>JACPRI010000012.1 GCA_016190065.1 Verrucomicrobiota bacterium
CCTGGCAGGGCTGCGTTGCCGCGCAGCCGGATCTCTGTCGATACGGCGGCGCAGCAGCACCGCCCTACCGTTAGGTTCATGGGCCGTGAGCAGGTCCGTAACGAACATGAAGCTACCCATGAACTACCACCCCTGCACCGCTCCCGCGAGGTGACCTGGCGACATGGACCTGAAAACGTGGCTCCCTTCCTCGGAGCGATATGGGCGTGCTTAAACGCCTTCCTTGATCTTCTGGCACAGCCACGCCTTGGCATGGGCCCAATAGCGTTTGCTCGTTTTCTCCGAGATGCCGAGCGCGTTGGCAATTTCGGCGTGGGACATGCCGACGAAGAACCGGAGTTTGACGACGTCCGCTTGCACGGAGGATTCGGCGGCCAGTTCGTCCAGGGCCTCGTGAACGCAGAGAAGTTTCTCCGGGTTTCTTTCTTCCGGGATTTCCATCCCCTCCAGGTCCATACGAATCTGGCCGCCGCCGTGTTTCCTGGCCAATCTGCGGCGGGCGCGCTCGACGAGAATCCGGCGCATGGCCTCCGCCGCGGCGCAAAAAAAGTGGGACCGGCTGTTCCAGTGGGCTTCGTTGGGTCCGGTGACCCGGAGCCAGGCTTCGTGGACTAAAGCGGTCGGTTGCAACGTGTGGCCGGCGGGTTCACGGGCCATCTTTTGCCGGGCCAATTGGCGAAGCTCCTCATATACCAAAGGCAAGATTTCGTCCGCGTTTTCACAACGTCCATCGGCGATTGAATTAAGAATGCGCGTGACCTCACTCATTTCATCCTCGATTCAAACCGGGCTGGAATGTTCTTGCAACTCCCTATTTCTCTTGGCTGCGCCGAGGCTCACGAACTCGCGCTCGTGTAATGCCGCACGGAAAAACGCCACACCAATTCAGAGGCGGCAAAACACAACAAGCTCATGACCAGCAACAGCCCCATTTCCAGAGGCTGTTCCAGCCGCGCCACCAGCAGTTTCACCGGCACGTTCGAAACGAGCAGCATCGGCAGCGCAAACGTGAAGAAGACTTTGAAGAAGCCCTGAAACGCCGCGTCCGGCAGCCGCGCGATTTGAAACAGATTGTAATAGCCCCAGACCATGCCTTGCGCCCGCACTGTCCAAAAACTCGCGCACGCCAGAGTCAGCATGAGGGAATAATGGATGAGTAGCCCGCACAAACTCAGAAGGAAGAAGCCCGTGACCTGGGCCACGGTCGGGGCGAGTTGCAATTCCCAGCCGGCGTAAGCCATCACGGCGAGCGCGGAAGCTGCATTCACGAAACCGCCGAGATCCACGTGGCGAAATGAGATGAGGAATCGCGTGTTGATCGGCAGCAGCAACAGGAAATCCAGCCGGCCCGTGCGGATGTAGTCGGAAAGCTGGACGCAGTTCGTGAGAAACAGCGCGGTGAACAGTTGCTGAATAAAATGGCTCGCTCCCATCAGCATCACCACCTGCCATTTCGTCCAAGTGCCAATGCGATCCGTGTGCTGATAAATGACCGCGATGAAGGCGAGCTGCAGGGAAAACCAGAGCAGCTCGACTCCGATCCAAAGCAGGAAGTTTGTCTTGAACGCCATCTCGCGCACGACGGAGTTTTTCCAAAGCGCCGCGTAGATGCTCAGATACCGCTTGAACGACATGGCCAAGCAATGTGGCTGCTCGATGCTCCGCGGCAACTCCGAAATTTGAGTCGTGTGTGTTCAGCGAACCCCGCCTCGTACCGCGAGGTTGCAGCTCTATCCCTATCGCCCGAACTCGTCGCAGCTGCACAAATCTCGACCTGTTTAACCGATTTAACGATTTAGCCTTGTAACGCCTTAACGACCTATGGTTGCGACTTCGCCGCGCCGTGCTACGCTGTGCTGAATACAAATTGGGTGGACACGTCCAACTGAACAACAGGTATGAAAACACTCGCTTTCGCAGCGCTGGCCTTTCTGGCCATCCTTCCGACAAACGCTCAATTGTTCTCCCGCGAGTCTCTGCAAGGAGCGGCGGTTGGAGGCGTCATCGGCGGTGTCATCGGCCACAATAGCGGCCGCAAGACAGCCGAGGGGATCGGCATCGGCGCGGGCGCAGGACTTCTTTTGGGTGCTCTGGCCGACCACTCGCGGCGGGAGATTTATTCCCCGGCGCCGACGGCCTTTGTGGCGGCGCCGGTTTATCCCTATTATTCGGTTCGCCCCAACTACGCCGTGACCGGCGCGGCGCTTGGCGGATTGGCCGGGGGAATTATCGGACACAACAGCGGCCGAAAAACGGCGGAAGGAATTGCCATCGGCGCGGGCGCGGGCCTCGTCATGGGCGCAGTGGCCGAAGAAAACGCGCGACGGCGCGAAGCTTACGTGGCACCGGCTCCGGCGCCCGTTCCCCAGGTGGTATCCGCACCTCAAGCTGTGCCTGGCAGCGGCGCCCAAGCGGCCGTGGCCGCGCCTCCGCCCGTCATCCTCAACAAACCCTCTTACGCCGCTCCCAGCCCGATGAGCAGCGCCAACGCGCTCTTCGGACGTTAGCCCTCTTCGCGAGAGTCGTCAGAATCCATCGCGATTACAGATTATGAAACATCTATTTCACACATCATTGAAATTTTGTTCGGGCTCGATCGTTTGCAGCCTTCTCTTGGGCTGCGCTTCCACCGGAGTCAAGAATCCGTCCGGTGTTCCGGTCACGGAGATGAAAGCCGACGAACGGGGATTTGTCGCGGGCACCGGGGTCGAGTCGCAGGATCTGGTTGCGGTGACCGATAAAATGGCGCGCAAGATTCTGAGCATCGACCAGATCGTCAAGGCTCAGGGCACGCCCAAGGTGTACCTCTTGCCGGTCGAAAATAACACGCGCTTTCCGATCAATAGAGATCTGTTTCTGGATCGCATCCGCGCGCAGCTTAACGAACGGGCGACTGGCAAAGTGCGCTTTTTGGCGCGCACCGCCAGCGCGGACGGAAGTCCGCAGAGAATTATGCAAGCTCTCGAACGCGAGCGCGACTTGAAGGAATCCGGCGCCGTGACGAGCAACGCCGGCCAGCCTGCCGCTCAATTCAGCGGCGCGGATTTTTTGCTCACGGGCAAGCTGGGGAGTTTGACCACGCGAACTTCCCGGGGCGTCAGCGACTATATCCTCTACACCTTCCAACTTATTGACGTGCGCACCACCGAGATCGTCTGGGAAGGCTCGGAAGAAATCAAGAAGCAGGGCCTGGAGGATGCCGCGTACCGCTGATGCCGTGCCATTCACGTCCGCAGGCCGCTCTTGTCGCCATTTCTAAATTCCAGAGCTCTGATGTCAATCAGCGCCACGATTCGACTTCCATGAACCCACCCCTTCACCCCTCCCAGGAGGGGAACACGCGACCGGCGGGTCGAATAGAGATCCCCTCCTGGGAGGGGCTGGGGGTGGGTTCAGGTGCGACGGCGCGTTTGGCGCTCCCGACGTTGAGAAGCGTTCGCCTCTGGTTCTCGCTCGCAGTCGCGTTCGCTTTGTTCGCGGCTTCCGGTTGCGCCACGCCACAGAAATCTTCCTGGGTCCGCACGGGCGATCCGATCGTGGATGGCCACGCTGCGATCGCACAAGGGCCGGCCAAAGACAAAGTCTTGTGGCAGTATCGCACCGCTTTGGAAGCGCTGCGACGCGGGCAATTTGTCGAAGCAAAAACGCTGCTCGACGACGCGTTGCTCACCATCGGATCGATCAGCGCCGGCGACAAAGAGGCCAAAAAATCGCGCGGCTATTTTTCCGAAGAAGCGCGCAAGACCTTCCGCGGCGAGCCGTACGAACGGGTCATGGCCTATTTCTACCGCGGAGTTCTGTATTGGATGGACGGGGAACCAGACAATGCCCGCGCTTGTTTCCGCAGCGCGCAATTTCAGGACAGCGACAACGAGAACAAAGAGTACGCCAGCGACTACATGTTGCTCGATTATCTGGACGGATTCGCGACGGTGAAGTTGTCCGGCGACGGCTCGGACGCATTCAGACGCGCGGAAGCTTTGAGCAAGTCGGTCAAGCCCTCGCCCTACGACGCCAACGCGAACACTCTCTTCTTCGTGGAATTTGGCCGCGGGCCGATCAAGTACGCCACGGGTGAGTACCACGAGCAGCTTCGGTTGCGCGTCGTTCAGTCCGCCGTTCGCTCCACCCGCATCAAGATCGGGAATCAAGTCATCGAAACCGGCGCGCACGATGACCTCAACTTTCAAGCCACGACACGCGGCGGGCGGATCATGGATTACGTGCTGGGGAATAAAGCCGTGTTCAAGGCCACGACGGATACCGTGGGCGACGTGGCGCTGATTGGCGGCATGGTGGCGGCCAGCAATCGGCGCAGCCAGGACGTCGGGCTGGGACTGATCGCCGCGGGACTGCTCAGCAAAATCGTTTCCGCGGCCACCACGCCCGCCGCCGATACGCGCGCCTGGGACAACCTGCCGCAATACCTGAGCTTCGCGGCCGTCCAGTTGCCTCCGGGTCCGCAGACGGCGGTCGTCGAGTTTTTGAATGAACAACATCAACCCATCGAGGCGCTGACAAAAACAATCACGATCAACGGGGCCCCGGATCGGGACACCGTCGTGTTTGTCAGCGACCGATCCCACACGACTAACAATCTATGAAAACACATTTCGTTTGCCCATTCGCCGGTTCAAACAAGGATGATTCCGTTAACTCCGATTCCCCCCTCACCCCGTCCCCGTCCCTCTCCCCTTCTGAGGGGGAGAGGGTGTCCGTAGCACGGGAGAGGGGGCCGTTTGTGGAGAGCTTCCACGATTTTTTGATCGCGCATCGGGACCATGAACCGGTAGGGACGCGTTCCACCGCGTCCCTGAGATGGTTCGTTCGATCGCGGAGTAAGATCAGGGACGGAGTGGAATCCGTCCCTACCAGGTTCATGGAAAAGGTGAGGAGAGCGGCGCCTGCTCCTGCAAGTCTGAATTGGCTGGTGATTGTTTGTGCCCTGAGCACAAGCCTGCTCGCGGCGTGCGCCACGGGCGGTGCAAAACCGCCCGTCAACACCACCAAGTATGATCTGGAAAACAAAGCGCCCTTCGTGCTGATGGATTCCCGCGCCCAACGGTCGGTGACGTGTTCCGGAATCCAGGAACGGAAACTCGACGATGGCCGCATCGAGGTCGCGGCCAACGTTCGGAATCGGGAGAATCGCCGCATCCAGGTGCAGATCAATTGCGAGTTCAAAGACGAGCAGGGATTCGTCGTGGATTCCACGCCCTGGGAAACGCTCATTCTGACTGAGAACGGCCAGGAAAGCGCGCGGTTCACCTCCTTGAACGACAAAGCGCGCAAGTACACCATCCGCGTCCGCCAGGCGCGGTAGCCTCCGCGGATTCAAACGCATCCACAACCGAAGCTTCCTATGAACGCAAAAATCCTTTTGATCTCATTGATCGCTGTGAATTCTGTCGTAGCTCAGAAGCAGCCGCCAAAGCCGGTTTCACCAACCCCTCCTCCGCCGCCACCCGTGGTGACGGCTCAGCCGGCACCGGCGCCTCCTTCCTCCGAGAAGTATGTTTATGAACACAAGTTCAGCCCCGATCGGCCCTACCTTGTGTCTCCCGAGCAGGCGCAAACGATCATCAACCGATTCAAAGACGCCTACGGCAAGATGGGCAGCCCGCGCGTGCTGATTTACGTCAACCGCGAGTTGGTGGACGAAGCGTCGGGCCTGAAACTCTCCGCGCGCAGCGAGCAGACGGAGACGTCGCGAGGGCACGTGGACAAGCGCGCTGGCAGTAGCTCAGGCGCGGCTGCTGCAGCCGGCGCCGCTAAAGAGTCGGATCCGGCTGGAGCGGTCGTGGCCGGTGATCTTAAGAAAGCGCTGGCGGACTCCGCGACGGAACCGGGGACCGTTTCGGGACAAACCGAGAAGGTCACGAGCAAAAACACCTATCGCGTTCGCGAACGAAAAGAAGCCGCGCTGGCGGACAAGCAAACGGTCCGCGACGTCGAGCGGCTTTTTGGCCGGCCCTTGCGCATGGCCGGAGCGACCTTGGTGGACCAACGCGTCGCCGCCCACATGATTGGAGATAAACCGTTGGCCAGCGTTGCCGCGCCCACGGAAGGAGAACAGGCCCGGAAGGATCGGGAGGCGCTGACAAAAAATGCCGATGCCGTTTTGGAAATCTTGATTTCTTCGCGCCAGATCACGGTTCCGACGGCGTCCGGGGACCGGACTTTCGCCGTGCCCGACATTCAAGCGACGGCGATCCGGCTGAAGGACGCGAAGATTATCGGTCAGGCCTCGTCTTCGGATCTGATCGGGCAAGGCTCGTCCAAGGTCGTGCGAAATTTTGGCGTGCGCGAAATCAGCGAAGGCACGGCGCTGGCTTTGATGGAGGACATGACGCAGTAGGTTCGCCCGGTTCGGTTCACATACCTCTTGCCGGACGCGCTCGATTTGGAGAAAGTCCGGCGCGCCTATGATGAACCATCTTCTTCTTGCAGTCCTGATCTGGACCGGAGCCGCCGCCTTCTTCCCGACCGTCGCTTTTGCCGGGGTGAACTTGGGTAAGGATTGGCCGGCTTGGCGTGGACCCACTGGCACCGGCCTCGCGGCACCCAACCAGAGTTTGCCCATCCGCTGGAGTGAGACCGAAAACGTCCTCTGGAAGACCGCGATCCCCGGCCGCGGGCACGGCTCGCCGACGATCGTAGGCGAGCGCGTGTATCTGGCGACGGCGGATCCGCAGAAACTGACACAATCCGTGCTGGCACTGGATCGGCAAAGCGGAGCAGAAGTGTGGCAGACGATCGTTCACCAGGGCCAACTGGACACCGGCGGACACCGCAACACGTCGCTGGCCTCATCCACGGTGGCCTGCGACGGCGAGCGCCTGTTCATCAATTTTCTGCATGCCGGGGCCGTGCACATGACAGCCCTGGACTTGAACGGCAAAAAGATTTGGCAGCAGAAAATCTGCGACTTCATCCGGCATCAGGGTTTCGGTTCTTCCCCGTTGATCTACGGATCGTTGGTGCTCGTGACCGCGGACCACCGAGGCGGCGGAATGATTGCGGGTTTGGATCGCAGCACGGGCGAAGTAGTTTGGACCCAATCCCGCCCGAAGATTCCCAACTACACCTCACCCGCCGTCGTCCGGGCCCAGGGCCGCGAACAAATGCTCGTGGCCGGCTGCAACCTCATTTCCAGCTTCGATCCGCACACGGGAAAGAAACTCTGGGAGATTGACGGTTCCACGGAAGAGTGCGTGGTGACGATGGTGACGGACGGGGAACGCGTGTTTGCCAGCGGCGGTTACCCCAGAAACCATACCGTGGCCGTGCTGGCCGACGGTTCCGGCAAGGTAGCCTGGCAAAACGCTTCCCGCATCTACGTCCCATCGCCGATCGTAAAGGACGGACATTTGTACGGCGTGATGGACGCTGGTTTCGCAGTTTGTTGGAAATCGGACACCGGCGAGGAACTTTGGAAGGTGCGCCTGGGCGGCGACTTCTTCGCGTCGCCTGTGATGGTGGGCCGCCGCATCTTCGCCTCGAATGTGACCGGAAAGACTTTCGTCTTCGACGCCACGCCTCAAGGCTTCAAGAGCGTCGCTGAAAATCAGCTCGGTGACGAAGCCTACGCTTCACCGGCGATCTGCGGTGACCGCGTTTACCTGCGCGTGGCCAAGAACGGCGGCACGCGGCAGGAATTCCTTTACTGCCTGTGGCTCGCCAATTTTTGATTCAGGTTTACAACTGAGATCATTGCGCTCCGACGGATCTCACGCTTTCGATGTTCGCTTGTGGGGATCCACCGTCCTGGATCGGTGCCGCCCACATAGACCGTTCCAGGACTCAAGGAGCCGAGCACGGGATTGCCGTAGTCCAGGAGCTTTTGCGCCGGCCAGGCATGGGCTTCTTCGGCGACACCGTAGGTATCGATGATGGCCGGCCAGAGCGCCTGGACTCCAGGAGGACGGGGTGTACCCGTCGAAGAGCTGGCGTCGCCGCCGTCGATCCTTTTGAAGCGGGCTTCGATCTCCTCCCAATCCCCCGATTTCAACAGCATCAAAGGAGGGGGACTTGCGACTTGCAATCGACGCACGAAACGTGGGTCCCCTTCTGGGAGCGGTATGTGTTTAGCGCCTCGGCCTTCGACGTAGCGCAGAATTGCATTCTACCAGTATCGCCGATTTGCAATCGGCAACGCGCCGGCAAGTTCCAGGGCGATCGAATCTGTCGGAAGCCTGCGGAATGCAATTCCGCGATACGGCAGATTACAAATCTGCGCTACGCTAAACAGATACTGGGAGGGGAAGGGGTGGGTTCAGGGTCCGACCTGACGGGCGCCGAAACGCGCCGGGTCAGAGACCGGCGCTCCGCACGTCGGCGTTACCTAGCGGGAGCCGCCAATTCGCTTCGCGGCTTCAAACAGGCCGAAGCGCAACGCTCCGCAGCTTCATTACGGTTGCTTTAAGAAGGAGCGCACGCGTTCGACTAACAACTTATAGCCCGCTTCATTGAAGTGGAGTTTGTCCGCGACGAACAGTTCCGGGCGCGGCTGTCCATCGGCCCCGAGCACCATCGGGTAGGTTTCGACGTACTTCACGCGCGGTGTCTGGTTGGCGAACGCCGCAACCATCGCGTTGAGCGACTTTTCCTGTGCTGCTTGCTTCCACCGCGCAATGCTCGGACTGAGCGAAATGAATACAATCTCCGTCTCGGGCAGTTTCGAGTGAACTTTCCCGACGAATGTTTTGAAATCGGACAAGACCTGTTCGGGCGACTTCCCGCGATTGAGATCGTTGCCGCCGGATCGGAGCAAAACCATTCTCGGCCTGTGGGGAAAGATGAGCCGCTCGGCGAAATGGGTGGCGTCCACAATCTCCGATCCACCAAAGCCGCGATTGATCACGCGGTGCTCCGGGAAATCCTCGGGGAGCGTTTTCCAAAGCCGGATGGTCGAGGAACCGATGAAGAGGAGCGCGCCTTGGGGCGGCGGATTGGCGCCGTCGGTCGCCTCATACGTGGCGACATCCTTCTCCCATCGCGCAAAGTTATGCTCACCTCCCGCGCTCCAGACGACAAGGCACGACGCGGCGAATAAGAAGCCGACCAGGGAAATGAAATGGGTACGCTTCATGAGATTTATCGTAGCGCAGACGGCAAGTTACGGCGCGCCCAGTCAGCCGCGATACGCGAGTTCATACCCGGCGCGGTAATGGCGCGTGAGCAGCGCGTTGGCTTCGGCTTCGCGGCCGCCGCACCGGGTGACTTTTCCGGACACGGGATCATATTCAAGGCGCTGACCGCCCAACCGCGTGCCGAGGTTGCCGAGATGACAGAGGTCGGCGGAGATTGAGCCGAGGTCAATTCGCGCATTTAACCGCGACGGATCGTTTGCCCGGACCGCGGCGAGGAAGTTCTCCATGTTGTTCTCGGCCGGCCCTTCGATTTTCTTGACCGCGCCGTCCTTCAGGGTGACGACCGCCCCTTTGCGACCGATTTCCAATTTGCCTTCGGTTCCGTAAAAGACGTTGCCGTTGTCGTGGCTTTCGAGGGCGTAGGGTGTGAAAAGCCGCATCTCGTAAATGAGGTGGCACTTCTCATATTCGTAGATGATCGTTTGCGTGTCCGGTGTCTCGTGATCGTCGTCGTAAAAGAGCTGTCCTCCGGAGCAGACTACGGCCTTCGGGTAGTCCACGCCCAATCCCCAGCGCGCGACATCGACCTGATGAATGCCGTCGTTGCCCAGATCGCCGCAGCCGTAGTCCCAAAACCAGTGCCAGTTGTAGTGCCACCGATTATTTGTGAACGCGTGCGCCGGCGCGGGGCCGAGCCAAAAGTCGTAATTCACCCCTTCGGGTGAGTGGCTCACGGGCGCGCGGCCAATCGGTTTGCGTAACTGATGATTGATGGCTTTGCCGGCCAGGACTTTTCCAATGATGCCCTCGCGCAGCGCTTGCACGGCGGCCATCGCTTCGCCGGAACTGCGCCGTTGCGTGCCGTGCTGGACGCAAATCTTGTAGCGCCGCGCTGCTTTCACCAGCAACCGGCTCTCGTGCACATTGTGGCTGCAGGGCTTCTCCACATAAACGTGTTTGCCCGCCAGAATCGCCGCCAGCGCGATGGGCGTGTGCCAGTGATCGCACGTCGCGATGCTCACGGTGTCAATCGACTTGTCTTCCAACAGCCGCCGGAAGTCGTCATATTTCTTCACTTGGCTTGCATTGGGCAAACTGGCGGCGGCCTTGTCACGCCGGGACGGATCCAGATCGCAAACCGCCGCCACTTCGCAATTTTTCAATTTGGCGAAGGACCGGCAATGACCAGATCCCTGGCCGCCCGTGCCGATCACCGCGTGGCGGATGCGTTCGCTGGACGAACCTTGAGCAAACGAGTCGGCGATATTTAGAGACGTCAGGCTCGCGAGCCCGGCTCCCGACGTTTTCAAGAAGTCTCGACGTGTCCAGTGATTCATGGTGCAGCCTTTCTTTTCAAGTTGGTTTGTGCTCGTGGCCAGCCTCCCGGAGGACGGCTCCGTTGAGGCGAGGGTGCGAGATTGATTGTCTCGGTAGCCTAAGTCACGAGCTGGGCTTGGGCAAGAAAGCATGTAGCCCACGGCTTGCGCCGTGGGCTACGGTCTATCGCAGCGACGGCGTGCCGTGGTCAAAAGTTGAGTTGCCTCCGTCGCGCCGAATCCGTCGCTGCCGCCTTCTTGTTCCTCGTGCTCGGGTCGTGCTCCGGTTTCGATGGATCGTAATGCGGGTTGCGCGCCGGCATCTGTGCGCCGACTTCCGTTCGCCAAGCGTGGAGCCTGGCGCGAAGCGCTTCGACTTGGTCTGGCATGCGCGCGGCCAAATTGCGTTGTTCGCTGATGTCCTCCCGAAGATTGTAAAGCTCCACCCGCCGGTCATCGTGAAACTCGATCAGTTTGAAGTCGCCCGCGCGAATGGCGCTGTACGGTGTTGTGCCGCCGAGTTGGTAGTGCTGGTAATGGGGATAATGCCAGAAAAGCGCGTCGCGCTCCAGCGAACCGGTCTGGCGCAGGAGCGACACAAGATTTCCGCCATCCACGGCGTGGCCGGCCGCGTCCGGGACACCGGCGATTTCGAGGAACGTGCGGTAGAGATCCATGCTGATCACGGGCGTGTCGCACACACTTCCTGGCGTCGTGACTCCGGGCCAATGCACGATCAACGGGACCCGCGTCCCACCTTCATAACACGAACCCTTGCCCACACGGAGTGGCAGATTGGAAGTCGTCGGCACGCGGCCGCCATTATCCGAGGCGAAGACCACGACCGTTCGATCCGCCAGTTTGAGTTCTTCGAGTTTGCGACGGACGCGCCCCACGGCGGCGTCCAGGCTTTCAAGCATCGCTGCATAAACCGCGTTGGTCTGTTTCTGGCCAGGGCGCCGTTTGGCGCGATATTTTTCAACGAGCGCTTCTTTAGCTTGAATGGGCGTATGGACCGCGAAGTGCGGAAAATAGAAAAAGAAAGGCTTGTCCCGGTGTTGCTCGATAAAGCGCAACGCTTCGTCGCCCAAGCGATCGGTGAGGTATTCGCCTTTGGGACCGTCGGGCAAGGTCGCAATGCGGTACGGCGAGAAATAACTCGGGGGCGCAGGCGCCGAACTCCCGGCAATGTTCAGGTCGAAACCATGTTTTTCCGGGTAAACTTCTTCGTTCCCCAGATGCCACTTGCCAATGCTGGCGGTGGCATAGCCGGCCGATTTGAGGACGCGCGCCAGGGTGATTTCCTGGAGCGGCAAGTATTTTGTCCAATCCGGCACGAGAAGTTTGGGATTCTCCGGCGGCAGCCCTGGAATCCAATCGGTGAGGTGGAGGCGGGCGGGATATTGGCCGGTCAACAGCGCGGCGCGCGTCGGCGAACACACGGTGCAGGCCGAATACGCCTGGCGGAACCGCATTCCCTCACGAGCCAGCCGATCAATCTGCGGCGTCTCGTAAAAGTCGCTGCCGTAGCACGCCAGGTCCGTCCAGCCGAGGTCGTCCGCAAGGATGAGAATAATGTTCGGCCTGGAAGGAGAGGCGGCGCGGCCGTAGAGGGAGTCGAAAAAGAATAGAGCCGCAACAGCGATTCTGAGGAAAAGGGAGCGAAGACGCGGGTTCATGACTGGGCTTTTGTCCATCCCACACCGAATATTCGCTCCAGTCAAATTTTGAAATTTTTTGTTCGTGTCCTGCGTCGCTTCATGTAACTCCTTTTCCGGACAGTTCACCGACAAACCTGTTATCGCTTATGAATCGCCGAATTCAAATCTGTGGTTTTCTTATGCTCGTGGCCGCGTTGTCTGTCGCTGCTTCGGATTGGCCGCAATGGCGCGGGACGCAGCGAAACGGAATCTCCCAGGAAACGGGGCTGCTGAAAGAATGGCCGAAAGACGGGCCGAAGCTCCGGTGGAAGGTCAGCGACCTCGGTTCCGGTTATTCGACGCCCGCCGTGGTCGGCGAGCGGCTTTACCTGCTGGCCAACCAGGGCACAAACCACGAGCACGTGCAAGCGCACGCGGTGACGGACGGCCATCGGATTTGGCAAACACGCCTCGGCAAGGTCGGTTCCAATCCCGAGAAAGCCAATTACGCCGCGGCCCGCTCCACACCGACCGTGGACGGCGAGGTGCTTTATGCGCTCGGCTCGGACGGCGATTTGGCCTGTCTGGAGATCGGCACGGGCAAGGTCCGATGGCAAAAAAACCTACACGCCGATTTCGCGGGCAAGTCGGGTGATTGGGCTTACGCTGAATCACCGTTGATTGATGGTGACACGCTCGTCTGCACTCCGGGCGGAAGCGAAGCGACTTTGGTGGCGTTGAACAAAAATACCGGCGAGGTCATTTGGAAATGCGTCACGCCGGAAGGCGACAAGGCCGCATTCGCGTCGGCCATCATCGTCGAGGCCGGCGGCATCAAGCAATACGTTCAGCTCCTGCAAAAAGGGTTGGTGGGCGTGGACGCGAAGACCGGCAAGTTTTTGTGGCGCTACGCCAAGCCCGTCAGCCGGTTCGACGCGAACATTCCGACACCGCTGGCCAGCGACGGCTACATTTACGTCGGTTCGGCAGGAACAGGCGGCGGCGCGGTGAAACTGAAAATCACGGGAGGTCGTGTCGAGCCAGTCGAGGTTTACTTCGGACCGAAATATTCCACAGCGATCGGCGGCGTGCTGAAGATTGGCGATTTCCTTTATGGCACGACCGCGCAAGCCATGCTCTGTGTCGAATTCACGACGGGCCAGGTGAAATGGGAAGAGCGCGCTCCGAGCGCGGCGTCGCTTTGCTACGCCGATGGCCGGCTTTATCTCCATGGCGAAAATGGCGAGGTGGCGTTGGTTGAGCCATCGCCGGAAGCCTATCGCGAAAAAGGACGCTTCCTGCCGCCCGATCAACCGCAGCACACGATCCCGGGTGAGAAGGCGTGGGCTTATCCCGTCGTCGCCAATGGGAACCTTTACATCCGGGATCACAGCATGCTCTGGTGCTATGACGTGCGGGCGAGCCATTAGTTGACCGTCGTTGGGAGACAACACAGGTGATATGATTCAGAGCTTCTCTGGGTTCTGATCAGAGAACTCCTGTGGGCCAGAGGAATTGGCTACCCGCAGTCGCTCAAGCGGTCAGTCGCGTGGGTGATACGTGACCCCTGAGAAGTGACCCTCAAAAAGGTTCGTCTGGATGCTCGGCCAGCCATTGAGTCAATCCGGGCAAAGGAAAAGAGAGCAAGGCCTGGGCTTTGGAAGAGTTCAGCGATGTGTCCGGTGAGCGCGGCGCGCCCTCGAACTCGCGCAACGAGCAGGGCTCGAGACGAGGATTCAATTGTGGCCAGCGCGCGGCGATCAATCGCCCAATTTCCCATCGTGACAATCGCTCGGAGCCCGCGACGTGATACAAGCCGGGCCGTTGCTGTGCAGCCAGCTCCCAAACCGCACGCGCGGTCGCAACCGCCGGAGTCGGAGACCGGAATTCGTCTGTGAACAGCCGGAGCGTCCGACCCGCGCTCCACGCCTGACGCAATTCCTCGTTAAACCCTCGAATGCTCGAGGGCGAGGTCCCGCCATTGAGCGACGTGCGGATGACAGTGTGCCGGGGATTCGCGAGAACGATGCGTTCGGCCGCGACTTTCGTTTCGGCATATACGCTCAGCGGATTGGGCGAGGCGGATTCGTCGTAAGCGCCTTGCCGGCCATCGAACACGAGATCGGACGAGAAAAAGAAGAACGGAATTTCTGAAGCCAACTCGGCCAGGCAAGCGGTTACATCAACGTTGAGTTTCCTGGCTGACGAAGGATTGGCCTGGCATTCGGGGCTGCGGCTCAAAGCGGCGCAATGGATGACAAGCTGCGGCCGCTGGCGGCGAAACGCCTGCCGAACCGCCGGGAAATCAGCCAGGTCGAACTGCGCCCGCGTGATTGGCGCGACTCGCCAACTCGCCGCGCAGAGCGGAGCTGTTTGGACCAGGTAATTTCCGATCAGACCGCCCGCGCCCGTGATCCAGACCATGCGCTCGGGACTACTCATGCTTTCCCGATTTTAACGATTTAACCTTGCAACGTTTTAACGCTCTGGATGCCCTGAGCGCTTCGGCTCAGTCGATCAGCCGTTTTGTCAACTCTTGATACGCGTCGATACGGCGGTCGCGCAGAAACGGCCAGTGAGTCCGGGTCACGTCCACTTTGGCGAGATCGACTTCCACGAGGAGTGTTTCCTCCTTGTCCGGACTTGCCTTGGCGATTATCTGACCCGACGTGCCGGCAACGAAACTTTGGCCCCAGAATTCCAGGCCGTCCCCGCCGGCCGGCTTCTCGCATCCCACCCGATTCGTTACGGCGACGTAACAACCGTTGGCCACGGCGTGGCCCCGCTGAATCGTTTCCCAGGCCGAGTGCTGATCGGCGCCACATTCCGCCTTTTCGTTCGGGTGCCAGCCGATCGCGGTCGGATAGAAAAGGATTTGCGCGCCTTGCAAGGCCGTGAGCCGCGCGGCCTCCGGGTACCATTGATCCCAGCAAATCAGCACGCCGATCTTGCCGTAGCGCGTCTGCCAAGCGTGAAAACCCAAATCCCCCGGTGTGAAATAGAATTTCTCGTAATAAAGCGGGTCATCCGGGATGTGCATTTTCCGGTAGCGCCCGAGCAGGGAACCGTCCGCGTCGATCACTGCCGCCGTGTTGTGATAAACGCCCGCCGCGCGTTTTTCAAAAAGCGAAGCGATGATCACGACGCGATTCCGGGCGGCCAGTTTCTGAAACGCTCGTGTCGAGGGCCCGGGGATCGTTTCCGCCAGCTCGAAGTTTTTGTGATCCTCGCTCTGGCAGAAATACTGGGAGCGAAACAATTCCTGGGTGCAGATAATCCGAGCTCCTCTCTTGGCCGCGCTTTCGACGCGGTGGAGTGTTTTTCGGAGGTTGCTTTCGGGGTCCGCCGAGCAGCGGGTCTGGATAAGGCCCAGGCGCACCTTTGCGGAAAGGCGAGGACGGCGGGACGGATGGAGAGAACCTGAAGACACTCTTAACGTCGCACGGCGGCCGAGGCGGGCCGGTTGATCGGGACCGTGTCCCCTTTCGAGCGATCCATTGGACCGTGCCAGCTTTGTCCAAACAGCTCGCGGATATATCGGCCCAAGGTTTCGTTGGTCGGCCCGTAGCCCTGGTTGTAAATGTAATGCTCCAGATCATACAGGAGCTCATCGGCGTTCGGATAACGCGCGGCGAGGTCTCGCGTCAGACACCGATGCAGGATCTGGTTCAAACGCTGATCGATTCGAGAGTCGAGCCGGGTGAAATCCGGAAGGGGCATCGCCATAATCCGCTTTCGCGATTCCTCCGAAGAGTTGCCCTTGAAGACATTGTAGCCCAGGAGCAAGTTCCCGAGCACCACACCGGTGGAGAAGAGATCCGATCGTTTGTCGGTGATCTGAAAATCGGCCTGTTCGGGGCTCATGTAGTCCGGTTTGCCCGCCACGACTTCGCCTTCGTTGTCTTGGAGAAACCCGCGCGCTTTGGCGATCCCGAAATCCGTCAGCTTCACGTCACCTTCGAAGGCGATCATGATATTCTTGAAGCTGACGTCGCGGTGGACGATTCCGAGCGTCTTCCCGGCCAAATCGGTCTTCGCATGCGCGTAAGCCAGGCCGCGGGCGATCCGGCTGGTGATAAAGACGGCCAACTCCGCGGGCAGCACGCGTTTCTTCTCCTGGTGTTGCTGGGAGAATTGTTCCAGATTCACGCCGCGAATCAGTTCCATGGCCATGAAAAAGATGCCGCGCGCTTCTCCCAGATGGTAGGTCTGGACGATGTTGGTGTGAATCAGGTCGGCGACCAGCTTGGCTTCGCCGATGAAGTTTTCGATGAACGTTTTCTGGTTGGCGAAGCTCTGGCGAATGACCTTGATGGCCACGCGCTTGACGAATTCGCTCGCGCCATGCTGTTCGGCCTCGTACACGATGCCCATTCCGCCCTCGATGATTTTCCGGATAATCTCGTAGCGGAATTCGCTTTGAATCGTGAAGAGACCCGACATGAACGGGATGTTCGTTCAATCAAGTTGCAAGTCAAGCCTCGCCTCGCAGCGCCGTGCCGCGCTGCTGCGCCCGGACTCTTTTCCGCAAAAAGTTTTGATTTTGTCCTTGCGCCATCGGCATGAAACGGCTTTCATTACGCGCAAGTCTGTAAGACTTCACCAAACCTAAACTATAGAGAGTATGGCAAAACCACTGACGAAATCTCAGATTGCAGCAGCGATCGCCGAAAAGGCCGGCGTTACGAAAAAAAACGCGGGGGAAATCCTCGAACATATCGCCGATCTGGCCTACAAGAACGCGAAGAACAGCTTCACACTTCCGGGTCTTGGCAAGCTCGTGTTGGTTAATCGAAAGGCCCGCATCGGCCGCAATCCAGCCACTGGAGAACAGATCAACATCCCGGCGAAACGGGTCGTCAAATTCCGCGTCGCCAAAGCGGCCAAGGATGCCATTCTGGGCCGGAAGTGATTTAAGCCACTTCACGCAGGCACTCTGATCTGTTCGGAGTGCCTTTTTTGTTTTCTTAACGCTTGGTCAATCGACCGCTTCGTCTATAATCCGCCGCCGATGATTATGAGACGAGTCGCTTTGTCCCTAGCTTGGTTTGGAGGCGTTTCGGTTTTCTTATCCGCGAACGCCGCCCTCATCACGGTCACCACCACCAACAACGTCAGCCCGGCGACGGGCGAGACTTCCCTGGCCCAGGCGCTCGCCAAAATCGCCGACGGCGACGAAATCCGATTCAACATTCCGGGTCCCGGACCGCACTACATTGCCACGCCGCCGGAGGGTTATCCGCAAATCAAGAAGAACAACGTTACGATTGACGGCTACAGCCAGCCCGGGTCGGCGCCCAATACGAATCCGATTCTCGCGCCGAACAACGCGAAGATCAGAATTTTTCTCGATTCGCGGGGTGGCGGACGAACCGTGCTGGACTACGACGGTTACGGGACATCGGAAAGCGCGATCCTGGGCGTGGTTGGCGGCACAAATTTCACGGTGCGCGGCGTCGGCTTTCTTGGCCGCCTCATCGTGGACACAACCGATGCCGATCCGGCGCTTTATTGTGTGTCCTTTGCTGCGAAAGCGACCGAGGGGCGCGTGAGCGGTTGCTGGATGGGCGTGGATGCCGACGGCAAAACCGTCGCCGGCGCCAACGCGGGCGTCACCGGATTTCGCTTCCGCGAAGGAGCCGACGCGTTTTTGAGCGACAATATTGTGGTCGGCGTGCCCGCGCGATCCACGAATGCGGCGGCGGATTTTAACGTCATCGTCGGAATGAAAATCCCCGTCATCGTCGAGGGCGCCAACTTGAGGATCACCGGCAATTTCATCGGCGTCTTGCCGAGCGGGACGAATGATTACAATCTTGCGCTGGCGGATCTTCCCAACGAAGGCGGCATTCAGGTCGGAAGGCACGGCGGCGGCACGCTGATCGGAACGGATGGCGACGGCGTCAATGACGAGAATGAGCGAAACATTTTCGCGGGAGTCATTCCCCGCACCATCGAGAAGTTCAAGGCCAATGGCTACAGCCACGTCATCGAGTTTTACGGCGGCGGCCCGCGCACGAACGTGGTGATCGCGGGAAATTATTTCGGCGTTGGCATCGACGGCCAAACGCGCTTCACCAATGGGGTCCCGTTGGTCAGTGGTCAGACCGCGACTACTCGGATCGGTTCCGATTTCGACGCGAAGAGCGACGCCGTGGAAGGTAATCTCATCTTCAATAACTACCCTTCGAGTCTGATTACGGCCGATGTGCTCGTGCGGGATTTTTTGGATGGCCTGGGCCAGGACGCGCTCGTCTCGCTTCGCGGAAACAAGCTGGTGAACAACTTCGTGCCCCCGGTCAGTCCTCTCCGCAACAACGGAGCATTCATGACCAACTACTACGCGAAAGCTTTGCTGGATCCGGACCAGGGAATCGCGCCCGTCCTAGCCACGAACAGCACCGCGACGCGCCTGATCGGGACGGTCCCCGTGGCCGATACCAATATTTTCCCCGCCACGATCGTCGATGTTTATCTCCCCGATGCGGAAGGTCTGGCCAGCCGCGTGCCCGAATTGCCCGGCGGTTTCATCCAGGGCACAGCATACCTCGCTTCCTACGTTGAAGGGTCCGGCATGGACTTGAATCCTAAACCGGGCGAATTCGAGTTCGACATCAGCAAGCTGAACCTCGCCGTGGGCACCGGAGTGACGGTCACGGCGAATTTCTCCCAAGAGCCGGCGGGCACGCACAACGCCGTGACGTTGACGTCGTTATTCTCCGGAGTCGTTCAACTCAGCAAGCCCACTCAAGTCACGCCCCCCACGCGTCCTCGGCTTGTCGTCGCGCGCGACGGGAACAATCTGACGATCACTTGGGACGGGAGTGGATTTACTCTCCAATCTGCTGCGGACGTGACTGGGCCTTGGACGAAGGAAACGACGACGACCAACTCGTTCAAGACCTCCATCGGCCCTGGAACAAAATTCTACCGGTTGACCAGCCAATAGGCGGGCGCGCATTTTCAGATCGCCCCCGGAGCGCGGCCTTCAGGCCGCTTCAACGCCCGATCGTAAGTGGATCGAATTGGCCTCTGCGACGACGAACATTGAAACGGGCTAGCCCGAGCCTGGATATTTCACAGGCAACCGAAGGCCGAAGGCGTAGCGCAGATTTCCAATCTGCCGTATCGCGGGTTTCCAACCCGCCGGGCGTGCGCAACGTCAAGGGCGGTTCGGACAGTCTGCCGATTAGA
>JACPRI010000207.1 GCA_016190065.1 Verrucomicrobiota bacterium
CCGGCCTGCTCGCTGGCGAACTCGCCTGGCGCCAGCACGACGGCGGACACGAGGACCGCACGAACATGAAGCACTTCATCGCTTGGGCGAACAAGCTGATCGGTCACACGCCTCCGCCCCCGGCCACGGCGAAAACCGATGCGGTGGCAAAGTAAAATCCCCTGCCATCAGCGCGCTCGGATCGACTGTCGCAGAGTGGGGCAAAGGGGGGCCCGGTTCTGGCGCATGATGAAGAGCTGGCGGCTGTTGCCGAACACTGCGGAACGGATGCAGCCCTCTCGACTCGGGGCCACCCAAGCCGAGGACTATCTTCGCGAGGTGCGCGCCGAGCGGCTGACGGACGGCAGGCGCAACGGATCAATGATCCATCCTGATGCGAATTATCGAATTACCTGAGTGGAAGTCTCGTGTTGAGGCGGACGCCGCCTCCTGCCATATTCAGACGATGAACAGTGCGGTCGTTCCTCTTGAAAGCGAGTTCAGCCTGCAATCGCTCGGCGAGTTTGCGCAGAAGCAAATCGCGCAGTGGTTCGAGGTGTGCGATTCCTTCTTTGACTGGCAAAAGAAACATCTGCTCGGAACCACCCCATCTTTGGAGACACTTGAGGAACACAAAAAAGTTCTGAAACTGCTTCTGCGGGTCACTCGGCTGCTCCACGCCGAGGCTTCAGACCCGGATTTCCCCGGAAGGGCCTTGGCTGAGGATTTCGCCTGGCGGCTCTCCCGCCTGGAGGATTCCTGGCTGATGTTCCACGGCGACATGACTCACGCCGAAGCCGATGCCATTTTGGAGCGAGTGTACCCGGAGTGAACCCCGACCTGGAGGCGGCGCTCAAAGCCCTCGATGCTTTGATGGAGGCCCGCACCAGGGCGGAGGCGCAGCAACGCCGGGCCATCTACGACTCCAAGCTTGAGGATGTCCTGGAAAAGAACCCGGGACTTTCCAAGACTTCTCTGCACAGTGCGCTCGTCAAGCGCTATTCCGTTTGGGTCAAGAAAGGAAGCAAACCCTCGTCTCTTCCACCCAAAGCATGACCCGGCCATCAGCGCGGGATCTGGGCGCTACGCACGGCTGCATGAAGCTCAAGTTCGAAGGCTTTCGTGAACGGGCTAGATGACAGCCTGTCCCCACAATCCCTAACGCTTCGCGCCGGGGACAAGCTGTCCCCGCCCCGATTGGGCGAGCTTGATGCAACCCTGGGCGTGACTGAAAATTACCGCACCGCCCAGAAACCGCCTGTGAACGCCGATCTGCGCGCTGGCGAACTCGCCTGGCGCCAGCACGAGGGCGGACACTCATGGAACCGGCTTGCCGATTCATGGTTTGGCGGCAAGTCCGCCAATAAGCGGAATAGTACTCCTCGACAAGAAAGCCACTCCAAACCCTTCGTCCGCACTTGAAGGAATCCTCTGCGCTACTTCAGCAGCGCCTTGATTTCTTTCTCGAATTGGTCTTTCGAGACCAGACCGACGTGTTTGTGCGTGATCTCGCCCTTGCGATCGATCAGGAAAGTCGTTGGAATCGCTTCAACTCCCCCGAACAATTCGGCGGTCTTGCCGTTGTCCATCACGATCGGGTAGTTGATCTCGTACTTCTTCATAAACGGCTTCACGACTTTTGGCCCTTGATCGTCGAGCGAAACGCCCACGACCGCCAATCCCGCTTTGCCGTATTTCTTCTGGAGTTCGACGAATCCCGGAATCTCCTGACGGCACGGGCCGCACCAGGTGGCCCAGAAATCCAGCAGCACAACCTTGCCCGCGAAGTCCGAGGATTTTATGACCTTCCCGTCCACATCCTTGAGCTCCCAGGCGGGAGCCGCCTTTGGATTTGTCTTGGAGATTTTCTCGGCCGCGTTGAGCGGGTTCGAGCCGAGGAGAATCGTCAGCGCGGCTGCGGCTAGGAGTGTGAAGGAGCTGGAAAGTAGTTTCATAAGTTCGGCACCGTTCTTTTCAGAGAACCGACGGACGGGCAAGCGAATTTATGCCGCGATGAAATATACAGATGTATATTTTACAATTGACTTTCGGTTCCTGGCCGCTAAGTTCCGCACACGGCTCGCGTGCCGGTGCGGAGCGATTCAACTGATCATTCTATGCCAAGGCCCAATGTTCCCCCTGCCGAACTCGACGTGATCGCTTGCTTGCACCGCCACGGGGAGGCCACCGCCGCGCAACTGCGCGAAGCGATGCAAAGCTACCGTCCCATGTCCCATGGAGCCATGGTCACCCTCTTGAAGCGCTTGGAGGCCAAAAATCTCGTCTGCCGGAAGAAGGGACCGGTCGGCAAAGCGTTTGTCTATTCAGTGGCCCAGCGGCGCGGCCCAACCTTTCGCAACGTGGTTCGCGACCTCGTGCAGCGTATCTTCCACGGGGACGGCGCCGCGCTTGTCGCCTCGCTTTTTGAAACCAAGCCCCCGACGACGGAAGAGGTGGAGAAAATCCAGCAACTGCTGAACGATCTGCGGGAGAAAACTCCCAAGGAAGGAGGAAAGAAATCATGAATGTTCCGATGGAACTCCTGGACGCCAAGGCCGAGGCGTGGTGGACGTGTGTTTTTCACGCGGCCTGGCAAGGAGCGCTGGTGGGAGGAGTTCTGGTGATGGTGATTCATTTGGGCCGCCGCTGGCCAGGGCCATTGCGATATTGGCTCCTGACGCTGGCGCTGTTGAAGTTCGCCTTCCCACCGCTCCTGCCGGTTCCGACCGGGGTGTTCAGCGCTGTTGGGCCGCGCCCGATTATGCGCGAAAGAGCGCTTGAACCGGTTGCACGATTCAGCCCGGTTGAGTTGGACGCGCTTGAGAAAACTCCGCGCTGGACGGCTGAACCGATGCCTTCGTTCGCAGATGTGGAGCGTCAGACGGTGGCCTCATCGCCGCGCAATTCCATTTCTTCGCCAGCCTTGCAATCTGCTCCCCCTTTGCACTGGAAAACTTGGCTCATGCTCGCACATGCCGCGGGCGGTCTGGCTTTTCTATCGTGGCTTGTCTGGCAGGTCAGCCGTTTGAGCAGGGTAGCGCGGCGCGCTTATGGCCTCAACCAAGGAGAACTCTACGAACAATTCTCTCTTCTGTCGGAACAATTCGCATTGCGGCGCCGGCCTCGATTGATGGTCTCGGCGCAAATCCACACGCCAATCGCTTTTGGTCTGCTGCGTCCCACCGTCATGTTGCCCGCTGCGGTTGTAGAAAAACTTCCGTTGTCCGAAGTGCGCGTGATCCTGGCGCACGAACTCGCGCACTACCAACGGGGTGATCTTTGGGTGAATTGGCTCCAACTCCTGCTGCTCGCAGTTTGGTGGTTCCATCCTGTCGTCTGGCTGCTGAACCGGGCTTTGCGCCAGGTGCGCGAGGACTGTTGCGACGACTTTCTTTTGGCGCAAGGGCTGACTTCCAACGAGGCCTATTGCGATGTTCTGGTCCGGGCGGCGGCGGAATTGTCGGGCAAAGTTCCGATCGGCGCGACGCTTGGTTTTGCGGAGCAGATGCATCCGCTGGGCCGCCGCGTCGCGCGCATTATGGATCGGACAATCCGGCGCTGCCACAGAGTGCCGGCGCTGGGAGTTCTCGCGTTGCTTGCGCTGGGCGGTTTGCTCCTGCCGGGTCTGAAGAGCCAGGAAACCAGATCGATTGGAAAAGAAACCGGACCGCGGGCGGTCCCCGCCCGCAGCGCGTCCTCCTCTCCGACCGCTCAAGATAATCTCGAAGCAGCGACCACGACCGAGCCGCTGCGGACCGGGACGATCCGCGGTCCCGAAGAGTCCAAGGAGTCCAAGTCTGCCGCCGAGCTGTTCAAGCAACTGGACATGTTCCAAAGCCGCCTGAAGCGCAGCCACGCCAGTTTGCTGGACGAGTTCGTGCATTTGCAGCCGTCCGTTGTGCCGTTCCTGATCCAACAGCTTGAAGACCAAAATCAACCTGTGGAGGCGCGGCGCAAAGCGGCCTGGCTTTTGTCCGAAATGGGAGCTGCCGCGAGGCCGGCTCTGCCTACGCTCCTGAAAGCGTTGGAGGATGACGACGCGCAGGTCGCGCAGGAAGCCGCCAATGTTCTCGGGGCGATTGGCCCTGAGGCCAAGACGGCCATTCCC
>JACPRI010000208.1 GCA_016190065.1 Verrucomicrobiota bacterium
AACAAAACTACTGGAGATATCGGAATCGCATTGGCCGAAGGAACAAGCAATTTTCTTTCAGCAGCGAAGCTCACTTCGGCCTCCGGAGGAGCGCTCGTGACCGGCCAGGACGCCGCGTTCACGGTCAACGGAGGCGCTTCACTCACCAGCCGCACGAACACAATCGGCAAAGAAAGCCACGGGATCGAGGGATTGACCCTTACGGCTCTCTCCACCGGGAGCGCCACCGTCAACGTCTCGAACGACACGGCCCCGCTCAAACAGGCGATGACGGACTTCATCGACCAATACAATAAGGTCCAGAGTTTGATCTCGGTCCAGACGGCCAGCTCCACCGATGCGAAAGGCGTGGTGACCGCGGGCCTTTTGGCTTCGGATCCGCAAGTGGCGGAAAGCGCTAGAAAGTTGCGCAGCTTGGCCGGCTCGGACGTGTCCGAATTGGGTTCCACGCTGAAGCGTCTGGAATCGCTCGGGTACAAGACGGACGGTTATTCGAATACGATTTCCCTCGCAAACCCGGGCGCACTCGAAAACGCCCTGACGAACTCTATTTCCGACATCCAGGCTCTCTTCAGCGACTCCGCCCAGGGCATTGCTTCTCGAATCGGCAATTACCTCGAAAGTCTCGTGGGAGCCGACGGCTCCATGCTGCGGCATCGCGATGCCGTGTCGAGTCAGTCCGCCAAAATCGACGAACAACTGGGAAAGATGGAGCGGACGGTCCTGGCGGGCCAGCAGACGATGTTCGAGAGTTTTCGCCGCATGGAACAGACCCTCGCGCAGATCAACCGCCAGGCGGCTTTTTTCAACCAGCGCTTTGGGGTGGCTTGACCGGCGGCGGTCCGGTGCTGGCGCGAATCACAATGGGAGCGGCGAGCCTTTTGTCTTCCGGCCGTTCGCCCTTCAACAGTTTCTGCATGGATTCCATCGCGGCGACGCCCAGCCGAAACTTGGGTTGGCGAAGCGTCGTCAACGGCACTTTAAAGTGCTCGCTGACCAAAATATTGCCGAATCCGACAACAGAAATGTCCTGGGGAATTCTCAATCCTTGGGAAAGAAACACGTGGGCCGCGCCGATGGCCGCCAAATCACTCGCGGCCTGAACCGCGGTCACGTCTTCGCATTCCTGGAGCATTTGCAGCGCTGCCTTCTCGCCGTCTTCGATGCTCGCGCCGGAGGTAAAGATCAGGCGATCTTCCACGCTCAAGCCCGCTTCCCGCAAGGCGCGGCGATACCCATCCGCACGTTCCTGCGACCAGGGCGCAGCCGCGAGGCCGGCGAAGAACGCGATCCGTCGGTGGCCGAGATCGAGCAGGTGCTTCGTGGCCGCGTAACTCGCGGGCAAATCGTCTCCGGCTACATTCGGGAACGGGGTGCAGAACGGCGCCCGCTGGCCCAGAATCACCGTCGGGGTTCGGTTCTTCTGGATCTCATCGTAAATGGGAGCGGTTGGCGCCAACCGGTACACGGGAGAAATGAACAAACCATCCACACGGCGCGAAAGGAGCCTGCGCAGGCAGGCTTCTTCCCGTTCGGGCGCATTCAACGTGTGGGCCAGGATCACGTCGTAGCCGTGTTCGTGGGCAAGTTCTTCAATGGCTCGAGCCGTCCGCGCGAAGACGGGATTCGTGATGGTGGGGATGACGAGGCCAAAGAGTTTCGTGGTTCGAGTCCGAAGTCCTTGCGCGAGAGAATCAGGCACGTAGCCCATTTCTTCGGCCAGGCTGCGGATGCGGGCCTTGGTGGCAGCGGAGATGTCGGGAGCGTCACGCATGACCTTGGAAACGGTCATGACCGACACACCCGCCCGCGCCGCGATGTCCTTCAAACGAACCATGGAGAAGCCAGGGTCATTCTAACGCGCCGTCAGCGCGATGGTAGGGCGGTGCTGCCGCGCCGCCGCATCGACGGAAATCCTGCGGCGCAGCAGCGCAGCCCCGCCTGATTCAGGGAAAAGGTCATCCGTCTCATTCTGAAAACGACTTGGACTCCGGAAGCGCGGTGGTGACGCCATCACTTCACCGGGACGTTCGAACCGCTCCAGTTCAGTTTGTGCCGGAGCGTTTCGAAAAAGGAAGTGCCCGTCAGATGAATCAATCGAACGGAATGGCGGCTGCGGCGAATCGTGACCACGTCCCCGGCATTCAATCGCCGATCATCCTGGCCATCCCCGCTGAACACAGCCTCCGGCTTCTGGCTGAGGATCCTGACCCGGATGGTCGAACTCAAGTTCACGATCACGGACCGATTCGAAAGCGTGTGCGGGCAGATCGGAGTCAGCGTGAACACTTCCGCCGTCGGATACACCACCGCCCCGCCGGCCGCGAGGGAGTAAGCGGTCGAACCCGTGGGCGAACTGATGATCAATCCGTCCCCGCGGTAACGGGTCAGAATTTCGTCATCGACGCTGGCCTCCAACTCGATGAGTCGCGAGACCATGTGACGGCTGATGACGAATTCGTTGAAAGCGATCGTCCGGAAACATTGGCCCTGGCAATCCGCGCTGGCCTCGATGAGCGCCCGCGATTCCACGCGGAAGTCGCCGCTCCAAACCTGTTGCAGCGCGCGCGACAAGTCCCAGGACGGCACGTCCGTCAGAAATCCCAGTGCGCCGACGTTGATGCCCAGAAGCGGCGTTCGCGAACCGGCCGTTTCGCGCGCCACGCGCAGCATGGTGCCATCGCCGCCAAACACCAGAACAAGATCCGCGTGTTGGGTGAGGGTGGCCGCGTTCGGAAACGCTGGAGCAGCCAATCCCGTCAGTTTCGCCGTCGCGGCATCGGTGACGACGTTACGCCCGCTGCGAACGATCAGTTTCGCCGCTTTGCGCACGACGTCGCGGGAATTCACCTTGCCCAAATTGGCGACGATGCCGACGCGTTGAATGCCTTTAGTGATTTCTTTCAAGCCACACCAGAAATTCTTTGTTTCCCGCAGGTCCGAGCAGCGGGGACTCGATCAAGCCGAGCCAGGCCAGATTCGGCACCGTGCCGACGAAATTCTGAATCTCTTGCAGGACTCGCGCATGAATCGCTGGATCGGTGATCACGCCCGCGCCTTTGTCCGCCTCCGCTTTGCCGGCCTCGAATTGCGGCTTCACCAGAGCGATGATCCGGCCGCGAGTATGGACCAGTCCGACCGCCGCCGGAAGAATCTTTTGCAGCGAAATGAACGAGCAGTCGATCACGACCAGATCGGCGGCCGAGAACGGCGGCGGGAATTGATCCGGAGTCAGGTCGCGAGCGTTTTTCTTTTCCATCACCACAACGCGCGGGTCGCGGCGCAGCTTCCAGGCAAGCTGGCCCTGGCCCACGTCCACCGCATAGACCTTCTCCGCTCCGTGTTGCAGCAAACAGTCGGTGAATCCGCCGGTCGAAGCGCCCAAATCGACCGCGACGCAACCGCGCGGGTCGATGCGAAAGTGCCGCAAGGCGTGCTCCAGCTTGTGTCCGCCGCGGCTGACGTAGCGTTCGGGGGTTTGGACCGTGATGAGGTCGGTTGGCGCGACCGCATCGCTGGGCTTGCGCGCGAGTTGCTCGTTGATGCGAACGACCCCGGCCAGCACGGCGCGTCGCGCTCGTTCGCGGCTTTCGCAGAGGCCGCGCTCGACGAGGACCTGATCGAGTCGAGATCGGGGCGATTTCACGTTTGAGACCGAAGCATTCAAATCGCTTACTTGGCCTGGGCCAGGCGGTTTTGTGAATCCCTGAAGATATTGTAAAAAAGATCGTGGTCGGCCGTGACCTTCTGCACGATCTGGGGAAGCTTGTCCAGGTCCGCGGCGTTGACGACGGCATGGACGCTCTGTTGGAACGCCTGCATCGGATTCAACGTTTGGAACGAACGCCCCAGGAGGAAACTGACCGCATGGCGCCGCTGGCTCATGGGCATCCCTTGCAGGGCGGTCAAGGCGCGGTTCTCCAGAGCCGACGGCGCGTCAAACACGTCCTCCACCATCGCCACCTGATATTGAATCTGGGAAAAGCGAGAAAGGAATTCGGCGTGCGAAGCCGCGTGGTGGACCTTGTAGCCCAGACCCTCCAACGCCTTCCGGCAGGCCGCGAGAAACTCGGCGCTGCTGAGACCCAGCAGGGCCGGACGATCCGTCGAACTGAGCAGATCAAGATCGGCGGGCATACTATTTCAGCTTGAGCCCGGTGGGCACGGGTGGAGGCTCGGCCTTCTTCGCTTTCCCATCGTCCTTCTGCATTTGCAGTTGAGGCATATTCGTGGCCGCCTCGCCCCGTTTCTTTTTGATGTTGTCGATCCCGCGAGTCACGGGTCCGCGCTTGCTGCAATACAGCAAGGCCGTTTCTTCCGTGACGAGGCCCTGATCGAAAGCGTCCAGACACGCCTGGTCGAATGTCCGCCAACCGAAAGTGTAACTCGCCTCGATGATCTCGTAGAACGTTTTGCCCTCGCTCTCGCCCATGACGATGCTGTCCTTGGTGCGCAAGTTTGAACCCATGATTTCTAGGAGCGCGACGCGGCCGCCGCCGATTTTTGGCGCCAGGCGCTGGCTGACAATCCACCGCACGGTGTCCGCCAGACGGAGGCGGACCTGTTCCTGTTCTTCCTGCTCGAACATGCCTAGGATGCGATTGATCGTCTGCCCGGCATCGATCGTGTGTAAGGTGCTTACGACCAGGTGGCCGGTCTCGGCGGCGCTCAGCCCGATTTCGACGGTCAGGCGGTCGCGCATCTCGCCCACCAGAATGACCTTTGGCGCCTGGCGCAAAGCCGCGCGCAGGCCGCTCGCGAATGTGTCGAAATCATTTCCCATTTCCCGCTGATTGAAAGTCGCCTTCTTTTGCGGATGCACAAACTCCACCGGATCTTCCAGCGTGATAATATGGATCGACTTGGTTTCGTTAATTTCGTTGAGCAACGCGGCCAGCGTCGTCGATTTGCCGGAGCCGGTCGCGCCGGTGACGAGGACCAAGCCCGTTTTCTCCTTGGCCATCTGGTGGAAAATCTCGGGCAGCTTCATCTCGCCGAGCGTCGGAATTTTCGTGGCCAGCTTGCGCAGCACGATCGAGTAGTTGCCGCGCTGCGAGAAAATGTTTACCCGGAAACGCGCTTTCCCCGTGAGCGTATAGGAGGAATCGCACGAGCCGGTCCGGAGCAGGTCTTCGGTCAGACGCCGGTTGCCGGCGATGAGATTCATGGCCAGCGTCTCGGTCTGGAAGGGGGTCAACTTTTCGATCGGCGGTTCGACCGTCACCGGAGCGAGCTGGCCGGCCGACTCGACCTGCAGGGGCTTGTCAACCGTGATGTTCAGGTCGGAGACGTCCTTGTAGGAGTCGAGCATCGTGCCCAGAACGTAGTCGAGTTCGTTGCGGCGCATATCCGGAATTTCAAATTTCTGATTTCAAATTTGAAATTGCTCAGGCGTCGTCGTCTTCCGGAGGATGGGCCAGGAACGGGCGGAACTTTTTTCGGTCCAGGCATTTCTCATAGGCTTCTTCGGGCGAAATCCGTTTCATCCGCAGATGTTCCATGATCGCGTCATCGAGCGGTTGGTTGCCCAACTTCTTGCCGACCTGGATCATGCCGGGAATCTGGTGAGTCTTGCCTTCGCGCACCAGGTTCGCGATGGCGGTGGTAAACACCAAAATCTCCAGCGCCGCGACCCGGCCCTTTTTGTCGATCCGTTTGAACAGGTTCTGCGCCACCACGCCGCGAAGCGACTCCGACAACGTCGCGCGAATCTTGTTTTGCTGCTCCGCCGGAAAGACGTCGATGATGCGGTCCACGGTTTTGGCGGCGCTCTGCGTGTGCAGCGTGCCGAACACGAGATGACCCGTGCTGGCCGCGGTCAGCGCCAACTCGATGGTCTCCAGGTCGCGCAATTCGCCCACCAAAACGATGTCCGGGTCTTCCCGCAAGGCGCCGCGCAGGGCCGCCGCGAACGACCGGGTGTGGATGCCGACCTCGCGGTGGTTCACCAGGGAGTTCTTGCTTTCGTGGACGAATTCAATCGGATCTTCAATTGTCAGGATATGATCCCGGCGATTCTTGTTCGCGTAGTCGATGATCGCCGCCAGCGTGGTGGATTTACCCGATCCGGTCGGACCGGTCACCACCACCAGGCCCTTGTGCAGCATGGCGAATTTCTTCAGGACGGCGGGGAGCGGCGCGTCGAATTTCTCGAAATCCTCAAAGGACAGCACTTTTGAAGGAATCTGGCGAAAGACGGCCGCCACGCCGTTTTTTTGGTTGAAGAAATTGGCGCGGAACCGCGAGACGCTCGGAATCTCGTAACCGAAATCGACGTCGCCCGTTTCCTCATAGATCTTGATTTTGTATTCCGGGGCGATTTCGTAAAGCATCGCCTTCAGATTGTCGCTCTCCAGCGGCGGGTAATCCACGCGGTGCAGCTCGCCGTTGATCCGGAGCATGGGCGGATTGCCCGCCGACAGGTGAAGGTCCGAAGCTTTCTGCTCGAACATCAGATTGAAGAAAGCGTCGATCTTGGCCATAAGAACTTAATACAACCGTCGTTGCTGTACCAAAAGGCGGTGCGAACTGCAAGCTCATGAATGCGCTGGTCGAAATCATTCGGCACGAGATCGCGGAACACGGCCCGATGCCGTTTGCCCGGTTCATGGAATTGGCGCTCTACCATCCGAAGCTTGGCTATTACGAACATGACGGCGAGACCATCGGACGAGGCGGAGACTTCTTCACCAGCGTCAGCGTGGGCAGCGTCTTTGGCGAGCTGTTGGCTGTTCAATTCGCCCAATGGCTGGATGAACTCGTTCTGCTCCCCAAGGGCACGGCCGTTGAATCTTGCAACGTGAAGTCACTCGCACCTGTTCCTCCCCACGAACCTGATTCAACCACGGATGACACGGATAACATGGATAGATCTGCTTCTTCATCCGCGGAATCCGTGGTGAAAAAATCTGTTCAGGAGTTCAAGGCGTCTCAATTTTCGGTGAATTCTCTTCCCGGGCTTCTACTCCATTCGCAGGGGGGAGAGGGAGAAAGCCAAGGCCACCTCGAATCTCAACGTCCCTTGCAAATCGTGGAGGCTGGCGCGCACGACGGTCGCCTGGCTTTCGACGTTCTATCGTGGGTGCGCGAGCATCGCCCGGACCTTCTTCAACAGTTGGAATATTGGATTCTGGAGCCCTCAACCGTCCGGAGGCGCCGGCAGGCTCAGACCTTGAGCAGGTTCGAGGAACACATCCGCTGGTTTACTTCGTGGGAATTCATTCCACTCAAACGCGTCCGCGGTGTGATCTACGCCAACGAACTTCTGGACGCACTCCCCGTCCATCGCCTCGGCTGGAATGCGGCCGAACAACGATGGTTCGAATGGGCTGTAACCTGGGAGAAAGACCATTTTACCTGGACGAAGCTCTCCGCGGTAACTGTTCCGTCGGAATCGGGGAGCCCACGCGCCCTCGCGTGTTTCGACCGGCGCCTTGCCGGTCGAAGTGAACCTCCTGATCGGACACTGGATGGTGAAGTGCCCGATCGTGGCAGCGTGGTCGGCGAGGGCGCCGACCACGGCACGCGAGGGCGCGTGCGCTCCCCCTTTCATCTGAATTTGCCTCCTGAACTGGCGGTGGCTTTGCCTGATGGCTTCACCATCGAAGTCGGGCCGGCCGCTGAAGCGTGGTGGTCTCAAGCCGCCTCCAGGCTCGCTCAGGGCAAACTGCTGACGATCGATTACGGGTTGCTCGCGGATGAGTTTTTCACTCCGCAGCGCGCGAATGGCACGCTGCGCGGCTATCACCGACACCACGTAAGTTCGGACTTGCTCTCTCAGGTCGGCGAACAGGATTTAACCAGCCACATCAATTTCAGTGCGCTCCTTGAGATTGGCGCGAAATCCGGGCTGCGGACGGAAGCCTTGATCCCGCAATCCAAATTCCTGACTGAAATCGTGAAGCAAATCGAGCGGTCGCCGCAATCCTTCCCGCCCTGGACGCCTGCGCGCCTTCGCCAATTCCAGACATTGACCCATCCCGAGCACTTGGGACGCCCCTTCCAAGTTCTCTGCCAATCGAGGTGACGATTAGTAGATGTGGCTGAGAACAAGTTTACCTTCGGCGTCCCTGATAAAGATCGTGTCGCCGTTGTCGTTCCAGATGGGAGTCCGACTGCCCCAGAATAGTTCCTGTTCGGTATTCTTCCCGGACCCGGTGCGCAGAGTAAATTTCCGCTTCGGTTCCAGAGTAAACTTCGGAACCAGGTACGGGTTCCCCGCTTCGTCTAGAATCTTCCATCCAGTCAGATCCACAGGTTGGTTTCCCTGATTCTCAATGGTGATGTATTCGTCATTCAGGTTCCGTTTTGCTGGACCCTCAACCTTGGCTTGCACCCAGGCAATCCTTAACTGCCGTGCGCCAATCGAGTCCCAGATCCCACGACCCGCAAGCCGTGCTTCGTCCTGTGCTTGCATCAGTGCGCTCCTGTATGCCACATCCACTGGACGCCGCACATGGGCGTGGCCTTGGCGCACCAGTTCTGCGTTGACGAAAACTTTCTCGATGAAAACATACGCCAGCAATCGGCCATCACGATCCTCTCGAGGCTTCCCAAACTCAATTCGGATAGATTTACCCGTGACGAGCAAGTGGTTCGCTTGCGTGGCTGGTTCGCCGTATCGATCCTGCTCTTCCGGGGCTTCGATGCCGAGATATCTGATTCGGCGGCCGTCCTCCAGTTGGCACGTGTCGCCATCGATCACCTTGCTGACAACCGCCGTCTCTTCCGCGGCGGACAAGATTTGGCCAAAACCTAGAACCAGCCCGATCGAACAAATGGGTATTGTTGTGATGCTCCCAGATTAGGACTCAGATAACGCCCCGGCAAGAGTGATAACGAGCGGAAAAGCGGCACTCCGCGGCCTTCGCGTGTTCGTTGCGCAGCTTCACCGTTTTAGCGTTTTAACCCTTTTGACGATTTAACGATTCACCGCCTGGAGTTTCTCCAACCGCCTCAACTGCCACCGATACATCTCCGTCGGCGTCCAGTCTTTGGCGCGTCCCAAACGCTGCAGCACTTCCGGATTGGCGATGGATCGCGGCAAACCGCCGGTGCAGACGCGCACCGCTTCTTCGGCAGCCGTGATCTTCAGTTCCAATTGCGAATCCTCCGAATACCAGGCGACGTGATCCGTCAGAACCATTCGAGGATGAGTTCTGAGCGGGGAATGGAGCGCAGGCGGTTCCTCTTCGAAAACATCCAATGCCGCGAACGCAACCCGGCCGCTCTCCAATGCAGCCAGCAGCGCTTTCGCATCCACGACCGGGCCTCGCGCCGTATTGACCAGGATCGCTCCGGGCTTGATGACCGCGAATTGGCGCTCGCTCATGAGGTGTCGCGTTTCGGGCAATAACGGCACATGCAAAGACACATAATCGGATTCACGCAACAACGTCTCCTGATCCACCAGCCGCACGCCCAAAGCCTCCGCCCGTTTCGGGTCCACGAAGGGATCGCACGCCAGCAAATTCATTCCCCAGCCGGACAACTTGCGCGCCACCGATTGACCGATGTTGCCTAGGCCGATCAGGCCGAAAGTCTTCCCTTTGGTGCGAAAGATCGGCGCGGGCGGATTGGCATCCCAACCGCCACGAGCTAGTTTCCGATGCGTTTCGACGACACGTCGGACGCACGCCAGCCACAACGCGACCGTGTGCGAAGAGACTTCATCCAGGCAATAGGTTGGCAAATGACCGACGATGATTCCAGCCTCCGTCGCCGCGTTTACATCCACGTTATCGAACCCCACGCCGTAGCGGATGAGGATTTTGCAGCGGCGATAGGTCTTGATCATATCCGGAGTGATCTTTCGCCAGCGGACCAAGATACCCTCGGCTTCGGAACAAATCCTGGCTTCCTCCTCGTCTGACATTTTGTCGCCGTCGAAGAATTCTCCTCCGGCGTCGGTGATGACTCTGCGTTCCGGTTCCACGCTCGGATAACCGTGCTTGATCAGGATGACTTTGAATTTGGCCATGTGTTCTTTCCTATTCAGTGTGAAATCCGAAATTCAAATATCGAAATCCGAAACAAATTCCAATGACCAAAGCAAAAATGACAAGTGCATCTCCAGTCAGCCACGGAGTGGCGACGGATAATAGTCCACAGCGTGAGCTGTGGAGCCGGTGCGTGCGTTCCCGAAGCCCCGGATGGGGCGATAGAACACCAGGAAACCATTCCTGGACCGCCCTTCACGACCCTGTCGCCCCTCCGGGGCTTCCCATCTGTCCCAGCAGCAAGGAAAAAATCGACGTTTGCTGCGTGTAAGTCTCCAGCTACTTTAGCTGCTCGTGAAAGCGCACTCATTGCAGCAACCAGATTTGCTATGAAGCCACATCGTTTACAACGTGTCCGGAATCTCCATGAAGTCTGCTCGTCCTTGCAACTCGGACTAAAATCGAGGACGACGACATGGACGATTTGTGGCCCCGCCTTCCTGAATCTGCTCCAACTGGCGGGTCTTGCTTTGACACTCCACACCCTCTCGCTGAACGCAGCTCAATCGGCACGAAGCCTCAAAGCCGGAGCCAGCGCCATCGACATCACGCCGGCGCAATTTCCCGTCCTCGTGAACGGCGGTTTCCTGGAAGCCCGGGCCACCAAAGCCAACGACGCGCTCCATGCCCGGGCCCTGGTGCTTGACGACGGCACAAACCGCATCGCCATCGCCGTGGTCGATAGCTGCATGCTGCCGCGCGATTTGATCGACGACGCAAAACGGATGGCCCACGAACAAACCGGCATCGCCGTGGAGCGCATGCTTGTTTCGGCGACCCACACCCACTCTGCGCCCGCCGCGATGGGTTGCCTGGGTGCCTCGGCCGACCTGCAATACGCCAAAGCGCTTCCGAGCAAGATCGCCCAAGCCATCGCGTTGGCGGCAAAAAACCTGGCCCCGGCGCGCATCGGTTGGGCGGTGGTCGATGATTTCGAGCACACCCACAACCGCCGCTGGATTTATCGCCCCGACAAAATCAAGACCGATCCATTCGGCGGGAAAACGGTGCGAGCGAACATGCACCCAGGCTACGAAAACCCGGATGCTATCGGGCCTTCCGGGCCGGTGGACCCTGGGCTTTCAGTGGTCGCAATCCAGTCGATCCAAGGAAAGCCCATCGCGCTTTTGGCGAATTATTCGATGCACTATTTCGGCGCGACGCCGGTTTCTGCCGATTACTACGGGCGCTTCGCCGACAAGATCAAGAACCTCATCGGCGCTCAGGCTGTCGATCCGCCTTTCGTCGGCATCATGTCCCAAGGCACCAGCGGCGACCAAATGTGGATGGATTACGGAAAGCCGCGACAGAATCTGAGTCTCGCTGAATACGCCGATGGAGTCGCAAGATCGGCGTTCGCCGCGTATCAAAAAATCCGCTTTCACGACTGGGCCCCGGTAGCGATGGCGGAGTCGAAACTGACTCTGCGCCGGCGCACACCCAACGAAAAGCGTTTGTCGTGGGCACGCCAAATCGTTGCCAAAATGGAGGGACGGAAGCCGACCAACCAAATTGAGGTGTACGCCCGCGAACAAATCTTTCTCCATCAAGATCCCATCCGCGAACTCAAGCTCCAAGCCGTCCGCATCGGCGGCCTGGGGATCGCGGCCATCCCGAACGAAGTCTTCGCGATCACCGGGTTGAAAATCAAAGCGCTCAGTCCGCTGGCTCCGACATTCACGATCGAATTGGCCAACGGCGCTGAAGGTTACATTCCGCCCCCCGCGCAGCACGCGCTGGGCGGCTACACGACCTGGCCTGCGCGCACGGCGGCATTGGAAGTGGAGGCCGAACCCAAAATCACCGAGGCCATCCTGAAACTTCTGGAAGAAGCCTCCGGCCAACGCCGCCGTAATCAGGCGGAGAGGCACGGCTCCTACGCGGAAGCCGTGCTCGCATCCAAACCGATTGCGTATTGGCGTCTGAGTGAATTCCACGGTCCAACCGCGTTTGATTCGAGCGGACGCAACAATCACGCGACTTATGAGGATGGCACCGCAACAACTTCGGAGCAGACGCCGGCGTCGGGCATTGCCTACTACTTGGAAGGCCCTTCGTCGGCGGCCGTCATGGGGTTTGCCACGATCAACCACGCTGTCCATCTGGCCGGAGGCCGCATCCGAGCATCGCTCAAAGGGCTGCGCAACCGGTACAGCGTCGAGATGTGGTTCTGGAATGGATTGCCGACTAACGCAAGAGCGACTACCGGCTGCTTATTTACGCGCCGTAGCCTCGAATCGAGCGGAACGGTCAGTGACAGACTTGAGATCGCCGGAACTGCCCAGCGGGGTAAACTGGTTTTCTGCGCGAATAATGGACTCGCCGACTTGATAGCGCATGGGCGCGCTTCAGAAACTCCCCTGAAGACCTGGAATCATGTCGTGTTCGTGCGCGACGGACGGCAAATCAAGATTTTTCTGAACGGCAATCCTGAACCGGAGATTTCGGCCCGACTGAAAGGCTTCTCTGGCCCGAAGGGCGGTGAGTTCTTTTTTGGAGGAGCCGCCAAGCCGGATGAGACTTTCGAAGGAAAACTCGATGAAGTAGCCGTTTTCAATCGCGCCTTAACAGCGCGAGAAATCGCGCGGCATTTCCAGTCGGTCACATCTTCTAAATGAAAACTCATTCCAAACAGGAGAACACGGAGGAAACAGAGGACCGAGTTCTTCGCGAGAGAGAAAATGGAACAAATCGCCAATCCGAGAAACCTGCGACAAATCCAGAAATCAAAGCGTCGATTCATTCGAGCTCGACAACAAAGCCTACGCCAACTTCTCCGCGAAGTTTGACTCGCCGATTCGCCATGCGCTGCCAAATGGCGACGCACGGGCGCTGCGGAGCAGCGATAGACTGTAGCCCACAGCGCAAGCTGTGGGTGGAGCGGGAAAGATGGAGAGCCGCGGCGCGACGAAAGAAGCGTTTCGGCCTGGGCGGGATTTCTTTCGCCCCATCCGGGGCTAATGGATCTGTTGCCCTATTCCCACGGCTTGCGCTGTGGGCTACGGTCTTCCGCCACTCCGTGGCTGGCTTCGAGTTCTTCTTCAAAACTGATGCGCGTTCTCAACCACACTGGACGTTCCGGCGTGCTTGCCCCGACCGACTCCTCCGGATACATTGAACGCACATGATTCAGAGATTCGCCAACTCTTGAACGCACGCCCATTTGAGCCCTTTATGATCGTTACTAACGGCGGAAATCGGTATATCCAGTTGTGAGATCCGTTGCGCTCGCGCCAATCCTGGCGATCTGCCTTCAGTTTGTTTCGCTTGTGCAAACGCACGGGGCGGAGCCGCAGGATCATTGGGCTTTCCGCGTGCCGCACCGTCCAGCGTTGCCGAGGGTTCAGAGTCAACCCTGGTCGCGCAACGGCATCGATTACTTTGTGCTCGCTCGGCTGGAGAAGGAAAAACTTCAGCCTTCTCCCGAAGCGGACAAGGCCACGCTGTTTCGCCGTGTTTCGCTCGATTTGACCGGGCTCCCTCCCACTCCATCCGAGTTGGACGCGTTTCTCTCAGACAACTCCCCCAAGGCGTACGAGAAAATCGTGGACCGCCTTTTGGCTTCCTCGCGGTTCGGCGAGCGCATGGCGATTCTCTGGCTCGACGCCGCCCGCTACGCCGACACGAGCGGCTATCAAACCGACGGCGAACGGTATATGTGGCGCTGGCGGGATTGGGTGATCGATGCGTTCAACCAAAACATGCCGTTCGACCAATTCACGATTGAGCAGATCGCGGGTGATCTTCTTCCGGGCGCGACGCTCGATCAACGCATCGCGACCGGCTTCAATCGGAACCACCGCGGCAACTCGGAAGGCGGCATCATTGCCGAGGAATACGCCGTGGAGTACGTCGTGGATCGCGTGGATACCACGTGCACGGTTTGGCTAGGCTTGACGATGGGGTGCGCGCGCTGCCATGACCACAAATACGATCCCTTCACGCAGAAAGAATATTATCAGCTCTTCGCCTTCTTCAACAACGTGCCGGAAAAAGGCCGCGCCATAAAACTCGGCAATTCGCCGCCCGTGATCAAAGCCCCGACACCGGCGCAGGTGAAGACAATGCAAATTCTCGAAGATGAATTGGCGACGGCGGAACGCCAATTCCGAGCGCTCGAACCTGAAATCCTCAGCGCTCAGGCCAATTGGGAACGATCTCTCGTGGCTCAGCTAGCCACGGCGCCTGCAGCCACCGACGGAACGGAACGCGTTCAAGGTGATCTGCAGCTTTTCGTGGCAGATTGGACCGTTTCGGACAGCTTGACGGCTCACTTTCCACTGGACGGGTTGCTGCTTGCCACAAACCATGTTTCCGGTTCCAACGCGCCGGCTGCCATAAAGTTTGCCGCCGGTGATGCCGCTTTTGCTCCCGGGAAACTCGGCCAGGCCGCAGCCTTCGATGGCCAGCGTTTTGTGGACGCGGGCAAAGCCGGCGACTTCGGTTTCTTAGACAAGTTTTCCTTCACCGCCTGGATTTTTCCGCAAGGCTCGCACGCTGGAGCAATCCTTTCCCGCACGGGAGAATCACCGGAATCGGATGGCTACAGCTTGTGCCTCACCAACGGTCGCGTTCAGTTGAATTTGGTCAAGCGCTGGCTGGATGACGCGTTGCGTGTCGAAACGGAAATGCCGCTCACGCCGAACGCCTGGCATCACGTGGCCGCCACTTACGACGGATCGCGCGTCGCGGACGGAATCCGGATTTACGTCGATGGCAAACCCGAGAAGCTGAAGGTCAACCTCGATGAACTGAACCAATCGTTCAAAACTTCGGAGCCCTTCCGAATTGGCTCAGGCGGCGGTCCGGAAATTCGCTTTCGCGGTTTGATTGATGACGTGCGCATTTATGATCGCGTGCTCATGGCGCAGGAAGCCGCGATTGTCGCCACCGCGAATTCAATCGCTGAGATTCTCTCGCTGCCGCCCGAACGCCGCGGCGCGAGCCAGGCGTTGAAACTCCGAAGCTGTTTCTTGGACAAGCATGCACCCGCGCCAATTCTTGACGCCAAAGCCAAGCTCGCAGACTCGCGGAAGCGAAGAGACGAATTCGCCGAGGGCCTCCCCACGCTCATGGTGATGGAAGAGATGCAGACGCCCCGCGACACCTTTGTTTTGGTTCGCGGCCAGTACGACAAACCTGGCGAGCACGTGCGCATGGGTGTTCCGAACGCATTGCGTCTGCCGGTCCAAGGCGATTCCACGAATCGGCTCGCGTTGGCCCGCTGGCTGGTCGATTCGTCGAATCCCCTCACGGCACGCGTCGCGATCAATCAGTACTGGCAAATGCTCTTCGGAACCGGGCTGGTGAAAACCGTCGAAGACTTTGGAACCCGCGGCGAATTGCCGAGTCATCCTGAACTCATGGATTGGCTGGCGACGGAGTTCATGCGGACCGGCTGGAACGTCAAAGCGATGCTCAAGCTGATCGTGATGAGCGCGACCTATCGCCAATCCTCCAAGGTCACGCCGAGCCTGCTGCAAAAGGACCCTGACAATCGTTGGCTCGCGCGCGGGCCACGCTTCCGCTTGTCCGCCGATGCCATCCGCGACCAGGCGTTCGCGATCTCCGGCCTGCTGGTGGAGAAACTAGGTGGGCCCTCCGTGAAACCGTATCAACCGGCCGGCCTGTGGAAGGAGCTCTCCGGAACGGATTACGTGCCGGACAAAGGCGAGAAGCTTTATCGACGCAGTCTCTACACGTTTTGGAAACGCACGAGTCCTCCGCCCACCATGACGTCTTTCGATGCCGCCGGCCGCGAAGCATGCTCTGTTCGCCAATCTCGGACCAGCACGCCTCTACAAGCCCTGGACATGATGAATGACACCGCGTTCCTCGAAGCCGCGCGAGCCTTTGCGCAGCGGATAATGCTGGAAGGCGGAGTGGCCGCTGATGAACGCTTGGCCTATGCCTTCCGTCTGGCGACGGCGCGTCGGCCGGGTCAACACGAACAGCGGATTCTCCTCGATGCGTTCCGGGATCATCTCGAGCATTTCGGCAAGCACCCAGAGCGTGCGGTTCAGTTCGTGAGCGTCGGCGAATTGCCCAAAAACGATTCACTCCCGGCAGCCGAGCTGGCGGCATACGCGTCCGTCGCCAGCCTGATCCTGAACCTCGACGAGACGGTCACGAAGCAGTGAAGTGTCCTGCGGGGATGACACGCTCTTTTCCCTGACTTCTCTGAGCGAACTATTCAATCCTGAACAGGAGAGCACAGAGGAAACAGAGGCCGCCCATCATGTCGTACGATCTGTTGTCGCTCAGCTTTTCTAGACCGATGTGATCCAAAACACGGCGTTACAGCTTTGCCCGGTCCTCTGTTCTCTCCGTTTGCTCCTGTTCGATGGAATTGGCTAAGCCTTCGAATTCCCGCAGCGCTTCGCATTTCTTGCTCCGGCACTTACTGAATCGGCAATGTGTTGATTCGAATCAAAGTTCCCACACCAGTCCGCATCTAAAGTTGACGCAATTGGGCGACTCTTGAGGAGCCTGGCAGGGCTGAGTTGCCGCGCAGCCGACGTTCTGTGGTTGCGGCGGCGCAGCAGCGCTGCCCTACCAACGTCTGGTTCATGGGTCCGCCTGTTCCAAAATGAACTGCGCGCGAACGGTCCGTGAGCACGGCCTGAAAGACGTGGAGGCTTCGATAGATGTCGCCCAGGACAGTATGGGCGCGATTCGTTCAGTGCTCCAAAACGAAGGACCGGGGAGATTGCTGCCAGCGATTCCGGCAATGGCGGCGCTCCTTGGCCTTGGAGCGATATCGCTTTGGTTGTGGCTGGCTTCACCTGGCCCAATTCAGCTTCGAGTTCCCGGCGCCGATCAAGCGCCAGGCGATGGGCAAAACGGAGCGAAAGGCAATCCAGCCCTGGCCGGCCGCCTCACGGTTGGCGATGGAAAGCCCGCCGATCTTCCGGGGGCTTGGCCCGGTTTCCGTGGGGCAACGCTCGACGGGATCAGCCACGAATCCGCCACCTTGGCCAGAACTTGGCCGACTTCCGGGCCAAGACCGCTTTGGTCGATTGAAGTCGGCGAAGGCTATGCCGGCGCGGCGATCTCCCAGGGCCGAGTCTATGTGATGGACTATGATCGCGAGAAACGCCAGGACGCCCTGCGTTGCCTCTCGCTCGCCGATGGAAAGGAAATCTGGCGTTATGCCTACCCGCTGCCCGTCAAACGCAATCACGGAATGTCGCGCACCGTGCCGGCTGTGACGGACAAATTCGTCGTCGCCATGGGTCCCAAATGCCACGTGGTTTGCCTCGACGCTTCGAGCGGTGAATTGCGCTGGGCATTTGATTTGGTTCGGGAGTTCGGCGCGACCGTTCCGCCGTGGTACGCAGGCCAGTGCCCATTGATCGAAAACGGATTGGTGATTCTGGCGGTGGGCGGCCCGGACGCGCTGATGCTCGGAGTGGATTGCGAGAGCGGCAAAACCGTCTGGAAGACCCCAAACCCCAACCGCTGGAAAATGACCCACTCATCGGTCGTGCCGATGGAGTTTGGCGGTCAGCGCATGTATGTGTATTGCGCCAGTCTCGGTGTCGTGGGCGTGTCCGCAAAGGACGGCGCTTTGCTTTGGGAAACGCCGGATTGGAAGATCAGCATCGCCACCATTCCGTCACCGTTGATTCTGGAAGAGGGCCGCGTCTTTCTCTCGGGCGGTTACGACGCCGGGAGCGTGATGCTGCAGTTGAAGGCGGAGGACGGACGGTTTGCCTGCCAGACGCTCTTTAAGCTGGCGCCGCGCGTATTCGGGGCGACGCAACACACGCCGATCTACTACAACAACCAGATCTACGGCGTTCGGCCTGACGGCCAATTCGTCTGTCTGGACACCGAAGGCAAAGTCGTTTGGGCGAGCGGCCCTGGATCAACGTTTGGGCTCGGTTCGTTCCTGATCAGCAACGGATTGATCTTCGCCCTGAATGATTCCGGAAAGCTGTCCTTGCTGGAGGCGGCGCCGGCCCGATTCAACAAACTCGCCGACGCTCAGGTTTTGCAGGGAAGAGAGTCCTGGGGACCGCTCGCGCTGGCCAACGGCCGGCTCATTGCGCGGGATTTCACACGCATGGTTTGTCTGGACGTGAGCAAGAATTGAAAGGCACCACGCATTCATCAGCCGGGCGCAACAATAAAAGGTAAGCCTTGAACAATCGGCGCGTAGCAAATCCGGGCGCTTCGGCGAATGGTGGACCATCGAAAGCCAGAGTCGTATGCCCGGCCAATGGCCCATGAAAGTGCGATTTGGAGTGCGCCAGTCTTCTGGCGCTTTTGCCGCGCGACTCACGCGATGCTTGCTCAACAAAGCGGCACAGGAGTGCCGCACTCCAAACGATTCCAGGTCCCGATGCAGGTTCCGCGCGAATGGAGGCCATCCGTGACACGTTCCGCTCCGGATGTTCCATCGAATCGCCGCGAATTCTTTCGCCTCGCCGCGCGGTCGGTTTCCGTCGCCGTGCTCACGGGCGTGGCTGCGATCGCCACTAAATCCCATCTTCCCCGGTCAATCAGAGAAATCTGCCTCAAGAAGAGTGTTTGCCGAAGCTGCTCCGCCTTTGCGGAGTGCGATCTGCCGCGTGCTCTGGAGGCGAGGCGAAGAACTGCGTAGGAATAGAACATGAGACCCAAAAACTTGCCGGAAAATCCTGACCGAGACCAGGAGTCGGTTCTCCCTCTCCCCGAGGGAGAGGGCCGGGGTGAGGGGGAAGGAGGCGCAGGCGATTCCACGACGACTTCGTTTCGGGCAGCACCGTCACTCAACCGCCGTATGTTCTTAAAGAGTGGAACGTGGAGCGTCGCAGCGCTTGGCGTGACCGGAGCCGGGGTGGCGATTGCAGAATACGTGTCCCGGCGCAACCGGCTGGCCGCGAGTGGCGCTGGCGACAACCCATTTGCCTATGACCTAACGCATCTCACAAAAACCGATCCCAGCTTGATCCATTACAAAGAGGTCGCGCGCTTCTCGTGTCCGCGCGCCGAGCCAAAGCGAATTGCGCTGAACCACGACAACCAAGTCTTCGTAGCCGCGGGCAACTATATTTCTGTGATGGATCGCAACGGCGGTGTGATCTCAGAGATCGCTTTGACCGCCCCAGCCAGGGCCTTGGCGTTGGCCAGCGACGGCCTCATTTACGCGAGCTTGAGGGATCATATCGAAGTGTTCGCCCCGAAAGGTCAGCGGCTCGCCTCGTGGACATCTCCAGGGCCGCGAACGTGGCTGAGCGGATTAGCCACCAGTGAAAGCGAGCTTTTCGCGGCCGACGCCGGCCATCGTGTCGTGCTCCGGTACGACCGATCGGGAAAGCTCCTGGGCCGTATTGGCGAAAAGAGCCGGGAGCGCGACATCCCAGGCTTTGTCGTGCCCAGTCCATTCTTCGATTTGGAACTGGCTCGCGATGGCTTGCTGCGAATCACGAATCCAGGCCGTCATCGGGTCGAGGCTTATACGATTGACGGTGATTTCGAATTCGCCTGGGGAAAAGCCTCCGCTGCGATCGAGGGATTTTGCGGTTGCTGCAATCCGATCAGTGTCCTGCTGCTCTCTGATGGGCGCTGTGTCACGTGTGAAAAGGGATTGCCCCGCGTGAAAGTCTATACCGCGGACGGCGCTCTGGAATCCGTCGTCGCCGGCACGGAAACATTTCCGGAAAACGCCAGGGTTTCGGCCAAGGACGAAGCCGAAGGCACACACGGCGGGCTGGACGCGGCAGTGGATTCTGAAGGGCGCATTTACATCCTGGACACCGTCGCGAAGGACATTCGCGTCATGGCGAAGAAATCGACCGACACGAGCACCAGCGCATGAAGAAATTCCCAAGCGCCCCTGTAGCGCAGGTTTGCAACCTGCCGTATCGCCGATTTGAAATCGGCAGCACGCCCGCAAATTCCAGGGCGTTCTGCAGGGGCCGAAGCCTGCGGAATGCAATTCCGCGATACGACAGATTGCAAATCTGCGCTACGGTCGATGGGGTCTTCCCTCTTCGCCGGCGGTCAGTCTTCAGAAGTTCTGCATAGACCGCGCTGTTTTCATGGACGTGAAGCCGCCAAACCCACCGCCCGTCAGCCGCCGGCAATTTCTGCGTGACGGATCGCGAGCAGCCGCCCTGACGGGACTGGGCGGTTTGCTCGGCGTGCTCGGCACGCGCAGCACTTCGGCGACGACAGTTTGGCAGATCGATCCGAGCAAATGCCTCCGCTGCGACCGCTGTGCGACGCACTGCGTGCTGGAGCAATCGGCCGTCAAATGCGTCCACGCGCACGCGATTTGCGGCTATTGCCAGTTGTGTACCGGCTATTTCGTTCCAGAACCGAGCGAGCTCAATACCGGAGCGGAAAATCAGCTCTGTCCAACTGCCGCGATCAAACGAACCTTCGTCGAAGACCCTTACTACGAATACGTGATCGACGAGCAACTGTGCATCGGCTGCGCCAAGTGTGTCGAGGGATGCAACCGCTTCGGCAACGGCTCGCTCTTCCTCCAAATCCGGCACGACCGCTGTGTGAACTGCAACGAATGTTCGATCGCCCAGGTTTGCCCTGGCGATGCGTTCCGGAGAGTGGCGGTTCAACACCCCTATTTGCTGAAAACCACGAGTCACTGAAATGGGTGCGCGTGAAAGAATTGAAGGTGCGGTTTCATTTCTGAGGGTCCCGCGGTGGCTAACGCTCCCTTCCCCCTCACCCCGGCCCTCTCCCCAAGGAGAGGGAATTCGCGGCGTTGCGCTAGATCAAACCAACGCGCCCCTGCTCTTCCAACGCGGAAAGCGGTGCTCCCTCTCCCTTGGGGAGAGGGCCAGGGTGAGGGGAAACGACGCTCAGAACAATGCGCCAGCTCAGAATCCCGCCTGGACGCCCGATCATGATGCACCAAGCAAAGCGTTCACGACGCTCGGACACTTCTGGCCACGAATCGCGCAAATGGCCGTCGTTGTGCTCATGCTGGTGTTTGCCATCGCCTCATTCGCCGAGCAACGCTTTCCTCCGCCTGAATTCGAGAGCGGCTACGCACTGCCGGAAACAAAGACGCCTCCGCCAAGGACCCTTCCTTTCCAGTACGTGGACGTCGCGGTGCTTTTGGGCGCGCTGGTTTTGGCGAGCTATCTGGTGCTCAAAAAACGATCGCGCAACGGCGTGCTCGCACTTTCCATCTTCTCGGTCGTGTACTTCGGCTTTTATCGGAAGGGCTGCGTTTGCGCCATCGGTTCCATTCAGAATATTGCCTTGGGATTGTTCGACTCCAGTTATGCCGTGCCCTGGGTGGTCACCGCATTTTTCATCGCGCCTTTGGCGTTCGCGTTGTTTGCGGGCCGCAGCTTCTGCGCCGCAGTGTGTCCGCACGGCGCGCTCCAGGATTTGATGCTGTGGAAACCCGTCAAAGTTCCGGCGTGGCTCGAGCAAGGCTTGGGTGTGCTTCCTTTCGCTTATCTGGGCGCAGCGGTGCTGTTGGCTGCGACCGGCAGCGCATTCATCATCTGCGAATACGATCCGTTCGTACCGCTGTTCCGCATGAACGGCAGCCATGCCATGCTGTTGGCGGGCGTGGCCTTTCTGCTAGCCGCCATGTTTGTCGGCCGACCTTACTGCCGCTTTCTTTGTCCCTATGGCGCTTTGCTGCGTCTCGCATCTTGCGTCTCGAAGTGGCGGGTCACCGTCACGCCGGACTCCTGCAATCGTTGCCGGCTTTGCGAGGAAGCTTGTCCGTTCGGCGCGATTGAGGAACCAACCACCGCTCCAACCCACTGGCTTGCCCTGATCGGAGACAGGAAACGCCTGGCCTGGCTGCTCGCCTTGGTTCCAGCGCTTATGTTGGCGGGCGGTTGGTTCGGGTCGCAATTGAGCATTGCCGCTTCGCAGTTGAACCCGACGGTCGCGCTCGCAGAACGATTCAGCCTCCAGGCCAAGACGCCCGTCGAACTCGGTGTCCAGACTGCGGAAAGCCTGGCCTTGATGCGCGCGGCGCAAGATCCGAAGGCCCTAATCTCGCAAGCGCTGGAGATCCGGCGCAACTTCCGGCTCGGCGGCTGGCTGTTTGGCGGTTGGCTTGGACTGGCTGTGGGCGCCAAACTCATCAGCCTGGCCGTCCGCCGGTCCCGGCATGATTACGAGCCGAACCGCGCGAGTTGTTTCGCCTGCGCGCGCTGCTTTTCCTCCTGCCCGAATGAAAGGGTGCGTCTGGGGTTGATGCGACGCGAACTTCCGGGAAGCCCAGCACCGCAGCCAGCCCCAGCCGCTGCCCACACTCCGAACTGAGCAAACACTAAAGCATGCTTAACAGGAGCTAACAGAGGCCACGGAGTGAACAGGATTTCGGAAAATAAGAGCGGAACTCGGGGACGCTATCACAGCGTGAGGAGTGACAACGGTGAGAAGCCTCGAAAAACGTCTTCTTCTCCGTTAGCTCTGTTGCCTCCTGTTAAAAGCCGCCGCAGAGTCCGCGCTACGTGCATGGAACTTCCATGAGCGACCGTGCCCATGCTGTGAGCGGCCCCCTGCCCTTCCGGGCGGCCGAGACCGTCGCCTGGATCGCTGCAGTCTTCTGTTTGATCGTTTCCGGAACTCTGGCCATCCAGCGAATTCGCGCCAGCAACACTTCCACCTGGAAATCGCCGGAGCTTGAAACGCTGAAACAGAAGTTGCGCGTGTCGCCCAAAGATGGAGGGCTCCAGGAGCAAATTCGCCGCCTTGATCGTGAACTCCGCCATCGTTACTTCCGACGCTTGGCGCTCACCGGCGCCGGCAGTTACCTCCTGCTAGGCGGCGCGGTTGTCCTCGTTATCGCGACCAAACGGGCTGCCGGTTTGCGCAAAAAACTTCCGATGCCCCTGCCGAAAGCCGAGACGACGGAACCAAATCCAGGCGTGTCTGCCCGACTGCGTTGGTCCGTGGCCGCGGCCGGCCTTGGGCTTGCAGTGGGTCTTGGAACTCTCATCGTGGCGACACCCACAAGCCTTCCGGGCAGTTCAGCCGAGATCGAAAAGGTTATCGGGATGGGCGCCGCGAGTGACAAGCAATCAACGAATAGTGCGCCAACACTTGAAGAGATGCGAGCCCATTGGCCGCAGTTCCGAGGGGCGGATACCAGCGGCGTCACGATCCAAACCAACCTCCCGCTGGCCTGGGACGTCAAGACCGGCGATGGCATTTTGTGGAAGTCGGCCATTCCCCTGCCCGGCTTCAGTTCCCCCATCGTTTGGAACAACCGCGTCTTTCTTTCCAGTGGCGACGAGAATCGCCGGGCGGTCTTATGTTTCGACGTCGCGAGCGGCCAACTGCTGTGGGATCGAACCATAGCGGCGCCAGCCGGCTCTTCGACTCAGTTGCCGGAGTCGCCTTTGCAGGCAGGTTTTGCCGCCGCGACCATGGCCACGGACGGCCAGCGCGTGTATGCGATTTTCGCAACCGGCGAACTAGTCGCGCTGGACTTCGAGGGCAAAACGGTTTGGTCGAAGAACCTGGGCCTGCCCAAAAACAACTACGGCCACTCCTCTTCACTCCTGATGTGGCGTGGCAGCGTGCTCCTTCAACTCGATCAAGGCGACACCGAGGAACGTAAATCACGGCTTTACGCTTTCGACGGAGCGACCGGGCGCATCCTCTGGCAACGCCAACGACCGGTGTCCACTTCGTGGGCCTCGCCAATCGTAGTCACTGCGGCGGAAAAGTCGCAGGTGATTACGCTGGGTGTTCCTTGGTTGATCGCTTACGCCGCAAACGACGGCACCGAACTCTGGCGCGCAGAATGCCTCAACGGTGAAATCACACCCTCGCCGATTTTCGCCGGGGGTTTGGTGCTCGCGGTCAGTCCCTCGGAAAAACTGCTGGCGATTCGCCCCGATGGCCAGGGCGATGTCAGCAAGACCCATGTGGTTTGGACCGCTGAGGACAACATCCCGGATATCACTTGCCCGGTGAGCAACGGCGAACTGGTTTTCACATTGACCACGCCTGGCATGCTGACGTGCTACGAGGTCAAGAGTGGCAAGAAGCTTTGGGAGCATGATCTCGAAATGGAATTTCAAGCATCTCCCAGCATCGCAGACAATCGCCTCTATCTGCTCGGGATGAAAGGAACGGTGATGGTTGTGGAGGCAACTCGTGAGTTTAAGGAACTGGCGCGAAGCGAAATGGGCGAGGGCATTGTCGCCAGCCCAGCCTTTGCGAAGGACCGGATTTATCTGCGCACCGCGACGAACTTGTTCGCGATAGGTCCGAAGGAACAAAAAGCGGCTTCGACCGATTCCTCCAAAGATTCTGCCATCGCGGCAAAGCACGCTTCCTTCCCCCTCACCCCGGCCCTCTCCCTTGGGGAGAGGGAGAATCGCATTCCGCGTAGGGAAAGAAGGCATGCCTCGGATTTGCCAAACACAGCGGTGCTTGTTCTCTCTCCTTGGGGAGAGGGCCAGGGTGAGGGGCAAGGAGCCGTAAATGGCCTCGTTGTTTCCGATTTCGTCTGGTGCCTCGTCCTGCCTCGCGCTTTTATCACGAGGGACAAATGTTCATCTGATCGAGGGACTTCAGCCGCAGGATGGGGTTGTGTTGATTCGGCTAAGTCCTCAAAGCCCGGTTTTCAGTCATGGAGAATCTCGATCTAACTTTCGTCGATCAAACCGTCAACCAGCTTGGCCGCGCGCCGGACGCGGTCATTCCCATCCTGCAGGCGGTGCAGGAGCACTACGGCTATTTGCCGACGGAAGCGCTCGAGCGCGTGTGCCACACGACCCAAATCACTCCGGCTTCCATCAGCGGCGTGGCGACGTTTTACGACATGTTCCGTCACAAGCCGGTCGGCAAGTTCATCGTGCACGTCTGCCGCGGCACGGCGTGCCACGTGGCCGGCGCCGAGCGGATCGAGGACGCCTTGCGCCAGCGCTTGCGCATTCCCGCCGGCGACGAGACCGATCCGGACCGCCAGTTCACCATCGAACCCGTCGCCTGCATCGGCTGCTGCACGCTCGCTCCGGTCGTCCGGATGGACCAGACGACTTTCGGCCACGTCACCACGGAGAAAGTCCCAAAACTCATTCGCGATTTCCTCAACGCCAGCGAATCGGAGTGCGCACCGGACAAAATCGGCGACGGACGCAAACGCGGCGGCAACGGCAGCACCGTCATTCATGTCGGCCTGGGCTCCTGCTGCATCGCCAAGGGCAGCGACCGCCTCTTTCATGCGCTCCAACAACAGGCCCGTACGACCGGCGCCAACATCGACGTGAAGCGCGTCGGTTGCGTGGGCATGTGTCACCGCACGCCCATGATTGAAGTGGAGGCTCCGGGCAAGCCGAGTGCGCTCTATGCAGGATTAGGCGCGAGCCAGGCCCAATGGCTCGTGGCGCGCCATTTCAAGCCCCACGGTCTCGTCCAACGGCTCTCGCGCTTGTGGAACCGCGCTTTGGATGGTTTGTTGCTTGACGACTTCAAGCCCGAGGCGAATCGCTACGCGCTGAACGTTCGCGAACCGGCCGTCAAATCGTTCCTTGGAAAACAGGTCCGCATCGCGACGCAACATTTCGGAAAACTCGATCCCTTGGACCTGGACGAATACCTTGCCCACGACGGCTTCGTTGCCTTGCGCCGCTGTTTGGAAAGTCAATCGCCTCAGGAAACAATCGCGGCAATGGAACGCTCTGGTTTGCGCGGCCGTGGCGGGGCGGGATTTCCCACCGGACAGAAATGGCGCTACGCGCGTGGGCAACCGGGCGACACCAAATATGTGATCTGCAACGGCGACGAAGGCGATCCCGGCGCCTTCATGGATCGCATGATTCTCGAATCGTTCCCGTTTCGCGTCATCGAAGGGCTCGCGATCTCAGCGCTGGCTGTCGGCGCTCACGAAGGTGTTTTCTACATCCGGCGGGAATACCCGCTCGCAGTGCGCCGGGTGCGGGCGGCGATTGAGGCTTGCGAACGCCGAGGCTGGCTGGGCGATCGGTTGCTGGGAAACGATTACGCGCTTCGGTTGACGATCAAAGAAGGCGCGGGCGCGTTTGTGTGCGGCGAAGAGACGGCACTGATCGCTTCGGTCGAAGGCCGGCGCGGCATGCCTCGGCTCAGGCCGCCCTTTCCTGCGGAGTGCGGTCTTTGGGGCAAACCGACCGTGATCAACAATGTCGAAACACTGGCGCTGGTGCCGTGGATCATCCGCCACGGCGCGGAAGCCTTCGCCGCGCTGGGGACGCGCACCAGCAAAGGCACCAAAGTATTTGCGCTTGCCGGGAAAATCCGCCGCGGCGGATTGATCGAAGTGCCGATGGGCACGACGATCCGCGAAATCGTGGAGGAGATTGGCGGCGGCGCCGCGGCGGGTCACCGGTTCAAAGCGGTCCAGATCGGCGGGCCGTCCGGCGGTTGCATTCCAGCGCGATTAGCGGATACGCCCGTGGATTACGAATCGTTGCGTGATATCGGCGCAATCATGGGTTCGGGCGGTTTGGTGGTGATGGATGACGCGGATTGCATGGTCGATATTGCGCGCTACTTCCTCGAGTTCACCCAAAACCAGTCGTGCGGCAAGTGTACCTTCTGCCGCATCGGCACGCGTCGCCTGCTGGACATCCTTGAGCGACTTTGCGCCGGCAAAGGACAACGCCAGGACCTGGACGAACTGGAAAGGCTGTCGAAGCAGGTGGGCCAGGGCAGCCTCTGCGGTCTCGGAAAAACCGCGCCCAACCCTGTGCTTACGACGCTCCGCTATTTCCATGACGAATACGAGGCGCACTTGAAGGGCCATTGTCCGGCGCAGCGCTGCCGGACCTTGATCAAGTATCGAGTCACTGAAGAATGCACTGGCTGCACGCTCTGCGCACAGCATTGTCCGGTCAACGCGATTCCCATGGCGCCGTATGAGCGGCACGTGATCAATCAGGACCTCTGCACGCGGTGCGATTCCTGCCGCCAGGTGTGTCCGCACGGTGCGATTGAGGTGAAATGAAGGCGTCGCTCCAACTCCGAGCTGGTGGCGTCTTGCGCGAGCGGCCGATTGTGCGCTCCTTTTCCCCTCACCCTAACCCTCTCCCTTGGGGAGAGGGGATTCCGCATCCCGTTGCTGGAAAAACCGAAAGCGCTGGGCCAGTCGGGACGCAGGCCACGATTCACCCTCTCCCCAAGGGAGAGGGCCGGGGTGAGGGGAAAGGGACCGCCGCAAAATCAAATGCGCCAAACTTGCCTGACGCGCCAGATTCACGACGCGCGGATTCCAGACTTCAGCTTCCTGAGTTCCATTCAAGACTTTGCCCTGCCTCCGCGACCGCCGTTCCTATTGGACAAATTCATCAGCCAACGTCATGCCCATCACATTAACCATCGACGGCCGCGAAGCCGAAGCCGCGCCAGGAGAAACCATTCTTGCCGTCGCGCAGCGTCTCAGCCTCGACATTCCGACGCTTTGTTATCTGGAAAAGTGCGGGCCGATGACTTCCTGCCTCGCGTGTGTCGTAAAGATCAATGGCCACAACGGCCAAAGCCGGGTGGTGCCCTCGTGCGCGACCAAAGTCCAGCCGGGCATGATCGTGGAATCCGAAAGCGCCGAAGTCCGTGAAATGCGGCGCACTGCCCTGGAATTGCTATTGGGCGATCACGCCGGCGACTGTCTTTCACCGTGTCACCGCATCTGCCCATTGCACCTCAATATTCCCGTGATGATCCGCCAGATTGAATCGGGACAATTGCGCGAAGCGATCGCGACGATCAAAGACGCCCTCGCGATGCCTGCGGTGCTCGGCCGGCTCTGTCATCATCCGTGTGAGAACGGCTGCCGTCGCGGGACGTGGGATAGCCCAGCGGCGATCCGCGATTTGGAGCGCTTCGCGGCGGACGCGGACCTTCAATCCGCACGCATTCCCTCTCCCTTGAGGGAGAGGGACAGGGTGAGGGTGAAGGCGTTGGACAACTCGGACGCGTCAGAGTTGGACAGCGGCTCTCCCTCACCAAAAACCGGAGACGGAAACGAGGCGACTCCTCACCCCGCCCCTCTCCTCGACCGAGGAGGAGAGGGAGAAACGCAAGTCGGTTCACAGGTTCAATTCGCGAAATCCAATTTCGGTGAAAGCTCACCCCAACCCTCTCCCGCTGGAAG
>JACPRI010000222.1 GCA_016190065.1 Verrucomicrobiota bacterium
AGTTCGGGTCCAACTTGAGCACTTCCTCGGCGTGCCGAACGGCATTGGTGCCCTGGCCGGCCAAAAGATAAGCGTTGGCCAGATTCAAATGCGCGTCCGGATGGGTTGGATTCGAGGTGACGGCCTTGGCGAATGCGTCGATGGCTTTTTCGGCGTCTCCTTTGTCGTAGTAATTCTTGCCGACGTTCATGAAATTCGTGAACTCGTCCTCGGCGGATTGCTTCATCCGGCACGAGGCAAAGCCGGCGAGTATGCTCAGCAACACCAGCAATTGCAGCAAGTGCATGGGCCGGCGCGGTCCGGTGTTCGGCGGCGATTGGGTTATCATGCGGCGAGAATATCGCGGGTCATTCGACGCGCAAGGGAATCGTGCGCGGTGCTCGGAACTGCGGAACCGCAGATGGGCGCGGATCTGGGATCCGAATGGTGTCAGGGCGCTCGCGCCTTGGCGAGCCAGCTTTCCAAGACCAATTCGTCCCTCCGGCTCTCCCACTCCACCATGCTGAACACGCTCAAGTCTTCGCGCTTAAAACCTGGAACGTCGTCCAGCAGGGCAGGGGTGCCGGCTTCGCGTTCTTCGGTGGCGTAAAGTTTGTCCATCTCGACTCCGTGCTTCGCCGCCCAATCCCCGATGCGCGTTTCCGGCAGCGCGCGAATATCCGCTTGGTTCCAGCGCGGGAAGTCGAATTGCTTCACTCCGACAGCTTGCCAAGCGAGAGTTGAAGGAAGACAATTCAACCGTATGAACCGACGAGCCTTTATCCACACCACGGGTCTGAGCGTTGCCGCAGTGGTTTCTCCCCAAGTCATCCGCTCGATGGCTGCTGAAAAGACCAATTGGCCGATCGGATGTTTCAATCGACCTTGGACGAAGTGGAGCTACGACGAGGCGCTCGATGGCATCAAGGCCGCCGGGTACAAACTTACCGGTCTCCTCACCGGCCAGCGCGGCGAGGCCATGACCTCTGCGAACGCCACGCCAGAGTATTTGGACAGCTTGAAAAAGCGCATCGCACAACGCGGGCTGGCCGTAAACATGACGGCGATCCGCTTCAAGCAGGACGGCGCGCTCGGCGAAAACATCGCTGATCTTCGCAAACAGATCGAAAACGCCGCGCGGCTGGAACTGAAGTTCATGCTCACGTTCGGCGTGGACAAGCCGACGCACTTCGAGAACTTTTATCGCCTTATGGCGGATGCGGCCGCGCAGGCGGAAAAGCGCGGCGTGCAGATCGCGATGAAGCCGCACGGCGGCGGCAGCGGCGCGTCGGAGGAGATTCTGCGTTGCATCGAGAAAGTGGCGCACGCGAACTTCAAGATCTGGTACGACGCCGGAAATATCATTTACTACACCGGCAAGGATCCGCTCGCGGAGTTAGAGCCGGTCGCCAAACACGTCACGGGCTTTTGCGCGAAGGATTGCGCCGCGCCGAAGGCCGAGGTGATGACGCAATTCGGCACGGGGAAAGTGGATTTCAAGGCCGTTTTCACGAAGTTGAAATCGGCGGGCTTCCATGGCCCGATCATGGTCGAAGGTGTAAAGGTCGGCGCGACGGCCCAAGGGACAACCGCCAACGCGCGCGCTAATCGGGAGTTCCTGGAGCAGGCTCTGGCTTCCATCTGACAAGACTTTGGCGGTCCAAATCCGATTCGATCAGCGTGAAGCCGGCGTGGAGTCGAAAATGCCGTGAGAGGAAGTTGATTTTGCCGTTTCATCTCGGGACCAGATTCTCGATGAAAAACTCCATCATTCGGTCGCGGTTGATGGCCGCGTGGCCTTGATCCGGTCCGACCTGGACTTCAAAGCTTTTCCCGGCCCGCTGCAACGCTTGAATAAGTTGGAGCGTGTTCGATGGATGCACGTTGTTGTCGGCTGTGCCGTAGAAGAGCATCAACCGACCTTTGAGGTTCTTGACGTGCGTCATCAGGCTGGCGGCATCGTAACCTTCCTGGTTCTCTTGCGGAATCCACATGTAACGCTCGGCGTAAATGGTGTCGTAATTTCGGTAATCCGTCACAGGCGAAGAGGAGCAAGCGGCGTGGAACACGTGCGGGTAACGCAACAGACAGGTGGCCGAGGCTGTGCCGCCGTACGACGTGCCGAAGATTCCAACGCGCTTCTTGTCCACATACGGCCGCGGCCAGAGCGATTTCACGCCCGCCGCCTGGTCGTCGATCTCGACCTGGCCGAACTTCAAATAAATCGCGTCGAGGAACCGTTTGCCGCGCCCGCTGGCGCTGCGGGAATCAAACGTGGCGACGAGGAAGCCGAATTCGGTGAGAATGTTTGGCAAAGTGAACGTTTCGCGCGCGCCGGTTGTCGCCGGTCCCGCATAGACACTGACCAAGAGCGGGTACTTTTTGAACGGCTTGAAGTTCGAGGGCCGATGCAGCATTCCGTAGAGGTCGGTCCCGCCGTCTGCGGCCTTGAACTGCAAAAGCTCGACCGGCTTCAGGCCAAGTTTCTTGAATTGCGTCAGATCGCTCCTGGCCAGCGCAGCCACCGATTTGCCGTCGGCGTCGAGCAGGCGCGTCACGGGCGGTGAGTCATGAGTTTGGGCGACGTCGATGAAGTGCTGCCCGTCAGGGGCCATGCTCACCGTGTGGTTGAAAGCGGGGTCTGTGAGCCGGCGGTCTCCGATGCCGTCCAGGCTGACCGAGTGGAACTGAAGTTTCATCGGGTTATCGCCGCTGCGGGCCGTGTAGAAGAGAAGCCCCGCCGCTTCGTCCACGTGAATGATGTCGCTCACCTCGAAGGGATGGTTTGTGATCGTGGCAATCAATTTGCCGCGAAGATCGTAAAGGTAGAGGTTTCGCCAACCCGTGCGCTCGGAGGTCCAGATAAAGCGTTGGCCGTCCTGGAGGAAACGCTTGGGCGGGAGATTCTCGACCCAGCTCGGAGGCCATTCTTCACGTATGATGACGCGGGTCCGGCCCGTCTCCGGATTGGCAGCGCAGAACCCCAGAATGTTTTGTCGGCGGTTGGTCCGGTGAAAGAGCAGTTCTTTCCCGTCCGAAGTCCAGGAGATGCCATAGACATAATGGCCGAGGACCGAGTTATCAAACGGCTTTCCATCGCGGACGTCGATCTGAACGGTTCGCTTGGTCTCGAGTTGATAAACGAGGATGTCCACGATGGGGTTGGTCGTGCCCACTTTTGTGTACGGCTCGACGTCGAGTTTGCTCTGAATATTGGTTTGGTTGAGCGTGAGGTAGTAGTCCGGCACCTGGCTTTCATCGAAGCGATAGAAGGCGATGTGCTGGCTGTTGGTGGACCACCACATGGCCGTGGTTTGGAACAGCTCCTCGCCATAGACCCAGCTCGCCGTGCCGTATTTCACACGGGTCTTGTCGCTGCCCTCGGTCGTCACCGCCAATTCATTGGCGCCGTTGGTGTCGCTGAGCCAGAGATTGCGGTCGCGGTAGAACGCTTTGAATTTGCCATCGGGGGAAACGGCGGAGGTGTACTGCCGTCCACGCTCCGGCGCACCGGCCCGGCCCCGGCGGCCGCGCGTTGCTTCTTCACCCTGGCCGCCCCTGCGGCCGCGGCCGGAAGTCGCCTGCGGCTTTTCGAGTTCCGTGGCTTTGCGTTGAGCGATGTTGTAGAGGTAGCGCTTGCCGTCCTTTTGATATTCGAAGGTTTTTCCGCCGTCCTTCCAGGTGACAGTGAGCGAACCCAGCTTAACGGCATTCGTGATTTCCCGGCTCATCCTCTGATACCGCGCGTAGCCGGGCATGGTTTTCAGCCGGTCCTGCGCGAGCGAAGGGTCTGGCCATAGAAGAAGAGGAATGGCCAGAAGGAGCACGAGGGAAGGAGCCCGGTGACAGCCCGCAAGCCGCCGCCACGGGATCGAATCGCTTATCCACTGGGTCAATCGTCGCACGCGGCTCAGAGCGTGAGTGATCCAGCTTCCGGCTGCAATTCCATTTTCCAAAACGAAGCGAAAAGGATCACTTCCGATTCCGAACAGGCATCAGCCCGAAGTGCAGGACGAGCCAAATGGGAACGGCGAACAGCACAATCGCAATCAATCGTTCCCAGGTCCACGGCAGGTGCTCTGCCAAGTGAATGCTTCATAAGCGCCTGAGCCAATCGTGCATTCACAAATGCCGGTGAACCATCCTGAAGCTGGGACCCCGGCTCTGTGATCCTCACTAGCGATCCTTGTCTTTCAACCGGCGGGATGACAGATTCGAGGAAAGATGTGATGAAACGGAGCGCGCTGTTGCCGATACTCGCCTTGCTTGGCACGGGAATCGTGCTCGCACAACGCTATCGCGGCGGTTGGGGCGGCGGGGAAGGATGGATTCCGGAAGATGCGCCGATTCGCACGGCGCGCGAAGTGCCCACACACAGCACTGAGTTTCCCCGCTGGACGAATGCGCCCGGCTTCGAGAAGGACGTCTTCACGTTTGTGCGCGTTCGTTATCATCGGGATTGGTCCGGCCCGCGGCGCGCGGGTTATTGTTTCATCGATTTTCCCGACAGCGACCTTGATCTTTCCTACCGCCTGCAACAACTGACCTCCCTGAAAGTGGACCCCGACGGACGGGTCTTGAGCCTTACCGAGCCGGAGCTGTTCGATTTTCCGTGGCTCTATATGGTCGAACCGGGCGCGTTGCGCTTTAGCGAGGCCGAGGTGCAGGCTTTGCGAAAGTATCTTCTCAACGGCGGTTTTCTGATGGCTGACGACTTTTGGGGGCCGCTCGAATGGGAGAACTTCGAGCGCGAAATGAAACGCGTGCTGCCCGATCGTGAGTTTGCCGAATTGCCCATGGATCACCCGGTCTTTCACTCCGTCTTCCCGCTGCGCGTTTCCAAAAATGAGCTGCAGGTTCCGAATTTCATGACCGGGGAAAACAGCCAGCACACTGGCGTGACATGGGAATATCATGACGGCGAGGAATGCCGGGACGTTCACATCCGCGCGCTGTTCGATGAGAAGGGGAGAATAATGGTCATCGCCTGCCATAACACCGACAACGGAGATGGCTGGGAGCGCGAGCAGGAGTTCCACTACTTTTTCCGCGAGTTCTCCGAGAAACGCGCCTATCCGCTCGGCATCAACATCATCTTTTACGCGATGACGCATTGAAGAGGATTTGCGGATGAAAAGGCACTCGCTCAAGTTTCCCCTCCCGCTGGCCATCCTGGGTGGACTGGCTCTGATGTTTTCATGGCCCGCGACCGCGGCCGTGGCGCGGCCGAACATCGTGTTCATCCTCGCGGATGACCTCGGGTATGGCGACATCGGTTGCTACGGGAACAAGGACATCCGGACGCCGGACCTCGACAAACTGGCCACTCAAGGCGTGCGTTTCTCCCAGTTCTATTCCAACGGACCCGAATGCACGCCGACGCGCACGGCCTTCCTCACGGGCCGCTACCAGCAACGCGTGGGCGGGATGGAATGCGCGCTCGGCGTCGGCAACGTCGGCCGCTACGACGACGCGATTCGCCTGCGCGAGAAGAACGAGATGGGCTTGCCGGCCAGCGAGGTCACGATTTCGCGACTGCTCAAGGACGCGGGTTATGCCACGGCGATCATCGGCAAGTGGCACCTGGGCTATGAGCCGAAGTTCTTTCCGAAAGAGCATGGATTCGATTACTGGTTCGGCGTCATTGGCGGAAACGCGGACTACTTCCGCCACACGGAACAGGATGGCTTGAATGCGCTCTACCTCAACGGCCAGCCTGTCAAACGGGAGGGCTACATGACCGATCTGATCACCGAGGAGGCGGTGAAGTACGTCGAGCGCGCCAAGGGCAACCCCTTTTTTCTCTACGTGGCCTACACGGCTCCGCACGCGCCGATTCAAGGACCCAATGACCGGCGCGAACAGGCGCTCACGGGCAGCGAGCGGAACCAGGGTGACAAACGGACCTATCACACGATGATCGAGCGGATGGATGATGGCATCGGAAGAATTCTGCACGCCCTCGAAGCCAACGGTCGGGCCCAGAATTCGCTCGTGGTCTTCACCAGCGACAACGGCGGCACGAAGCTTGCGCGAAACGAACCGCTTCGTGGCACCAAAGGCACGACGTTCGAGGGCGGCATCCGTGTGCCTTGCCTTGTGCGATGGCCGGGCGTGCTGCCGGCCGGCGTCACGACCGACCTTGTCGGAATCACAATGGATCTCACGGCGTCCTTCGCGCGTGTCGGCGGCGCCAGATTGCCGGAGGGGCGGACTTTTGACGGCGTGGATATTCTGTCGGAAGTGAGCGGCAAAGGCGGCCCAACGCGCACGTTGTTCTGGCGAGGCCGGCGTGGCGAGAACACCTGGAAAGCGGTGCGCGAAGGTCCGCTCAAATATGTGATGGAAATCAAAGGCGACCAGCGCCAGGAGTATTTCTTTGACGTGCAATCCGACTCTGCGGAGAAGATGAATCTGCTCTCGGCTCGCCCCGACGACTTGACCCGGCTGAAGACCTTGCTGGCCGACTGGGAAGTCGCAGTGCGACCACGGCGCTAGCCAAGCTGGATCTCCGAAATGTCTGGAGGCAGGAAGTGAACTTTGAGGATTTTGCATCTTGGCTTAGCCGGCCTGCTCAAGTATTTTCGTCGTGATGAAGGAATGCTTGACGGACTCTGACCTTCTTGAGCTGTCCAACGGATCGTTAACCTCTTTTGAGCGGCGCCTGGCCAGCATACCCGCGGGCCTTGCAGCCCCGTTCCACGATGAGGCACGTCAGCTTGAAACCGAATTATTGACCGTTTATCGCGTCGTTGTGCTGTGCACGAAACGAGAAGAATCCTTGGACAGCGTCAGCAAGTGGTGGGAAACGATGGTCCGCGTTTGCGATGAGTTTTCCGCACAGCTGAACAGATTGGTGCGAGCGCATCCCGCTTGCGGCGCGGAGCAATACTACGACCGAGTTTTGGAACTGCGCAGCAAATGTCTTCGTCTTCAGAAGATGCACAGCTAGGCGTCGCACCAGCCGAAAGCATCCCTCAGTTGGCTGTCCTTTATGACCGCTTCGCCAACGCCCTTGACCCGTTTGCTCCAGAGCGTGACCAGGCGGAAATGCTCTTCGAGCAAGGTCTGAACATATGCTCCCCCCGCCCTCGGACATGTCGAGGAAAGAATACTCCTCTGGCACAGGCGCATGAAATAGGCCACCACGGGTCCCTACACAAACTTCGTCAGCCCAGGAATCGCCACCGGCGACTCGGGGGGGGCTGCATCCCACGCGTAGCGCTTTGGACTCAGATTTTCCTGCGAGTTCATCGCTTGCTCCCACGTGATCGATTGGCCGGTGTAGGTCGCCATGCGGCCCATGATCGCCAATAACGTGCTCTTGGCCATGTAATCGCCGTTGTTGATTGGTTGGCCGTGGCGGATGCTGGCGAATAATTCGTTGTGCTCCGTCTGATAGAATTCATCCTTCTTTTTGCTGTCGTAAGTCCACGGGGCCGATCCGGCAATTCGTAAGCGGCGTTCCGAAACTTCCGCGGTTCCTTTTTCGCCGAAGACGTAACCGGCGATGTCGTTGCGACAGCGCGCTTGTTGGCGGCAGTTGCTGAAGAGTTTCACGCCGTTGGAGTATTCGTAGATCACCGAGTGGTGATCGAAAATGTTTCCGTATTCCGGCCCTGTCCGCACCTGGCGTCCGCCCATGCCCATAGCACTGATGGGATACTCGTTCTTCATGATCCAGGCGCAGACGTCGAGATAATGGACGTGTTGCTCGACGTTGAAATCGCCGCTCAGCCAGGTGAAGTAGTACCAGTTCCGCATGTGCCATTCCATGTCGGTCCAGCCCGGCTGGCGCGGTTTGACCCAGATTGACCCCCGATAATCGTTCGCTTGCAGCACGCGGATTTCCCCGAGCGCACCGTCGTGGAGGCGTTGGATCGTTTCCTGAAAGCCGTAGGAGTAACGCAGACAAAGGCCGGAAACGATGGAGAGATTCTTCTTCTTCGCTTCTTCGCAAGAGGCCAGCACCGCGCGCACACCCGGCGCATCGACGGCGACCGGTTTTTCCGCGAAGACGTGTTTGCCGGCATCGATGGCGGCTTTCAAGTGCATCGGGCGGAAATGCGGCGGCGTGGCGAGCAACACCACGTCCACTCCGCTGGCCAAGACGCTCTGGTAGGCGTCGAACCCAACGAAGCAACGGTCCGGCGGCACGTCGAGCTTGTGGGCAATTTCCTTCTGGTTCTGCAACGTCGCCAGGCTGGTTTGAAGGCGGTCCGTGAAGGCGTCGCCCAGCGCGACCAGTTTGACATTTGAATCGGCCTGCAGCGCTTGTGCGGCCGCGCCCGTGCCGCGCCCGCCGCAACCGATTAAGCCGACGCGAAGCACATCATCTCCCGCGGCGTGAACGCGGCCGGGGATGAATTTGTGCGCGGCGATTGTGCCGGTGACAACAGCCGCACTCGAAGCTTTGAGGAATTGACGACGCGACACGGCTGCTGGCATCTGCTTCTGTTGGCGACCGCTGTGTTCAGAGCTGAGCCGACTTGGTTGGTGGACATCGCTGTTCCCCTCACCCCGGCCCTCTCCCCAAGGAGCGGGAATCACCGTGGGTCGCGCCAGCACGGCGTCGGTGCGGTCGGGATCTCCTGGCGCGGCGTTACGATCACCCTCTCCCCAAGGGAGAGGGCGGGGTGAGGGGGAATGAAATGTTCGCTCGACGGCGGTTCTGGACTTCGGCAAGGTTCGCGACATGGAGCCACTCACGGTTGGATTTGCATTCATGGTTTCTTAAGGGGGTGGAGTTCAAGTTTGCGAAAAAGGATTTCGAAGCCCTCGGATTCCAGGAGGATTTTGCCGGCAGATGGGAAGGCATCGAAACACTCGTTGACCGTCGTGCCATTGACCGCCACCGTGATCCGGTTCCCGTCGCAAATGCATTCGACGCGCGTCCATTCGCCGCGCGCGCTTTCCACGTCGTTCTGGCCGCGGGTGTCGAGGAGTTCCTTGAAATCCGGATCGTGCAATGACCACCAGAATTGTCTTCCGGAATAAACGGTTGGCTTGCCGCCTTTCTTCCAGCGCGTGCGGCCGTCTGGTCCCAGAGTGGTCTCGCTCGTGATCGTCACGGGGATGGTCGATCCATCCGCGTCTTTGCCACGAATGACAATGAAGTCGCCGACGCAACCCTGAGCGATCTGGCATTCGATCGAAGCGGTCCAAGGACTGCGGTTGCCGTCCGGGCCCACCGCATGGAGAAGAATGCCGGAGTTGCGGACCGTTTTGCCGCCGTCGGTGCGCTCACCCCATTTGTATTCGGCGATCAAATGGTAATCCCGATAGGCATTCTGCGTGGCCAGATAACCGGCGACTTCACCGGAAATGCGCAGCAGACCGTCCTTCACCGTGAACACTTTTCGCGGATCTTCGTACTTCGTATCTTCCAACCAACCGTAGAAGCCGCTCAAATCTTTTCCGTTGAAGAGATGGATCACTTCGCCGCGCGGACTGACGGCGGCGCGCTCCGCGGCGTGCAGGTTTGAGGCTGGGCCGTCAACCGGTCCCAAAGCCAAACGAAGCGTCCCGGCCTGCAGGCAGCAAGCCTTGAGGAAGCGGCGGCGCGAAAGGCTCATCGAATCGGCAGAGGCAAATCGGCTCATGAGCAGCGAGGGTGTTGAAGCCATTGTTGACAAGGATTTGTTCCTGGCACAAGTCTTTGCGGCGTTCCGCTGTTGAACCCGAAATTGTCAAAACGCCGGTCTCGCGAGTCGCCAAACCGACCAAGAAACCTATGGGCAAACATGATCCTCGAATCGACGCTTACATCGCCAGGTCGGCCGATTTTGCCAAACCGATCCTGAGCCACATTCGGAAGCTCGTTCATGCCGCTTGTCCGGATGTGGAAGAAAAGAAAGAGCATCTTCTTCGGCGCCAAGAAACTGCCGGAACTGGCGAGGGGATTGGGACAAGGCATCCGTGAATTTAGGAGAGCCAGCCGCGGCGTCACCATCGAAATCGAGAATAGGGTGGATCCGAAAGAAGGTTGCCCGAGCCGTCAAGGCGCGCGGAATCAACTACACCGTGTTGTTGGACGAGAAGAACTCGGTCGGCGCGCGCTTTAATGGCGGCGAACTGCCGGCCTCGGTCATCGTCGATGCAGAGCCTGGTTCGCCGCCGTTTCATCGGGGCGCGCAGCTTGCCGGTATTCGAAGCGATGATTGCAGAGGCATCTCAACCTCAGCAGATGGGGCGTCGCTAGTCAGCCAGCTTGGTCACCCGGATCGCCGAAAGAGGAACTCCGTCTCAACCTTTGCGCCTACTTTACCGTCACGCGTAACGACACATCCTTTCTGCGATACAGGCACATGCCGTTCACATCCTCGCAGACATAGTAAAGGGCATAACCCGGAATCTCTACCCGCTCGGACTTTGCCTCGGCGGGCGACTTTATTTCGAACTCGATATTGCGCACCTCCCGGCTGGTGGCCTGTGCCGGGTTCTGCAGACTGATCGCACGGCTCTCCACAACCCAGCCCGCTGGCGGATTAAGCCAGAGCACCAGGCCCGTGGCCTCGTTGTTCCAATGCGCCTTGTTCTTCGGGTTCGGGCGGAAGGCCACGTGAAAACGAGCGGCTGCACCCGGTTTGATGACGGGCGGCACCGCGGTCACTTCCATTTCGATGAATTCGGCCTTGTCCCGGTGAATCTGCCCCTTGGCGTCGGGCTCTTGCAGTGCGCCCTGAGACGCTTCGAGGGTCTTTGCGGGGTGAGCGAACTCAGCCCCGCTCGGCTCGACCACCAGCGCCATTGGCGTCTCGCCCCGGGCGTGGATTTCCTTTCTCGCCGTCACAACCCAATCATAGAACGAATACGGCTTGTCCAGGCGAGGTCCATATTGCTGAATCCGTCGGCGCCAGATGTACTGGTTTGGGTTGAGATCGAGCGCCTGCTTCCAGTGGTCCACCGCAAGCTGAAAATCGGATTCATGCCGGGCTTCGGAATCGAAGCGCTTGCGATGTGCCACGCCCAGCCGGAAATGCGTGCGCCCATCCCTCGGGGCCAGTTCGATCGCCTTGTGATAAGCGCCGATCGCTTCCTCCAGACGGTTCGGCGGTTCCCAGACCGTTAGCGCATCGGCCCAGTCACGCCACGACTCGAGGGTGTTGGCCGCGGTGTGCTCGGACAGTTTCTCCAGATCTGGCCGCCCAACCGTCTGCACCGCGCGCGGCGGCGGCTCGTAGGTCTGGCCGACAAATTCTCTCGCAAACGTCGAGGCGTCCTTCACCGGAATGCCGACTTTCCGAATGATACCGTACTCGTCGATTGCCAGCGTGATGGGAACGGCCTCAACGCCCAGCAAGTTGAGCGAATCGACCAGTATTGGCCACTTCATCTGCTTCCATTGCATGAAGAGCCGGGCGCGTTCCGGATGCTGTTCCTCGATGATTCCCGCCATTTGCAATTGGCCCTGTTCGAGCAGGTCCTTCGTTGATTCGTACCACCCGGGCACGTGAACGCGGCACCCGGCTCACCAGGACGCGAAGATGTGAAGGATCAGCTTCTTTCCCCGGAACTGTGAGAT
>JACPRI010000217.1 GCA_016190065.1 Verrucomicrobiota bacterium
CCGCTCGGCCTTTTCCAGTTGGAGTTTCGCGCCATCGATCTCCGTCTCCCGGGATTGTTTCTCGATCTGCAAATCGGAGTCGTCCAGAGTGAAGAGGACATCGCCCCTCTTGACGCGATCACCAAGATCGACATCCAAAGTCTTGATCCGCCCGTTCACCTCCGGACGGACGGAGACCTGCTCGGCGGGGCCGATTTCGCCGGCGGCTGAGACCTTGAATTGAATGTTGCGCGTCTCGACCACGGCCGTGGTTGGACGGCTGGCCAAGGTGCTTTCCGCTTTGCCTGCGGCGGGTTCCAGGTTGCGCCAATTTAACAAGGCCCAGGAACCGCCTGCGAGAGCGATCACGGCAACGACGATCCATTTCTTCATGATTTATCTGAACTGAGGCAGTGAGCTTACGCTACTGCCAAACCGCTTTCCGCGCAATCAATTGCTGCCGCGGAAACTCGAAGGCGGTGATTGCGTTTGTTTGGTGACGCCGAGGGTTATCTCAACGATTTCTGGATAATGCAGACTCGTAAACCGGGGCAAAAATTCATTAAACTGCTTCCGTGAGCATCTGGCTCGAAACCGCCCAGCGGTCTTTGACGGCGGCCAAGACGTTCGTTCGGGAACATTGGCAATACTTTCTGCGCCTCCGGGAGCGGCTCCGGTTCAGCGAAGAAACCTTCCATCTTCTGCTCGCGGGCCTGGTCGGAATGGTGGGAGGATTCACCAACGTGCTGTTTTATCTGGCGACGCAGTGGGCGCAGCTCGTCAGCTTGCGGCGGTCGGGGGATCTGGTCGATATCGCCCATGCGCTCCACTCGCTGGAAAGGCTGTTCATTCCCTTGTCGGGCGGGTTGGCGGCTGGCTTTATTCTGGGCTGGGGGCTTCGTTGGGTTGGACCTCAAGGATCGACGAACATCTTGGAAGTGGTCGTCGCCGGGGACGGCAAGCTCCCCATGCGCACGGCGCTGATCAAGGCGTTTTCCTCGTTGGTCAGCATCGCCACGGGAGCATCCATCGGACGCGAAGGCTCGATCACGCAACTCACGGCCACGCTGGCTTCGAAAGGCGGCCAACTGGCCGGGTGGCATCCGTATCGGCTCCGATTGATGGTGGCGTGCGGGGTCGCTTCCGGGCTGGCCGCGGCCTACAACGCCCCGGTGGCCGGGGCGATTTTCGCGGCGCAGATTGTCTTGGGGAACTTCTCCATGAGCCTGTTTGCCCCGCTGGTCTTTGCGTCGGTTGTCGCCACGATGGTTTCCCGGAGCTTCTTTGGGATCGGTCCGTGGTATCGCGTGCCCGCGTTCGATTTTCCGAGTCTGATTCAATTGCCGTGGTTCGTATTCCTGGGCGCCCTGGCGGGTGTCCTGGGAGCATCGTTTCTAAAGATGCTGCACTATAGCGAAGAAGCCTTCGGCAAATTGCGCTGGCCGCTTTCCGGACGGTTGGCCCTCGGAGGATGCGCCGTCGGCGCATTGGCCGTCTTCGTGCCCGAAGTATGGGGCAACGGCTACAGTGTCACGAACCGCATTTTGCACGGAGAGCTGCTCGAGACGCCGTTTCCGATCCTGTTTCTCACCGGAATTTTTCTCGCCAAATTGCTCGGCACGGTCATCACCGTAGGATCGGGCGCGGTCGGGGGCGTGTTCACTCCGACGCTCTTTCTGGGCGCGGGGCTGGGCAGTCTGTTCGGATTGATCCTTCATCAAATTGGGTGGGCCACCGATCTGCAAGTCGGCGCGTTTGCGCTCGTGGGCATGGGCAGCGTGCTGGCGGCGACAATTCATTCGCCACTCCTGGCGGTGATCATGATTTTTGAAATCTCGCTGAATTACTCCCTCATGCCGCCGCTCATGCTCGGCTGCGTGGTCGCGACCCTCGTGGCGCGCCGTTTCCACGCAGAATCCATCTACACGGAGCCGTTGCGCCGGAAGGGACTCGCAGTCGAAAGAGAAAGCCAGCATCTGGGTGCGGCCACGATGCAAACGGTGGGCGATTTGATGCGCGAACCGGTGCAATCCTTGCGGGACACGGCGACGTTTCGGGAAATCGCGGATCGGTTCTTGACCTGCCCGAACAATTTCCTCCCGGTCGTGGACGCTCACCAGAAGTTGCTGGGCGTGGTCGCACTGCAGGACATGAAGGAATATCTCAATGCGGGCCAGGAGTTGAACAGCGTTATTGCTTACGACGTCATGCGTCCGCCGCCGTCCTGTTTGACCCCGAATCAGAAGCTTTTGCACGCGCTGCCGATTTTGCTCGCCAGTGAACTAAAGAACATCCCCGTGATCAACAACCCCGCAGAATCGAGATTAGTGGGCAATCTGGTACGGGCCGAGGCGCTCGCGTTGCTGTCGGAAGCGATCGCGAACCGCACCGTGCCGGCGAGGTGAAGATTGCCCCCTGCGCTGCATCGTTGCATCCACCAGATGGCTCGCTTCTCCGTCCGGGTTGATTCTCAGAGATCCTGCGACCGAGCTGGAGTAATGGAGTATTGGAGTGCTGGAAATCCCACTACTCCGCCACTCCACTACTCCGCCATTCCATTTGGGAAAACACCCCATTTGTGCGCCCCCGCGTGGTCGCCGAGAATTCTGCGCTGAGTTGAAGAGTCGGCACGAACTATGCAATCAGAATCCCGGACAGCGTAACCCGCTTATGGTGGAAAATTGCGATTTTATGAACGAACTGAATGAATCGAAAACGGCTTCCGCGCCCGCAGCTCTGCCCGATACGGCACGGCCCAAAGTGCTGCCCAAGCCGGCGATCAAGCGACTTAAGCTGCCCGCCTTGAAGCCAGGGACGTCGATTGGCCCGGCGCGCCGAGAAAACTCGGCCGGTCAGTTGGCCGGAAGTCATTAGCCCCGGGCGGTTCAAAGTCCTGACATGGAACGTAGCCGCAGAAAGTTTTTTTTGCTGTGCGTTTGCCTGGCCACACTTTTGATCGGCTATGTGATCGCTTCGCACAAAGGCTCGAAGGCGAAAGCCTCTTCACAGACACAGACCGGGATCAAAGCGCTCACGAATCCTGAAGCCCTGGTGAAAGATTTGCTTGAGTAGGAACCCATCCTGGGTCGAAAGGAACCCCGCGGTTTAGATCATTAACACGATTGGGAGGGAGGCTGGCCCGGTGCGGTTTTGAAAAATCGCGTTCTTAAAGTTCTTGGATTGCGCAGGGAGAAGCTTATACGCTGTCCTCCGATACACAGCACAATTCCATGAACTCTTTATCGTCCTACCCATCGAATCGTCGAAATCTGCGGTCGTGCTCCCGCCGCGCATTCACCTTGATCGAGCTGCTCGTGGTCATCGCCATCATCGCCATCCTGGCGAGCATGCTTTTGCCCGCGCTGAGCAAAGCCAAGGCCAAGGCCACGGGCATTTCCTGCATGAACAATACCCGCCAGCTCATGTACGGGTATTTGATGTATTCCCAAGATTTCTCGGACTTCGTCCCGAGCGCTCAAACCTGGATCGACAACACCTGGCTCGATTGGGCCACCACTCCCATCAACACCAACTTCAACGTGCTCAAAGATCCAACGAAAGCCGTCCTGGCGAATTACACCGGTGGCGCACAAAACGTCTATCGGTGTCCTGCCGACGTTTACGTCAGCTCCGCGCAGCGCGCTAAGGGTTGGACGGCGCGGGCGCGCAGCGTGGCCATGAATGCGTTCTCCGGTGTGGACGATGATCGCTCCGGACTGGGCAAGTGGGTGGGATGGAAGAAGACCTCGGACGCCAAGAAGCGCAGCCCGACGGAACTGCTCGTCCTGCTCGACGAACATCCGGATTCCATCAACGATGGCTACTTCATTGCCACGCTCAACGGATACGGCGGTCTTTACGGCTGGTGTGATGTGCCCGCGACTTATCACAACGGAGCCTGTGGCTTTGCCTTCCTCGATGGCCATTCCGAGATCAAACGCTGGATCGGCAAACTCCGCAGCGCCGAATGGCAGAAGGTGGCGTTCCGGGACCGGCACGCCGGAATTCTCAAAGCCGATACGGATCCGGACAAGAAGGATATCGATTGGGTAAAGGACCGACAAGGGGACGTGAAGTAGGAAGGAAAAGGCTCAATCCAGATCGAATCGCATCTGGCGGCCTTCCGCGCCGGGATGAAGGTGAATTCCCTTCATGCCGTGCATCAGGTTGATGAAATCAGTTAATGGAAATCCTGATCGATCGCTTACACACACATTACAGAAATGTAACCCGCCGCTTTGAAACTAACGCCGGTGCTTTGGTGTCTGACTAAGGCAGGAAACAAAACTGTTCTGGAGTTGAAAAGGTATGCGTGCGCTAAAGTTGGAGATCGATTGGGAGCAATCGGATAATCGTCTCGGGTTTGAAGCACCGGTTCGGATCGTGAGCGCTCCTGGACGGACTTCGGACTCACCCTCCTACACCCGGGAACTGGCCTCGAAGGTCACCACCGCGCGGTGTCCCCATTGTGCGTCCATTGTTTACAGCCGCCGGAACAAGCTTTGCGGCGTGTGCAATCAGAGCCTGCCCCAGACGATCTTATTCGACCCGGCCGAAGCCGAAAAGATCGAACAGCTTTTGGCCAGGGAGCGCCATCGCCATCGATTGTGGATGGAACGATATTCCGACGCGCGTTGATCGAGCCGGCACTGCAATCATCGAACTTTCTCGCAAGCCGCGATCAGGCTAACCCGTTTAGCCGTTTTCACGATTTAACCTTGTAACGCTTTAACGGGTGTTGGTTTCGCCTGCTTTCAGAAGTGACTTTCCCTGTGCCTCGTTCCACATTCACCCCTTGTGAAGCGAAAGA
>JACPRI010000212.1 GCA_016190065.1 Verrucomicrobiota bacterium
CTGTCGATCTGGCTCGTGACGACGTCATCGGTGTTCAAGCCTTCCTGTGTCATCGTCAGAAACGCCGGCGCCGACTCGCTGCGTCCGTTCCGATTGATGCGGGTAATGAAATTCATGTCCGCGACCACCTTGTTCTGGTCGAATTCAACCCCCCACCCCTTCAGGAGTTTATCCAGCGTCGAGCCACTTTGAGAAGCTGCCTGGAATTGGTTCATGCCCGGAGGCGTATTGCGGCTGTCCACCAGGGAGAAGGGATCCAGAAACGCCACCAGTTTGCCGCCCTTGAGCAGGAATTGGTCGATCGCGTACTGCGCTTTCTCGGTGATGCCCTTGGGATGAACCACGACCAGCACTTTGACGTCGGAGGGAATTTCCTCCACGGTCATCTCCACCTGTTTGACCTCAAAGTCCCGCTTCAGTTCCGACACAAACACCCACGGCTCCTGCCGTTGCATCTGGCCCATGCGCATCATCATGGGGTTGAACTCGCCCATCACCGGCAATGGCGTCATAACCCCGACGACCGGTTTCGCAGTGTTCGCCACCCGCGTGATGGCCCGCGCCAGGTCGTATTCCAGAAGCTTCTCCCGCTCCGGTGACAGAAAAGGAATAGCAGCTTTCGCATCAAGCTGGCTGACGGCCAGGCCGAGATAAATCTTGTCGTTAAGTCCAACCATCTGGCCTTCCAGGCCGTCGAGCCGCGCGGAATCTTCGGCATCGGTGTCGGGCTTGGGGTCGAACTTTTTGATCTCGATCTTGTCGCCTGCGAGCTTCTTCAATTCGTTAAGCAAGTCCTCGACGCGCTGGGCGTAGGTCTTGAGCGGGACGGGCATCTCCTTCGTATCCTGCGTGCAGTAAAAACGAATTTCCACGGGGGTATCAAGCTTGGCCAAGATCGCCTTGGTGCCCGGCGAAAGCGTGTAGAGTTTTTCCTGAGTGAAATCCAGACGGACCTTGGCCACTCCCGAAATCACATACACGGCCACCAGGATGAGTAACATCGCCCCGACCCCGAGGGTCGAGAAAACGAACGGCTCAAATTGCTTCGATTCTCTTTTCATGATTTGAAATTTGAGATTTGAAATGCTCCTCTCAGCCTGCGCGATGCCCGCGAATAATGACGCTCGTCGTGAACAGCGAAAACACGATCATCGAGGCAAAAAAGATCAGGTCGTTCGTGTCCAGGACGCCCCGTTGCAGCGCGTCGAAATGGGTCATGACGCTGAAGGCGGCGACGATTTCAACCAGGCGCGGGCTTTCGGAAACGATTTCCAGCATGCGCGTCACCGGCGGCCATCCGGCCAGGATCAGAAACAAACAAATCACCACCGAGACAATGAAGCTGATCACCTGGTTTCTCGTCATCGCCGAGGTCATGCAGCCAATCGAAAGATAGGCTCCGGCCAACATCAAGCTGCCAACGTAACCGGAAAAGATGACGCCGTTGTCCGGGTTGCCCAGATAATTCACGGTCATCACGACGGGGAACGTGAGCGCCAAGGCCAGACCGAGGAACAGCCACGAGGCCAGGAATTTTCCCAGGATCGCTTGCCAAGCGGTGATGGGCATGGTGAGCAGCAGCTCGATCGTGCCCAGCCTTCGTTCCTCCGACCACAACCGCATCCCCACGGCCGGCACCAGGAACAGGTAGAGCCACGGATGCCAGACGAAAAAAGACATCGTCAACGACGCCTCGCCGCGTTCGAAAAAGCCGCCGACCATAAAGGTGAAAAAGCCGGTCAGCAGTAAAAAGATCACAATGAACACGTAAGCAACCGGTGAGGCAAAATAACCGGCCAGCTCGCGTTTTGAGATTGTCCAGATGTTCGCCAGTGACGAATTCATTTCCGTTCCTCCTTCGTGGTGTCGGGCAAAGTGATGCTGCGGAAGACCTCATCGAGCCGGCCCTCTTCCGTATGCAATTCCTCGATCTTCCAGCCTTCACGCAGGGCCAGGTCCGAGATGCTGACGGCCAGTTCGCCATTGCGGCAGTTGGGCTGGGGAAATACACGCGCGGTGACAGCCGCCGCGTCTTCCTTGAGGACCGCTGACTTCCGCGCCGTGGGTAATTGCGCGAGTTTTTGGCTGACGACCGCGGCCGCCACTTTGGCGATCCGCAGACAGACCGCACCGGCGACGTCCGAGCGTTGCTTCAGTTCGACCGGCGTTCCGTTAGCCACAATCTGGCCGCGATCGATGATGATCGCGCGCGTGCAGGCGGCCTCGACTTCTTCCAGAATGTGGGTTGAAAAAATGATCGCCTTTTTCTCGCCCATGCGCCGGATCAAGCCCCGCACTTCATGCTTCTGATTGGGATCCAGGCCGTCGGTCGGTTCGTCCAGCACCAGGATATCCGGGTCGTGGATGATCGCCTGGGCGAAACACGTTCGGTGGCGGTATCCTTTCGAGAGCGTCTCAACGCTCTGGTGCAGCACTGCATCCAGAAAGCACGTTTCCACGACGCGATAAACCGCCTTTTTCCGGGCGTCTCCCTGCACGCCGCGCAATTCGGCGGCAAAGTTCAGGAAACCATAGACCGTCATGTCGGTGTAGGCCGGCGCGTTTTCGGGCAGGTACCCGATTAACCGTTTGGCCGGGATAGGATCTTCCACCATGTCGTGTCCGCCCACCAGGACGCGGCCCGAAGAGGGCGGAATAAAGCCGGTGAGCATGCGCATGGTGGTGGATTTGCCGGCTCCGTTCGGCCCCAGGAAACCCAGCACCTCGCCGCGCTCGACGGTGAACGAAACGTTGTTCACGGCCAGTTTCGGCCCGAATGCTTTGCTAAGATGTTGAACGTTGATCATGTGCCTTCGATTCCAAGATCGCATCCCGAGACAATCAGCTCGTCATAAGGACATCGCCATATTGCTACGAATACGTATCGATTAATTGAATACAATTCTCTTACACTACTTGTCAAGAGGTCGCAATAACGCGTGAACATTCCGGAGAAAAGCATTGCGAGCAAGGCCAATCTCTGGCAGCAGTAAACGCCATGGCCAGCGACCCGCGTGCCGGAAGCGCCACGGCAACCATCCCACTCCAGTCCAGCCTTCCCCCCGTGCGCCCCCGGTTGGATTCCGTGGATCTGCTTCGCGGCCTGGTCATGATCCTCATGGCGCTGGACCACACCCGCGCCTTTTTCTCAAACGTGACCTTTTACCCTCTGCAACTGGATCGGACCTGGCCGATCTTGTTTTGGACTCGGTGGTTTACGCATTTCTGCGCGCCGGTCTTTGTCTTTCTGGCGGGCACGGGCGCTTTTCTTTCAACGACGCGCGGAAAAACCTCCGCCCAATTGTCCTGGTTTTTGTTCACCCGCGGACTTTGGCTCGTGTTCTTGGAATGCACCGTGATCCTCTGGTTTGGCTGGTCGTTCTCGATCAACTTTCGCTCGATCGGCGCGGCGGTCATTTGGGCGATCGGCTGGTCGATGGTGGCCCTGGCGGGTCTGGTGTTTCTGCCGGTGCGCTACATCGCGCTCTTCGGCATCGTCATGATCGCCGGGCACAACCTCCTCGATCCGCTTTCACCCGAACGGTTCGGCGCGTTCGATTGGCTTTGGAGAATCCTGCACATCCAGGGGCCGGTCCTGATAGGAGCGGACCCCGCCAAACCGTCGTTCGTCATTGGCGTGGGGTATCCTCTGGTTCCCTGGATAGGAGTGATGGCGGCGGGCTACGCGTTTGGATCAATGTTCCTCTGGGAGGCGAAACGGCGGCAACGAGCGATCCTCAGTCTCGGGCTGATTTTGAGCGCGCTGTTTTTCATCCTGCGCGCGGCGAATGTGTATGGTGATCCGTCTGCGTGGAGCGTGCAAAAGAGCCCGCTTTATACGTTCTTTTCCTTCATCAATTGCACCAAGTATCCGCCCTCCCTCCTCTATTTGTGCATGACGCTGGGTCCAGCGCTGATTGTCCTGGCCTGCGTGGAACGGGCTACGCCGCGATTTCTGGAACCGGTGTTAGTGTTTGGTCGCGTGCCGCTGTTTTACTACCTTCTCCACCTCCCCCTCATTCATGGGCTTGCCGTCGTCATTCGCCAGGGCGGCCCTGGATACGATCTGCCTGTGGTTTACGCAGTCTGGATCGGTGTTATCCTCGTGTTGTATCCGGTGTGCCGCTGGTTCGCTAACGTCAAGCGGCGGCGGCGCGACGCGTGGCTGAGTTACTTTTAGGTCGGTAGGCAGAATCTGAAATTCGGATTAGTTCGTGATCTTATTGCCGAGGAGATCAAGCACCGCGGCCGTCATCGCTGCAACGCCCGTCTTGATGGTTGGTTCGGGCAGCGGCGCGAATTGCGCCGAGTGCAATGACGGCAGCGCTTTTCCCGTAGTGATGTGCTCTTTGTAAACCTCTGGGTTCACCGCCCCCAACCAGAGCAAGCAAACGGGAATCTTGTCCTGCGTGCGTCCGTACTCTCCAAAATCCTCTCCGCCCATCACCGGCTTTTGCGCAACGACATTGGCATCGCCGATCCAGCGTTTGATGGCGGCGGCGGCGCGGCGCGTGAGTTCGGGATTATTGTAAGTCGCAGGCGTGAATTCGTCTTCAAGAGTCACGAGTGGATATTTGTCCTCGGTTACCCCGGCGGCGGCCGCCAATCCACGGGTGATCCGATGAATCGAATCCAACGTGTGCTTGCGCACTTCGTCGGTGTAAGAGCGCAAGGTCAATTGCAGCTTCACCTCGTCCGGAATGATGTTGTGTTTGGTGCCACCGTGAATGGAGCCGACGGTCACCACGGCGGGCTCGCCGGGCGACGTTTCCCGGCTGACGATCGTTTGCAAGGCCAGGATCATCTGCGCGGCCAGCACGATCGGATCTTTGGTCGTGTGCGGCCACGCGCCGTGTCCGCCCACGCCGCGAATCGTGACGTTGACGGAATCGACATTCGCCATGGCAAAGCCCTCGACGTAGCCCACGCTGCCGCTGGGAAGAGCGGCGCTCGAATGAAGCGCGAGGCAATAATTGGGTTTTGGGAAACGAGCAAACAATCCATCGCCGAGCATCGCCCGGGCGCCCTTGCCGCGTTCTTCTGCCGGTTGGCCAATCATGACGAGGGTTCCTTGCCAGCGATTCTTGAGCTGGGCCAGAAGCCGGGCCGTGCCGACAAAGACCGTCATATGCACATCGTGTCCGCACGCATGCATGACGCTGACGGTTTCGCCCTTTTCATCCTTCGCCTGGGCTGTGCTCGAATAGGGCAACCCGGTCTGTTCCTTCACCGGCAAGGCATCTAGATCAGTGCGGACCAGCACGGTCGGGCCGACTCCGTTGCGCAGGACGCCCACGACGCCGTTCCTGCCCACGCCGCGGGTGACTTGCAACCCGGCTTGCTCCAGTTCGTCTCCAATGCGTTTGGCTGTTTCTTTTTCCTGCAGGGACAACTCCGGATGCGCGTGGAGATGTTTGTAGAGCGAATCGAGCGACGGATATTCTTGCGCAACCCGCGTCCGGACATCGTCGCGCAGATCCGCGGTGAACGCCGGCCACGTCAACGGACCGGCTGTCACGCCAAGGAGGAATGCAGTCAACCAAACGCTCGACCGGGAATGATTACGAGGAGTTGTCATAGATTGCCGCTCATTAGAGCGATTCGGCGGTCAAGTTCAACAACAGATCAGGACGCGTCAGGGAGAATTGGAGTGATGGAGTCGTGGAGTCGTGGAGTGTTGAATGATCCACTATTCCAATACTCCCTTCCACCAACACTCCCTTCCCTGATTCCCTGCCGCACGGCGCGTTATCTTTCACCGACGCGTGTTCGGAGAGCCAGATGTCTCCACGGCTTTCGAGCCGTCCGCACGGCCCATGAACTGGTAAGGAGGCGTTCCACCGCGTCCCTGAGATTGGACTTTCGAAGGCTGAATAAAGTCAGGGACGGAGTGGAATCCGTCCCTACCAGGTTCATGGAGAGTGACTATCTTGAAAGCAGGCGGGCTCCGGGACACACGTCGCAACACCGGAGCCCGCTCATCCTTCTACCCAGAAGGAAATCTCTGAAAGTTTCGCCAGCTACAGTTTCAAGCGGTAGAACTTGCGGTTTCCGCTCGGAGTGACGGTTCGCGGACTGGTCGCTCCGGCCACCGCGCTCCATGGC
>JACPRI010000213.1 GCA_016190065.1 Verrucomicrobiota bacterium
GTGTTACAGGAGTTGCCCCGCCGCATCCACGAATGGATGCCGCGTCTGGCCGAGGAAGGCGTCGTGGGCGCGGACGCCATTTTCGCCTGTCTCGGTCCGGCCCTGGAAATCTTCTCCCGCTATTCCCGCGTGGAGAAAGCCAGCGGCGAGACGGTCACCCTCAAAGAATACCTGGAATGTGTTTGGGCCGCGGTCGCCAAGGAAGCGCTCACCATCATCTTCCCGGACGCCGACACCATCGGCTTTGAAGAAGACGCGCGCCTTACCGCCATGTGGCTCTGGACGTTGAACGCGGGGAGTTCAGCCACAGAGAACGCAGAGAACACAGAGGAGGAAAGCGAAGACGAGGAGGAATCAGGCGGGAAGACCGTCAAGGCCAAGGGCGGGTTCATGCTGGAATACGACGCCGCACGCAAAATCGCGCAGGGACTCGGCGCGCATCTGGAGGATTTGGGCAGCCTCGTGGAGGTCTCCGGCGAACAAGCCCGCCTGCTCCCCGTCGGCGAGCGTGCCCGCCATCTGTTCGGCAAGGACGAAGGCAAGGTCGCACCGCAACGCAAAAAACGTGAACCCCAAATGGACTTGTTCAAGGTTCTGGAACAAGCCAACGAAGCGGGGACCACCTTCGGCGAAACGAAAGTCGAACGCCACGGTGAGACCGTCCTCGACCGCATCCACCAGAGCATGATTCTGTTCGCCGCCGGTCGCGGCGAGGCGTTGAAGCGCTTTCTTGTTGAAGACGGCGCGGGCCGAGACCAACGCTTTTGGCGTCTGGCGCAGGCGCTGTCGGCACTTTACCCAATCCACACAGAAGAAAAGCGGTGGGTTGACGGCGTGCTGGCGCGGAAAAAGGGATTGGGATTCTGACGGCCAAGCGACTACTCTGAGACAGTATGAGCAGTGAGTTCCTGTTCTCGCAGATGACGTTGCCTCCGGAATTGGTGGAGGACCTGCGGCGACAGAATCCTTGGTGGGAGGGGCGCGCGCTGCCGGTCTTGCCGCCCCATCGGCGGCACCTAGTGCGCCAGATTCATCGCCGGCTGGAATGGCAGCTCGCTCCCGTTGTGGTCGTGCGCGGCCCCCGCCAGATTGGCAAGACAACCGCGCAAGAGCATGTCATTCAGGATTTGTTCGAGGCAGGGGTGGAGGGGCAGCGAGTACTGCGCGTCCAGTTCGACGATTTGTCGGAAGTACGCGAGTTTGGCTCGCCCATCCTGCGCATGGCCGACTGGTTTGAGCGGACCATTCTGAAGAGGACGTTGAACGAGGCTGCGCGCGCAGGACAACCTGCTTTCCTGTTCCTGGACGAAGTGCAGAACCTGGACAATTGGGCACCCCAACTTAAGTCCCTGGTGGATTCTTCCACAGTGCAAGTGGTGGTGACGGGCAGTTCGGCGTTGCGGATCGAAGCCGGGCGCGACAGTCTGGCCGGGCGAATCACTTCACTGGAGGCGGGAACGCTGTCGCTGACGGAGATCGCAATGCTTCGTGGGATGGACCTCGGGGAGCCGTATCTCCAAGACAACGGCTTGGAAGCTCTCACCCAGGCAGCGTTTTGGACCGGACTGCGCGAGCATGGGCAATTACGGAAGGAGACCCGGGATACCGCGTTCGCTGCTTTTTCAGAACGCGGCGGTTATCCCTTGGCGCACCTGCGAGCCGCCGCACCTTGGGAACAGGTAGCCGATCAGTTGAACGAGACTGTGATCAAGCGGGTCATCCAGCATGATCTTCGCATCGGCGAGAGAGGGCGAAAGCGCGACCCTGCGTTGCTGGAGGAGCTATTCCGGCTTTGCTGCCGTTACGCTGGCCAGACACCCACGATTCAGACGCTGGCCCGGGAAGCCCAGCGAATTCTCCAAGCCAACGTGGGCGCTCAGCGGATTAACGCATACCTCCGGTTTCTCGGAGACACCCTTCTGCTGCGCCTGATTCCTCCTTTGGAAATTCGGCTCAAGCGCAAACGCGGCAGCCCGAAGTTATGCCTGGTCGATCATGGCCTGCGGGCGAGCTGGCTGCAGGAGCAAATCCCTCTCGACCCGAGAAGGCTGCGTGAGGAACCGGAGTTGACGGTGGTCGCCGGGCACCTGGCTGAGAGCGTGACGGGCGCAGTGCTGTCCACCATCACAGGGCTGGACATCGCCCATTTCCCGGAAAGGCATGGCGAGCCAGAGGTGGACTTCGTTCTGACGATCGGGATCAAGCGAATCCCAGTCGAAGTGAAATACCAAGCGAAGATCGACCCATTGCGCGACACAGAGGGTCTCCGAGCGTTTATCGAAAGAGCTGTGAACAACGCGCCCTTCGGGATTCTCATCACGCAGGACGATTCGCCGGGATTAGTTGATCCGCGCTTGGTCACCCTTCCGCTCTCCTCGCTCATGCTCCTGCGCTGATATGCCATTGAAACCTTGGTACAAAATCGTCACCCCCCGCGAAGACTTGCACGAAGGCAAACCGCTCGATGCTTCTGAATTCGCCGTGCACCTCGACCAGGTGCGCGAAGGCCGAGCGCCCGCCGATTACCAGAAGCCGGAACGGTTCTTCGATCCCACGTATTTCCCCACTCCCGCCGGGCCTTAGAGGAAGCGTTAAGGAGTCTGAGATGATTCGAGCAGCAATTGACTCGAATGTGGTTGTCGCAGCGCTACGCTCCGAAACAGGGGCATCGAACGAGCTTCTCGAATTGCTGCTGCAGGGGCGCTGGCAACTTGTCCTGAGCAACACGGTCTTGGGCGAATATCATGAAATACTGCACCGTGAGGTGGCAGTGATCGGACTGAGCCACGCCCGAGTGGACGCCTTTCTCGACGGCTTGTGCAGCATGGCGGAGCAAATCACGCTGGTCACGGACTGGCAACCCGTCGCCAACGACCCCGATGATGAACCAATTGTTCAACTGGCGCGGGAGTCGCGGGTTTCGTATCTTGTCACGCATAACGTCCGGGACGTGGCACCCGCCGAGCGGTTCGGGGTTCGGGTGGTGAGGCCCGGCGAGTTTTTGAACCTGGTGAGACAGACATTATGACGACCATCGAAGCCAAGATTCCCGATTACTTGGCGCGGCAGGCCTTGGCCGCCGCAGAGCGGGAGAAAATTCCGGTTGATCAAATCATTGCCCTGGCGTTGTCCGCGCAACTCGCGGCCTGGCGTGGCAGCGACGACATGGCCACCCGCGCCAAGCGAGCCAATCTGGATGAATTCGCAAACATCCTGGCCAGCGCGCCGAAGGTTCCGCCCGTACCAGGGGATGAGTTGCCGGAGAACTACCAACGAATTCCACGCAAGGCCAGCCAGTGAGCCCCAACCGCTGCTGCGGCTCGAGTGGTGCCGGGGGATGACCTGCCAAATGCTCAAGGCTGAACGCTAAATGCTGAAATGCATGAGCGAGGAGCCGTAGGAATTGAAACCGCGAACGAAGACGTTCGCGTTGCGCGTAATTCGGATGTATTCGGCGTTGTCGAGGACCGACACGGTCGCGCAGATCTTGGGGAAGCCTTATGAGTTTGAAACCCTGGTATAAAACCGTCACCCCCCGCGAAGACTTGCGTGAAGGCAAACCGCTGGACGCGTCGGAATTCGCCGTCCACCTCGACCAAGTACGCGAGGGCCGCGCACCCGCCGATTATCAGAATCCGGAAAGGTTTTTCGACCGAACCTATCTTACGAAGAACCTGGCGACGCTCGCCAGCGAAGTCATCCGCCGACTGTCCGGGGAGAAAACTGAGACGAACGCCATTTTCAATCTGGCCACGCAGTTCGGTGGCGGCAAGACGCACGCGCTAACGCTGCTTTATCATTTGGCGACGCACGGACCCGCCGCGAATAAGTGGGCTGGAGTGGGAACGTTGCTTGCAAAAGCCGGCGTGGCTGGTGTGCCAAAGGCCAATGCCGCCGTGTTCGTCGGCACCGAGTTTGATTCCATTAGCGGGCGGGGCGGACAGGACGGCACGCCGCTTCGCAAAACGCCGTGGGGCGAAATCGCCTGGCAGCTTGGCGGTCAAGCCGCGCTCGCTGTCGTAGCGGAGCACGAGGCGCAAATGACTGCGCCTTCGGGTGAAGTGATCCGCAGTTTTTTGCCGAAGGACAAACCGAGCCTCATCCTCATGGATGAGTTGATGAATTACGTCAGCCGCAGCCGCCGGAGTGGAATGGGCGCTCAACTTTACAGCTTTCTCCAGAACTTGTCGGAAGTGGCTCGTGGCATGGACAATGTCGTCCTGGCCGTTTCGATTCCCGCGTCGGAATTGGAAATGACAGCGGAGGACCAGTCGGACTACGAGCGGTTCAAGAA
>JACPRI010000214.1 GCA_016190065.1 Verrucomicrobiota bacterium
CCCCGCCTTCCAACAAAGAACAAACACCTCTTGGCGATCTATTCGATCCCAACCCGCGGTTTCACGGCGGCTCTTTCGGTGTTTAGGGGCACACCTCCTCCGAAGCCCTTCGAATGTAAATTCTGGCTGAACACAACCGGCGCACTTTTTTGCGACCGCTGGGCAGAACCCACCGGTGGAGAACCTCGGCTCTCCTGCGCCGAATTTAGTTTTGTGTCCGTTGACATCATCAAGATGTCGCCTTCGTTTCGTTCACAGATCGTTCACCTTTCGTTGTCGCTTTCGGTCATTCAGGGAAAATAAAAAACCCTGCTTCCTTCTCGGTAAGCAGGGTTTGGAAAAATCTAGTTCTTCTGTTACCTGCTCACCTCCGGTTTATCCAAATTCGTTTCAAGGGTGCGCCCTTCATACGACCTGGATAGGCCAAGGCTAAACACACAACCCTGGCTTAACCGGCTATGACGTGTCGCTTGCGCGACCGACATCGTCGGCCAAATCACGATTGATATGTTGATGCAGGTTCTCATCAGCGGGTGAGACATGTAGTGGATTGCGAAGGTTACGTCAAATCTTTTCCGAAAAAATCTTTCACTCAGATTGAAAGCGCAAAATGGACCTCAGAGCGCATTGCCGAATTCGAAGCGGTTATGCTGTAACCGCACGCTCAGCCGGCGACTCCCCTAAACCGGGTGTTCGAGATGCAGCTCGTCCAGCACTCGCATCAGAGCCCGGTTCTCCTCCGATTCGGGACACGGCTCGTAGTCCATGTAGAGGTTTAATCCACATCCGCCGCCTGTGAACAGCGTCTGAATAAGCTGCGAACAAGTGAGAATAAGTGTGCGTTGACTCTGAGGACTCGCGGCGGATGATGTTGGGTGTGAAAACGCAGGCCAAGTCCGAAGTCAAAGTTCCTTCACCCCACAACTGGCGCACCACCGACGAAGACGAAATCAATCGCCGCCGCCTCCGCGCCCAGTCCGAGTCGTTCTCGATTTCCAATCTCGATCCGCGCCATCCCATCTTCTCCAATTTCAAAGTGAAGTCCGGCAGCGGCATGAGTTATTCGGTGGAGATTCGCGATCTGGGCCAACGCCAATTCGCGTGTGACTGCGTCGATTTTCGGATCAATGGTCTGGGCACGTGCAAACATGCCGAGGCGGTGTTGCTCCACCTGGAAGCCCGATTCAAGCGTCTCTTTCACGCGGCCGTGAAACAAGGCACGAACCGCCTGGACCTGGTGCCCGACGCGGCACGAGACGGGGTGCGGCTCATGAACGCCAATGGCCATTTGCCGCGAACGGTCAGCGGATACTTCGATGCCGATGGCTGGTTGAGAAACGGAGCCCCCGAAGAGGCCGTCGCCCGGCTCGAGGAACTGCGCCAGGCGGAGCTTCCTGAATTGAGAGTTTCTCAGGAAGTTTATCCATGGCTCGAAGAACGCCGACGCGCGGACGAACGGAAACGATTGCGGCACGAGTACGAGTTGAAGGTCCAGCGCGGCGAATGGCCGGCTCATGAAACGTTGGTCCCTCTTTTCCCCTACCAGCGCGAGGGCATGCTTCATCTCGCTTTTGCCGAACGCGCGTTGCTCGCGGACGAAATGGGGCTGGGCAAAACGATTCAGGCGATCGCGGCCTGCGCGCTGCTCCACCGGCTCGGCCAGGCGCAGCGCGTGTTGGTCGTCACACCCGCTTCGCTCAAGACCGAATGGGAGGAACAAATCCAGCGTTTCACTGGATTGCCGTACCAACTTGTTTTTGGCAACCGCCCGCGCCGGCTGGACTTGTATGCCGCGGCGCCGTTTTTCACCATCGTTAATTACGAGCAGATGCTGGCCGATGCGCTCGACGTCAATACGCGGTTGCGGCCCGACGTCGTCGTGCTCGACGAAGCACAGCGCATCAAGAACTGGAACACCCAAACCAGCCAGGCCATCAAACGGCTGCGCAGCCGATACGCGTTCGTCCTCACCGGCACGCCGATCGAGAACCGCATCGACGAACTGCACTCATTGATGGATTTCCTCAACCCCGCCGTGCTGGGGCCGTTGTTCCGGTTCAATCGCGACTTCTACGAATTGGATGACCGCGGCCGCCCCTCCGGGTATCGAAACCTCGGCCAGCTCCACGCGCGGATCAAACCGCACATGCTCCGGCGGCGGAAAGCGGACGTGGAAACGGAATTGCCTGAGCGCACGGACCGAACTCACTTCGTCAAGTTGAGCGCCACGCAGGAGGAAGCCTACGCCTACCATTCGCAACAGGTTAATCGCCTCGTCAGCACGGCCATGCGGCGCCCGCTCACGCAGCAGGAGCAGGAGAAGTTGCAGCGCGAGCTGGCCATGATGCGGATGATTTGTGACACGAATTACATCCTGGACCCGGACGATTCCGTGTGCCCCAAGCTGGCCGAACTGGAAAAGATTCTCGACGAATGCCGCGAGAACGACTCGAAAGTAATCGTCTTTTCGGAGTGGGAACGGATGCTGGAGTTGGTTCGGGAACTTTGCGATCGGATCAAGCTGGGGTTCGCCTGGCACACCGGCACCGTGCCCCAGCGCCGCCGCCGCGCGGAAATCAACACCTTCAAGTCCGATCCTACTTGCCGCGTCTTCCTGAGCACTGATTCCGGCAGCACGGGCCTGAACCTGCAAGCCGCCAGCGTCGTGATCAATTGCGATTTGCCGTGGAACCCCGCGAAGCTCGAGCAACGGATCGCGCGCGCCTGGCGCAAGCACCAGACGCGGCCCGTCACGGTCATTCATCTTGTCTCGGAAAACACCATCGAGCATCGGATGCTGGAGACGCTGGCGAACAAGCAAGCGCTGGCCGACGGAGTGCTTGATCTCAAAGGCGATTTGAAAGAAATCAAACTGCGCGGCGGGCGCCAAGTCTTCCTGGCCAAGCTCCAGCAGTTGATGTCCACGACGCCGACCGCGCCCAAGACCGAGCCAGCCGCCAAGCCGAAAGTTTTGTCGGCCGACCGCGCGCTTGGATTCAGCCAGGAAGCGCGCGAACGGCTCGGAGCGGTTCTGGTGCGATGCGAGGAGCGCTATCCCAAAGATGGCGCGCATTCCGTTTTGCTGGTCGTGGTGGAACGGGAGGCGGCTTTGGCGAGGGAGAAACTCGCGTCGCTTCACGAGGAATACTTCAGCCGTGACCGGAGCGATCCTCTGGCACCTGTGCAATTGGAAGTGATCGATCGCGCGGCGCACGAAACGCTGGAACGCCTGATGGCCGCCGGGCTGATCGCAAACGCCGCCCGCACCAGCCGCCCGCTTTTTCCGATGGAGGCCGCCGCGACACCGCTGCCGCTCTCGGATCAAGAGCTCGCCAAAGCTCAGGCGCATCGTTCGCACGCCGCCCGCAAGCTGAAGATGGCCCGCCTGCTCGGCGAAGGCGAGTTGGCGGACGAAGCACGTGAGGCGCTCCTGGAATGCATCCACGCGCTCGGCCGAGCTTTCGCCGTCGAAAACCGGCTGCCCGAACCCGGAGCGGTGAACGACGCTCTGCTCCCGCCACTCTCGGACATTTGGAAGGATGCGCTCGCTGTGCTGAGAAACTTTCTCGCGGACGTGGCTCAGCCTTGGCAACCTGTGGTGAAAGCGCTCGGGGAACGCGTCTCCAGCGCAACAACTGCTTAAGGGGCTCCCCTCCTGGGAGGGGCAAGGGGTGGGTTCATGGCCCGGACGACTCCGTTTTTTCCGCCAAAACCGGTTTCAGGCTCGGGCCTGGTTAACTTCCTGCATCAATCTACCGATGAAAATCCACCGGCTTGCCGGTGCCCCCGTTCCACGTCCAGCGTGAAGCGAAGAAGGAACCCGAGCCGGGGGTGTGGACGCCCACGCTCATGCTCGAGTGCGGTTGGTGCGAGTAATGAAACCTGTTGTAGCGCGCCGCGTAGGAGGGCGGGCAAACCGACGAGCGATACGAACTCCGGTACGGCGCGTAACCGTAAGTGTAAACCGGGTAGGCATACGAATAGACCGGGTAGGTGTAAGCGTGGGCAGGATAAGCGGGCGGCGCGACGTAGTAATTGAAAGTGGCCGGTGCCTGCGCGTTCTGAGGCGTGGTTTGCTGGGCCGCGGCTGCGGATTGATTCGCCTGCTGTTGAGCCAGCCGCTCCTGCGACTCCTTTTGAGCCTGGGCTTGCTGCGTCTTCACCTCGCCGCTCCGTTTAATCAAAGTGGTGATCACCTGGGATGAAACTCCCTTCTCATGGAGGAAAAGAATTTCGTCCGGCCGGAGCAATGGAACGATGGTCGTCTGGACGAAGGCTTCGATGACCGACGAATCGATTCCCGCCTCGGCCATCTTTACGATTTCGGTCACGAGCGGCGATTTGGGGTTTGTCACCGATTGAATCCGTTTGGCCAGATCCGGAGCGGGAGCATCAGTGGTGGCTTTGGCCGCATCCGCATTCTTCGCTTCGCCCGGCGAGAGGATCTGGGTTGGTGCAGGATTGTTCGCAGGAGGAATCTCCCGCTCGGGAGCAGCGGCCGAGGCAAGACAAATTGCGACGAGTGAAAGGAGTTGCGTTTTCATGGGGTACCTCTCTTCGATGGTTCCGAATAGTTTCATCGGCAGCACGAATTAGTGAACTCACTCTAGTCCGATCCCTTTCGCTACGCAAGCGCGGTGAGACAATGGAGTCAACGCGATGCGGACACTCCTGTCCGAAAGACCTCGAAAGACGAACGTGAGTATCCGCGTTACGGTCGCGAGCCGCACCTGCGCGTTGCCAAACGAGATTGCCCGCTAGAAAGAACTTGCGGCGACGCTCCGTGAAGTTCTAAATGGGCGCAGGAAAACAATTGGGGAAAGGAAGACGGCGGTCCGATTACAGCACACAGGAAATCCTCTTTTTCGTGGAGCTTTATGATCCCATCAACATTTCAACGCGCGATAATCCTGGCCGTAGGCGCGGCGTTCTCGTTCGCATCAACCGGTTGCCGTCATTACTACCGGTACCTGCCCGGTCCGGTGGAACAGGCAGCCGCAGAGAAAGCAGGGCTTGATCCCTGGAAATTCAACTGGAAGGACTTGACCAACCGGGCGCCCGAAAGCTTTACGGTGACCGATCGGCATGCGGTCATCTTCGCGGCGCAAGTCAGGGATCTGTTGCGCAAAAAGGCCACGGTGTCGCGCATTGCGCGCGAAACTTCGGCGACCGCACAAGTGCTGGCCGCAGCCGCAGCCGCGACGCTGGGCGCTGTCAGCGGAGGCAGTTCGAAAGCGGTGGTGATTCTTGCCGGATCCGCAGCCGTGATTCCGAATCTGCAGGAAATCTTTACCGCGAAAGAACGAGCCGAGGCCTACAACCAGGGGGCCAACCTCGTGGCCGAGGCCGAGTCCCGCTTCCAAGCCGCGCGAGCCGGGGAAGTCGATGCGACCCGGTTATCGCTCGCTGGCGCCAAATTGATTGAGGAAATTGTCGCGGCTCTTCGTCTGGTCGAGACCGCGATCATTTCTCAAATTCCGGATATCGCGGACGTTCAGAAGGCCCGCGGCATCCGCCCTCAAACTTTGTCGGTCAGCACTGATGCCCTCGAAATCCAATCCGGCGCTGCGGGCGAGGTCGGCGTGGTCGGCGACAGCGCCATCCAGATGATCGCGTCGGCCAACACGGAAGTCGCAGATGTCTCACGGATCACCAATGAAACCCGTCGAGTTTCCATCCGAGCCAAAGACGCGGGCCTGACCCGGGTGACGCTCTCGTCCGGAGCCGGCTTGCGGGCCGACGTCCTCGTGGACGTGCCCTTTCAGATATCGCCCGCCGCGGAGCATCAGACCTATCGCCTGGCCAAAAGCGCGTCTTTGACCTTGAACGTCTCGAATTCGAGTCATAGCCCGGTCACGTTCGTCAATCTAACGCCTGACTTCCTGCACATGGACCTCAAGCCGAACATGACTTCGGTTCAATTGAGGGGGAAGGCCAAAGGTCCTGGCGTGATCAAGATTGCGAACGACTTCGGCGCGAGGCGCACGGTCAAAATCGACGTCGTCGATTGACGAGCGCGGTGGTGGGAACCAAACACCAACCCAGGCGATTGAGCGCCCACTCGGTACTGATTCGCCTGGCGCAGCCGGCTCCCAATCCGGGTTCGCTGTCGAGAGGCTGAAGTCCTCGCCCGCAGTGGAAGCAGCCCGCCAGAGAATGAAGAGTTCCGACCGCACCGGGCAACGGAATCTGTCACCGTTGCGTGGAATAGTTCATCGGGCTTCCGGCTGTTTGGACGCGCCGGGACTGATCTGCTGCAACGCTAATGCTGCCGCCAAGCGAACACGCAAGTCAGCATCGTTGAGCAGAGACTCGAGCGCGGGGACTGCCGCCTTCCATCTGGATTCCGGAATCAATCCGGTCAATTCGTGCTCTCTCGATTTGGTGTGCACAGAATTCCAATGAAGGCGAGAGTCAACCCCGCGACGATCGCAGGCGTTCGCTTCATGTTTGATTCGCGTTCAGTCAATCTCGACCATCTGCCTTCGCCGGATCGATTCCTCGGCCGCAATGGCAAGCAGGCTACCATCCACGCAGTCTCGCGCGGTGGTGAAGTGAGGTTTCTTTTCGAGGATCGCCATCCGGAAAGCCTCATGAATTTCCGCAAAGCCAAGATGGCCGCCCCAGCCTTCGCCGCGTTTCGCCGCGACGGAGTGAACGACCGGTTCTTTGCCCGAACCGCCGCGTTTCCAAATCAAGATTTCCAAACATGATAGGCGCGTTTGAAGCAGACCTTTCTCGCCGATGACGCCCATTTCCAGTTCCTCGCCCTGCTGTTCGGGAGCGAACAGGCAAAGCTGCAGCGTTCCGCGCACGCCGTTTTCGTACTCGAAAC
>JACPRI010000209.1 GCA_016190065.1 Verrucomicrobiota bacterium
ATCACGTAACAGAAGTTCACGATGACGTTCAGAATGATCTGTCGGGCCGCCACCGGATTGCTCACGGCGTTGCGTACGATCAAGCCCAGGAACACCCAGTAAAGAACACTATCGACGCCTCCCGTGACCACGGTCAAACCCGCCAGGAACAACGCATCCACAACACTGATGCCGTACACCGCCCATTGAACCCAGACCCGCGGCACTTTCTCCATCGACAACAGCAGGCCGGCCATGCCGGCGTTGACCACGAGGTAGATCAGAAAGAATTGCCGAATGATCTCCAATTCGATCTGCGGCGGGGGCGCGGAAGCTCCTCCGCCCCGAGTGCTCACTTCATCAAACCAGTTGGAAAGGAACAGATAGTAGGCCAGAACCACGATCACCGCGGCCTTCACCGGAAGGCCGATGCTTCGTTCCATCAGTTGAATGCGGGCGGTTTGCTGGTCCGGGTCCGCCGCCGGCACCGTGAGCAATCGCGGAAGCTGCTTGAATGTCTGCCAACTAAGATTCATCCGAATCCGTTCCGCATGGGTGTTTCGGGGCTTAAGATAGCAGTTCCAGTGCCCGCGCGCTGATCTTTTCCACCGGCCAAAGCCGGCCGATCCCTTCATAGCCGCACGCCAGCATCCCTTCTTCCGGGCCAATGAACTCCACCCGGCGCGCCTTGAGCAACGCGACGTTCTGTTGGGTGGCGGCGTGCTGCCACATTTTCCCGTTCATGGCCGGCGCCAGGAGCATCTTCGCTTTCGGGTTCAAAGCCAAGGCCACGCAACTGAGCGCGTCGTCAGCCAACCCCAACGCCAGCTTCGCAATCGTGTGGGCCGTGGCCGGGGCGACCAGCAGCAGATCCGCCTCGTCCGCAAGCCGGAGGTGCGATGGCTTCCAGCCTTCCTCTTCGTCGTATAAGTCCGTGATCACCGGATGGCGGGAAAGGGTTTTGAAGGGCAGCGGCGTAATGAATCGGAGCGCATCCGCCGTCATCACCACCCGGACGTCGCAGCCTTGCTTGGTGAGCAAACTGGCCAGATCGGCGGCCCGGTGCGCCGCGATGGATCCAGTGACCCCCAGAACGATTCGCTTCGGCGAGTTCATGTCTGCGCGCTATCCTAGCGGACGTGGGCCTTCTTGAAATGACGAATATTGGGGCGGGGCAATGACGAATGCCGAAAGAAATTCGAATGACTAAGCCCGAACGAACGCTCACCCGGCAGCCGTCTCCCATTGGGCCTTTGTCATTTCGCATTCCTTGGTCATTCGTCATTAGGAATTCGACATTATGGAAATGCTGGAGGCGAGGTAGCGGCGGCTCACTTCGGCCCGTCGAAAATGAAGGTCCAACTCACGCCCGTCTGGTAGTTGGGCTTGTTGTAGGTTGCCTGGAGGTAATCGATGTGATTGTCCACGAACGCGACGTTTCCCCAGCCCACGGCTTTGTCGTGGTGCCAGAGGCTGGATTGAAACGGTTGCGAAGCAGGTCCCGGCACTTCCTGTTGCCACCCGTACGCGCAAAAGGCGTAGTCGTTCGCCAGAACGACTCGGCTTGGAGAAACGATTTGCGCCGACCGTTTGCCGTGCAGCCCCAGCGTCCCGTTCGAATTACCGCCGCTGTTGTAAAAATAACTGCACCCAAACGTGTCGAAGAGCGAAGGCTTGCGATCGGCGGACCACCGGCCCTTGACCGCGCCGCGGTCGCTCGGACAGCGAAAGACACGAAAAACGCCCTCGTTGTCTTTCTGGTTCACTTTACGCGTCACCGTCACGTAGGGGTTGATGAAGCGTTCCTCTTCCAAATATTCCGTTCCCTTCTTGCCGGCCCAGCCGTAATAGGAGAGGACAGGTCCCGCCACGTGCGTTGGGAATTTCTGATCGTGTTCGTCCAGGTACAGCGTGTTGGCGAGAGCCAGTTGGCGCAACTGGCTCGCGCACGCGACCCGCTGCGCCGTCTTCTTGGATTTGGCGAGCGCGGGCAACAACATCGCCGCCAGGATGGCAATGATGGCGATGACAACCAGCAGTTCAATGAGCGTGAAACCGGCGCGGGGCCGCGCGCCGCCGCAGTTAAGCAGGTGAATACCCGGGCAACTGTGAGGATTGAGGACCCTCCGGAATTTCAAAACAGGCTCTAAGTTCATGCCGCGCTCTCGAAGGACTATAATCAACCCGTTCGCGCCTGTCGAATGAGAAGGCAGCCACCAGGGCGGCTTCCTGCGTTCTCCCAGGGGTCGCTCACTCCGGCAGCGGTTGGTTCTTGGTTTCGGGAAGAAACAGAATGACGACCAATCCCACACTGAACAGCAGACCCAGGAGCGTGACCGCGAGCCGCAGATCCATTCCCGGGAGCGATTTCAGCCAGCCGGAAAACCAGAGCATCGGCGCCGCCAGAATACGGCCCCCGTTGAAACAAAAACCGGTCCCCGTGGCCCGCAGATGCGTCGGAAAGAGCTCGGGAAAATAAATCGCGTAGCCGGCGTGCATGCTCAAAGTGAAAAATCCAAACACCGGAAGCAAGATCAGCAGTTGGAAATAATTCTGCGGGAGATAGCACGTGATCGGCACCATTGCCAGCGCGGCCAGGTGCATCAACGCGAAGGCGCGCTTGCGGCCGAGTCGGACGCAAATCGGCCCGAACGCCAGCAAGCCCAGTCCGCCGCCGGCGGTCTCGACGATTCCGTAGGCAAACTTCGCTTTTTCCGCGGCCAAGTTCTCCGCCACGCCGCCGTTGAGCATGATCTGTTTGGCGAGGTCCTGCCCGGCCACCGTCACTCCCCAGAACGTGGCCAGCCCCACCGCGGCCAGGAGCAGGCCCAGAAATGCCCGAGGCCCCCATTGCGGATGGAGGAGCAGTTCCCGGAAACTGCCGGGCTTGACGGATTGCCGGTTTGTGGCCCGGTCGCGCCAGCTTTCCGATTCGTTCACGCTGGCCCGGACCCAGAGAACCAAGAGGGCTGGAAGCACTCCAATCAAGAAGGCGTAACGCCACTGCGCGCCGACGGCCAGACCCGCCAGCGCCGCCATCCACGTGCCGAAAATGCTGGTGGCATGAAAAATCCCCGACGCATGCGCCCGCGCGGACTTCGGAAAAACTTCGGCCACTAAACTCGCCGCGACCGCCCATTCGCCCCCGACTCCCATCGCGACGAGAAACCGCAGCACCGCCACTTGCCACAACGACTGCGCAAAAAACGTCAGCCCGGAAAAAATCGAATACATCAGGATCGTCACGATCATGGTAGGACGCCGGCCGAAACGATCGGCGAGCGAACCGAAGAGCAATCCACCCGTCGTCCCGCCCACGAGAAAGATGCCGAGGAACGCGTCGCCGTATCGCCGGATCGCCGGGTCGGCCGGACCGACGTTCAAGATGTCCGCCAGCAGTTGATTGCGGGTGATGTTGAAAAGCTGGCCTTCAAAAGTGTCGAAGGCCCAGCCCGCCGAAGCAATCGCGAGCACGAGCCATTGGTAGCGCGTGACGCCCGAGTACCAACGCGAGACTTTCTCTTCGGTGGCGGAAGGCATGGGGTTCCGGGTTCGCGCGCAACAACAACAGCCTTGGCCGCGGCGGTCAAACTCAAAAGGCCGCCCGAAGCCGCTCACGTAACGCCGCTATGTGCATGAAACCTGTGCTGCATTCGCGTTCATTCGCGTCCGTTCGCAGTTCAACCTTGATCCGGCAATTAATATGAACAGGAGGAAACGGAGGAAACAGAGGGTGAGGCACTGTGGCTGCAAACAGCTTTCGCGCGATCCTCCCCCATGGGGTGTTTCGCATGGCGGTTCGATTTCCAAACAAATTCCTTTCTCTCTGTTTCCTCTGTTATCTCATGTTGGATCCGACAGCCGTTTTTAGTCAGGTTCAACCCTTGATCCGGCAGCAGGATGGCTGAAGAAACGAAAATATTCGCGGCTAACGCGCCGGCACGGCGAAGAATTCCGGGTAATGTTTGGCGAGAGAGGAAATGAGCGCCAGCGCCACGCAAACGCCGACGATAAATCCGATCAGCCACAACCAGAATCGCGCGGGGATATTGAAGGGCGCGGCTGGGCTACCGATTTCCTTGCGGGAGTATATCCGCTGGCCCAGCCATAACGCGCCCGCCCCCGCAACGATCAAAAGTGGGAAAGAAAAAAAGCCGGTCAGCGATTCCCAGAGATGTTGCTCGTACCAGAAGCCCAACTGCACCAGAAGCAGCGCGGCCAGCCCCGCCCAGAACCACGCGGTGACCACCAGGGTTCGCGAATGGGTGTTGGCGGCAAGAGCGAAAGAAAACGCAAACACCGCGAACGGCAGGGCGCCCACCAGACCGTAAAGCAATCCGGGCTTCAGAATCGGCAAGGGTTTGATAATGCCCGTGCCCACGTAGAAGCGGGCGAGGATTTGTGGCAGGTCCAATCCCAGAGCGAATAAGTTCATCGCGGTCAACAGGAGAAGCGTCCCGCCGCCCACGGTCGCCCGCGCCCAGTATCGGGCCGATCGGCTGGCAGGCAGGGCAAACGAAAATTCCTCGCAACCTTCCAGGACATCTCCGCCTCCGTAAGCCGGACCTGCGAGCAAAGCGTAAAGCCCGCCCAACAGAAGAATCCAACCGGGACTGATGAAGAGAGGAGAGCCCCAGACGCCGATCAGCCACAAGGCCAGAAAGAAGAGCAACAGCTTGCTGTGCGCGAACCATTCCGTCCAGAGCAGTCCCCGCAACGGAGAACTTCTCTGCTCCAGTCGTTCACTCACGGCCCGGGCTGCTTCCACGCTCGCGCTAGCAGGTTTTGATGAGAAATAATCTTTGCTGATGTCGCCTAGCATACCTCAAGCGCCCAGACACAGTCCACTCCACGGCCAATCAGGGGAGAATCAGGGACGCGCGACCGGGCGCGTCCCTGATTTGGTCTTTGGACCACCCACCCGGGGGTCCAATCGTGTTTTCGCCGCAAAATTGAAACGCTGGATTCAGGGCACAGGTTCATCGGTAAATAAGCGCCATGGATAAGTGCTGGTCGGGGCCTGCGGCTGCGGCTGCGACGTCGCAATGGCCGGGCCGACTGCAAATGCCGCCGGCGGCGCGGCGACGGTGTCGATCGCGCTTCGAGATTCGGCATTCACAATCGGCTCCCAAAAGACTTGGCGTTTGACGACGGCGCCATCGCGTTGCGCCCGCAGGAGCAGACCCTGAAAGTCGCGGATACTCGGCGAAGCCAGATTCGGTTTGCCAAGTCCGTGAAGCTGGCAAGCCGCGATGCCCGCGCTCGGATCGGCCTTGACCAGGCGATCCCACGCTTCGTCTTCCCAGGACAACGGGTGCAAATAGGAGTAAGGGATCTCTCGCATTGCCTCCGGGCGGCCTGCAACTTTCATCGCGGCGGTTGCCGTAGCGGCCTCAAGCATGGCCGTGGATTCGGCGAACCGCATTCCCTCGACCAGGCCGCCCCAGTTCCGAGTTTTGTCTTCGGGACAGAGCAGCACGGCGGGAGCGGGAAGGTATTTGGCCGTGACCAGAGCCCCGAGATAGTTCGGCCGCTTTTGCTCGTCATCGAAATACATATTGAAGCCGAGGCTGATTTGCCGAAGGTTCGAGGTACAGGCCACCTGCCTTGCTTTTCGCTTCGCGGAGCTCAGAGCCGTTGAGAGCAACGTGGCGAGCACGGCAATGATGGCAATCACCGTCAGCAATTCAACCAGCGTGAACGCCCAGAGCTTTCGGCAAACCTGGTAAGGACGGATTCCACTCCGTCCCTGACTTTTGGGGGCGTTCGGAGGAGCTAGATCAGGGACGCAGCAGAACGCGTTCTTCCCCAGCTCTGGGACCGGGCGCGGAAGTTTTGCGATGCCGGCGCTGTGCGCACACGATGCAAGCATCGGTGCGCTCTGAACAGGGAGCGCCCACTGCCCAGAGTCCGAGAAAGCCACTGGAATCCTCCGGCGCGATGCCTCAGGCGGGCCTGGGAGTGAATCGATCATTGGTTCGAGCCCGGCTTCATTGGGCAATCGGAATGCGAGTGACTCCATATTGGCCCAGAGGAATCCACAGCCCGCGATCCAGCGATCCTGTCGCGAATTCCATACTGTAGCCAATGCAGCCGAGCGGTGCGCCGGTGGCGCGGAGCTTCAGGTCGGAGGGATTGGTCGCATCGTATAACTGGATCTTGTTGTTCACCTGGGCGGCGAGCAGGTTGCCAAACTTCTTGAGGTCGTTCGCAGGCGAGCTCAGAGCCGTGGAACTGAGCCGAACGAATTTCCCCGTGTCTGCCAGAGTCCAGACTTCCAGAGTTCCCGAAGTGCTGCCGGGTGCGGGCGCCGGTTTCGTCGCGTCCACGACTTTCGCGTCCGTCGTCGAGGTGCTGGTGGCCCGGACCTCGGGCGCTAGTCCGATAAAAAGGTGGGCATCACTCGCAAGGATGGGATGCGGCCAGGTCTGCGGCAGGAGCATCGAATCGACCCCGTGCGTCTCGACGCCGTCATAAGCAACGGCATCCAGGTACTCCCGCATATCGGTCCATTTCTCGACGTCGGTGTAACGGTAGCCATGCGTGTAGAGCAACTGGCCCTTGCGCGAAACGCCGAGGAGCGCGCCAGGTATGGCCACCGGCTTCCTCACGGTTGGCTCCTTCGGATCGGCGTAATTAATCACGTCGAGGAAGTAGCGCTGCGCCCAGACGCCGGGAGGAGGCTCAATCGTCGGTTTTGTCCCATCAATCCAATGCGGCGGCTTGAGATAGGGCAGGTATTCTGAAGCCTGGTGACTGAGATAAATCAGGCTATCGACGGCAAACGCTTTGCTGAAACTCCACCAATAATTGGTTCCGTTCACTTTGACCTCGGAGAGGAACGCCGGCCGGGCTGCATCCGCCACGTCGTAGGCGAGGAAGAGCGCCTCGGAACTGCCCCACCAGGGCGCGAACGCGACGCGCGAATCCACCGGCGCGGCGATACCGGGAGCGCCGATGGCGACGTCCGGCGTCGCAGCCAAAATACGCCACGGTCCGCCGTACGCGCTCGAATTCCAAACGAGCACGCCGGATTTTGGCCAAAGCGCGGTGAGAGAAGACCAATAGCGGTTTCCGAATTTCGTTTTGGTTTGGCTCAGCAGCGAGACCTCCGGCAGCTTCGAGAGATCGAACACGGAGAGAGTCAGCGTGGCGTCATTGGTCCCGACGAGATGGGATGAGTTGCTCGTCGCGTCCTTTTCCCACACGTATTCCGTGGATTTGCCTTGCGCGACGTAAAGACGCTGGTCGCGAGCCGCGGCGCCCAGAAACGGGACGTCGGACAGACTCAGTTGCTTCAAGACCTTCGATGGATCATCCGCCTGCACCACCCGCAGCGACACGGGAGCATTCCATTGCGAGCTGACTTCGATCAGGTGCGATCCTTCGAGGTAAACTCGGTCCGCAGCCCAGGAGAGTTCGGTGGTCGAAACCACGCGCGGATGATCGCGATCCGTGGCATCGACACTCAGCAGCTCCAGGCCGGACACCGAAAGGATGCGGTCCCGGTGCACCGTCGCGCGCCGAGGCTGGAGCTCGTGCTCGATCGCGCCGCGTTTGCGGAGGGTGTCGCGTTCCAGGTCGATCAAGTGGACGCCCTGGAAGTAGCCGGTTGCTCCGTAGGTGGAATAAGGCACGAGCAGCAGTTTGTCGTCCGGCAGGACGCCGAAGGCTTTTTCATCGTAGTTCGCTTCGCTCGAGGAATATTGCTCGCCGAGAATCACCTTGCTCAGCAGCGAAGGCTTGGCGGGATTCTCGACGTCAAAAAGCTGGACCGCCGTCCGCCAGCCCGCCGTGTTGTCCAGACCGATGGTCACAAGCCGGCCATTCAGCGGCTGGATGTAAGTGGAGAAACCGGGAATCTCCAGCTCGGAAACTTTCTGGGGATTGGCGGGATCGGAAAGATCGATGATCCAGAGCGGGTCAATCCGGAAGAAGGTGACCGCATAAAGCAAATCGCCATCGAATCGGGTGGCGTGCAGTTGCTCGCGCTCGATGATTTTGAGGACAGCGAGTTGCTTGGGCGACTTGGGATCGGTCAACGAATACGTTTCGACCTGAGTGGACGGATTGTTCCGCGTCAGATTCCACGTCTCGGTCACCGCCGAGAAGGTCGTGCCATTCAGATTCATCTTGAACTTGTCCTTAACCTTGCCTGTGGCGGAAATGCTGGACAGCGCTTGCATCGTGCCGTCCGGCGCGGAGATATCAAACACGTGGATCAGTGAGTTTCCGTTCCAGGAGTTTTGGCCGGGCGCAGGGGCCGCCACGAAAAGAAATTGGTCCGTGGCCATGATGGCGTTCACGTTTTGGTACATTCCGCTCGAAACCCATTCTTTGGATTTCACGACGGGCTTAGAGAAGTCACTCAGGTCAAAAGAGGTTACCTGGCTGCCCCACTCCCACGCTTCTTGCGGTCGGTCGCCGGGTTTGGCGGGCAAAAAGAACGGCTGGTAGCGTTCGGACACGACATAAAGTGCGGTTCCGACCAAGCGGCTTTCACGGATTTGGCCGGAAAGGGCAAGTTCGGCGACGACCGCGGGCTGGCCATTCTTCACTTCCAGGAGCATGAGCTCGCTCTCGGCGGTCGGCCCCCAATTGCAATTATCCCGCGCGAGCAAAACCACCTGATTCGATCCCAGCAGATACATCTGTTCGCCGGCTGCGGGCAGGTCGAACGTGCCGCGAACGACCGGCTTGTCCGGTTGCGCAATGTCGATGACCTGAAGACCGCGGTACTGATTGAAGAAATAGAGCGTGTCACCGCTGAGTTTCCAGATATCCGACTCGACCACGCTGCGCGCGGCCGAACCTGAGGTGCTTTCGGCCGGCGCCGCGACTTTGGCGCGATCATCGACAGCAGTGGCCATCGGCGGCGCCGCAGCCAGATTATTGCCGCCAACGCCGCTGATCGCGTAATCGATGGAATTCGTGCCCTGGAAAAAGGTGGCGGGGAGGGTCTCGGTGGTTTCGCCGCGCGCGCGGATGAGTTCCATCGTTCCGGTGCGCGGAATGCGGAACGTGACCGCCTTCACCGGGGTTGTGAATTCGGACATCCGCTGGACCGCCCGAGGGTCCCAACTCCCGCCGCCAACCCGCAGCCGGGATTCCAACACGACGCTCTTGACGTCGGCCGACACATCGACCGTCACCACGACATTCGTGCCCTCGAGCCGGATGGATTCGATGGCTACCAGACTGCCCGGAAGAATACTTCCAGGGCCGCTGCCGGGCGATTGGCCTTGTATGTTCTGAGCGGACTGCAATGCCAGTCCGAGGAGCAGTGCCACGATTGAATTTTGGAATTTGGTACGTCTCATAGTCATGCTGGTTGTTTTCACATCTGAACAAAAGTTTCTGGCGATTTGTGCATTGGGGAGCGCACGCGCCTCGCGTGC
>JACPRI010000215.1 GCA_016190065.1 Verrucomicrobiota bacterium
CCTCCCAGGAGGGGAATCTGCAATCGACGCACGAAAAGTAGCTCCCCTCCTGGGAGGGGAAGGGGTGGGTTCAGGGTCCGTGCGCAGTTCCTTTTGGAACAGGCGGCTCTCTTTCCATCAGCGGAGTTGGCCATTTCTTCAGGCTTTGGATTTCTGGAGCGGATGGCCGTACTTCCGTTTGAATCGCGTGCAGGAGGAGATGGAAGTCTTGCCGTCGTCATTTTCCCAAACCTCCGCGTAGATCGGTTTGCGAGGCTGCGCACGAAGCGGGGTCTCTTTGAAAATGTTGCCTTTGTCGTCGCAGTTCAGCTCCACGAAGCGGGTCTTTTGGAGTCGGTTCAGGCGGTTGGACAAAATGACCAGGACTTTGCGTTTTTTTGTTTTCACGTTGCGGGACGCAGTATTTGGAATCGGAACGGTCGAAGTCAACCTCCCGCTCGGCAATTGGTGATTGGGGATAGGCGATAAACCGGGGAACCATAGCCCATAGCCCTTTCGCCCATAGCCTATGACCGATTTAGTCGATGAACTTCAGCCGGCGTGCCGCGAACCAGACCATCCGGCAAAGCAACCAGCCATGGCGCCAGCGCCGAATGTTCGTTTCGCCGTAAGCGCGCGCCCGGTAGCGAATGGGCAGATCGACAATCTTCAAATTCAACTTGGCCGCACCGAAGAGAAGGTCAAAGTCGCCGAACGGATCGAAGTCGCCAAAGTAAGATCGGTTGCGGGCGATCGCTTCATAATCGGCACGGAACAATACCTTCGTGCCGCACAAGGTATCCTTGATCGATTGGCCCAACAGCCAACTGAAAGCCAGGCCGAAGCATTTATTGGCGACCATGTTCAAAAAGCGCATCGCCTGGTCCTCCATCGGGTAAACCAGTCGCACACCGTTCACAAACTCTCCAATGCCCGAGCGCGCGACTTCGTAGAATTGCGGCAGTTGTTCCGGCGGCATGGTCAAATCCGCGTCCAGGATAAACAGCAGATCGCCCGAGGCGGCCGCGAACGCTTCGCGCACGGCGCCGCCCTTGCCTTTGCTTTGTTGCTTGAGGACCTTGATCTGACGGTCCGGATATTTCGCGGCGACGCGTTGGATTTCGTCCCAGGTGTTATCGGTCGAGTGGCCTTCGATGAAGATGATTTCCGTGCCGAGACCCAATTTAGGTGTGCGCAGGACCGCGTCCTCAATGTTGCCGGCTTCATTGCGCGCCGGAATGACCACAGTGCATCGATAATCTCGGCGCTTGGGCTCGGATTGGATCCGCCCTTCCCCCTCACCCCGACCCTCTCCCTCGGGGAGAGGGGGTGATGCGCGTTGAGCTGAGATCGAAGGCGACGTGTGGGAGGTCTCCGTGTGCGGCAACGTTTCCTCCCTCTCTCCAGGGGAGAGCGCCAGCGTGAGGGGGAACGATGCAGCCGACGAGGATTTCGTCAAGGACTGGCCAGGAGAATTGCGAATTCTCCAGCTCGCCAGGCTTGGCCGCGCGACCAGAATGACGGTGAGGCAGAAATGGCGCAGCAAGGGCGCAAGCCAACGATTCAGCAATGGGGCCAGAATGGGCGTCTGCAGCGGCCAAAGAATCCGCGTGTCCATTTTGACCAATTCCCAGTTGGCCAGGTGCAGCAGATTCTTCATGTCCGCCGTCGAGAGCCAGTTTTGCGGAAGCGTCGGCGCCTTCGATCCCATTCGTTCGGCGAGGCTGAGAATCGGGTGCCACAGGTGATTGAAGAAATTCACCACCAGCCGCGTGTGGGGATGAGTGAAGCGATGCAAGTGGGTGAGCACCGCCTGCACGTCGGGCAGATCGTTCACGAGGTCCGAAAGGAGGATGTAATCGAACACTTCATGGAGAGATCCGTGTTCCCCTCGGACCTCCTCATGGTCCCTCAACCGACCCGATTCCCCCTCACCCGTCCTTCGGCCACCCTCTCCTCCAGTGGGGGAGAGGGGAGGGGTGAAGGGGAACGGTTCAGGAGAAGAGAAGTCCGCGGCGTCGCCCACGTGGAATTCCAGGCCAGGGTGGCGCGGCCGGGCGAGGTCAATCATCGCCGGGCTGAAATCAACACCCACACCGCGCGAAGGCCGGACTGCGGCGAGCAAATCTCCAATTCCGCATCCGATTTCCACAACGCGCGCGCCCGGGGGAATCAGGAACGCAAAATAGCGCTGGAGCAGTCGGTGATAATAGCGAGCGCTCTCACGGGGCCGTGATGCAGCGCGGCGGTCGTAGAACGCGCGGCGGTCTGTCATCCACGAATTAACTAAGCGAAAAGCACCGGCGCGGCGATCTTTTTCAAGCCGAAGCCGAGTCCTCGTACTGGGTGTAAGAGATTTCTGCGAAGTCATTTGTGCCTGATGCACCGCCCTGCTACAAAGGTCGAGAATCTCCACACGAACACCACGAAACGATGAAGAACGATCCCTCGACCGAGAGCGCGCTGGACCGCGCCCGCCGGAAGGCTTACTGGCGGTTGCTCCCGATGCTGTTCATTTGCTACGTCATCGCTTACGTCGATCGCGCCAACGTGGCCATCGCCAAGTTGACGATGACCCGCGACTTACCAGGCTTCGATAACGCCGTGATCGGCTTCGGCGCGGGCGTTTTCTTCGTCGGCTATTTCCTGCTCGAAATTCCCGGCACGTTGCTGGTCGAGAAATGGAGCGCGCGGAAATGGATCAGCCGGATCATGATCAGTTGGGGCATCATGGCGGCCCTGACGGCGC
>JACPRI010000211.1 GCA_016190065.1 Verrucomicrobiota bacterium
ATCTTGTACATTCGATCCAATTCCAGACTTCTGAAGATTTGCGTCTTCCGAGTCACAGGCCAAAAAACTTCCACCTGGCGAATCGATTTGGCCTGGCCAAGACCGAACTCCTGGCGAAGCGGAGAGCAACCAAAGCTGCCGCCGCTGCCGACGGTCTTGTAGATCGCCCGCTCGCCGTTCTCGGTGTCCACCGTGACTTTGATGCGCGCGCCGATGGCGCTTCGATTCGACTGAACGCCTTCAAGTTTCAGAACGACCCAGTGATTGCCATGGCCGGGGTTCTGAAACAGCGCGTCGCGATAGACATCGCCCGAATACGCGCCTCCCAGGTTGATGAAAACATCCTGGTCGCCGTCCTGGTCGATGTCGCCAAACGCCACGCCGTGCCCCTTTTGCAGATGGCCGAGTCCTCCCGACGTTGTCACATCCTGAAAATATTTCCCTTCCGCGTTTCGAAAGGCGCGATTCGGAACCAGCACTGAGAGGTCCGGGTTTCCCGTACCGATGTACATGTCGAGCCAGCCGTCATTATCGAAGTCGCCGAAATTGCACCCCATCCCCAGGAGCACTTTGTCCAGGCGCGTCGCTTTCGTAACATCCAAAAAGGTGCCGTCACGGTTATTGCGGAAGAGCCGGGCGCGCTCCCCGTCCGACGGCAGTCCCAGATAATCCGCGGCGATATCGGCAACGATTGTCGGGCGGTAACCGATGACAAAAATATCCAGCCAACCGTCGTTGTCGTAGTCGAAAAACCAGGTCGGAAAACTCCAGAGCGGTTCCGTAACTCCGGCCGCGCGCGCGACATTGGTAAATCTCCACGAGCTCTTCGGCCCCAATGAAGGATTGGCCGGGCCGTCGTTGCGAAACAAGACATTCGGTTCGCCGATCTGGGACAAATAGAGATCTGGCCAGCCGTCGTTGTTGAAATCGCCGCTGACCACGCCTTTGACGAAGCCGTAATGACGCAGCCCGGCCAGGTCGCCGCATTCCGTGAACGTGCCGTCGCCGTTGTTCCGGAATAGTTCGGAACGATTCCGATCGTTCGCGTTGGATTCGTGTCCCACGAACAGATCGACCCAACCGTCGTGGTTGTAGTCAAACCAAACCGCCGTCTGCGTCGGGTGAAGACTCATCAAGCCTGCCGCCTTCGTGACATCGGTGAACGTGCCGTTGCCATTGTTCCGGAGCAGCGATTTGGGATGGCGCCCGGAGCGCCCCATCCAACCGCCTCGCAACACCAGGAAATCGACGAAGCCATCGTTGTTGTAGTCGGCCTGAATCAGATTCAACCCGCCCACTTCGCCGGTGAGGCCCGCTTCCCGAGTCCGTTCCGTGAATGTTCCATTCCCGTTGTTGTGGAAATAATGAAGCGGATCGCGCAGGCCGATGGAGGAAGTGACGAGGTCCAGATAGCCATCGTTGTCCAGATCATCCAGAATCGTGCCGCCGGACAGGTTCTCGACGTCGAGGCCGAGATTGCCGGCGACGTCCACAAAACGTTTGATGTCGTAATCCGACTCGAAAGTCTTGGGTGGGATCAGCCATGGCGCCGGAACTTTTTCCGGATATTCCCCCAGAGTCATGTGCGCCAGATTGAGCAACCATCGCGCTCCGAGTTCGCCGGGGAATTCATCGAGAAGGGTGTTGAGCACTTTGATCGCGGCTCTGGAACCGCGCTCGGTTTTGTGCACACCGGTCCCGGCGATCGGGAATAAGCACGACTCTGCGGTGTGATTGGTCAAACAGTTGTCCTGTTCGGCCAGGCGCAGATGCGCCGTCGCCAGGTAGCTGCGCAGGATCAGCTTGTTGGTCGCGTGACCGAGCTGCAGAAAACCCGGATCGAGTTTTTGGATCAACGCTTCCAGTTCCTCGAAGGCTTTGATGGCTTCGGTGCTGCGTCCCGCGTAGAGCAATTGTTTGCTGTACTCGCGAAGAATCTGGAACTGCTCCCGGCCGTTCGCCGCCCGGGCGTATTCGGCGCCCAGTCGCCGGCTCAGGAGTTCATTCTGAAAGGGATTCTCGAATAGATTGACTTTCTCCGCGATCTCTTCGAGCAACCGCGCCATCTCCGCTGTGCCCGGCGCCTCAAAGAAATTCGTAGGCGATCCCGCGCGCAACGGATGGATCGAATTCGACGCCACCACCAGCGCGATGGCGATCGCCAGGCCCTGGATCCCCTTTTTGAGGCCGGAAGGTCCGCGGTGGGATTGACGGCTGGAGGAGAACTCGTTGACGCACGCCGATGAATGGACACGGCCTTCAGCCACGCGGTTACAGCCAGCTTGCACTTGATCACTTTATTGAAATGACTATGCTTAGCACCATGAATTTTTTCAAAGCTGTGTTGGCCTGGGCCGCGATCGGGTTTGTCATCGGACTGGGCCTGTATCAGTTCACGCTCTGGTTGAGCCCTCCTCCAGGCAGTGCTCCTGGCACCGGCACGCCGTGGCTGTTCGTCCTCGCGGTGCTCGGTTTCGTCTTCGCGGTGGGAAGAGTTTGCTGCAAGGCGCATTGACGCTTGGCCGCTTCCCAGTGGATGGCGGCGTGCTGCCGCTCCGCCGTGCGCCACAGAAGGCGGCCACCGTTTGAGATCAGGCCCGCCGGGTGCTTCCCGAAGATTGACTAAACTGGGCGGCTAACTATTTTCCGCCCATGCGGTCCTTTTCCGTTTTTCAGCGCCCGACGTTATTTTTACTCCTGGCCGCCTGCACGTTAGCCAACACCGGCTGGCCCGCTGAACCGGCTTCAACCAAGGAAGCGCAAATCTCGCGAGGCAAACTTCTCTACCTCGGACATTGCGTCACTTGCCATCAGAATGCCGGCCAGGGCACGCCCGGCGCTTTTCCGCCACTCGCCGCTTCCGACTTTTTGATGGCGGACAAGGCGCGAAGCATCCGAATCGTCGTGGAGGGATTTTCGGATATCATCGACAACCAACGCTCTCACGACGAAGGTGCGCACTTGCGTGATTTTCAATCCGGCCGCTAAAGGCGAGAAGGCGCAACGATTCTTGAAGCAGTTGCCCGAATTCGCCGGACAATGCGCGCTCAAAAAGACTCACGGCCCCGGCACCGGCCGAGACCTGGCGCGCGAAGTGGTCGCCGAAGGTTTCGACACCATCGTGGCCGCTGGCGGAGATGGCACGATCAATGAAGTTTTGAATGGAATTGCCGATCATCCCGAAGGCCTTAAGCGCGCACGTCTCGGCGTACTGCCCGTGGGAACAGTTAATGTCTTCGCGCGCGAAATGCGGTTGCCGCTCAAAGTGCGGGCGGCGTGGGAAACGATCGTTCGCGGGCGCGAGACGGCGGTCGATCTGCCCCAAGTGCAATTCACCATGCGCGGCGAGCCGCAGCGCCGCCATTTTGTTCAGATGGCCGGAGCCGGATGGGACGCGCGCGCCGTCGAGACAGTGGATCAGAATCTCAAGAAGCGGATCGGTCAATTCGCGTACATGCTGGCGGGTCTGAAAGCGTTGCGCGAGCCGCGGCCCATCATCACGGCGAACGGCGGATCACGAGCGGCCAGGGGCGAATTGGTCATCCTCGGCAACGGCCGGTATTACGGAGGACAAATCCCGGTGTTCCGTCACGCCAACAATCATGACGGCCTCCTGGACGTCTGCGTCTTTCCCAAAGTCACGCTCCGCGTGCTGCTTCGTTACATCCTGGGTTATTTGTCGCCGCGGCTTTTTCGACCGAGAGACGAAATCTATTTTCAAGCCGAGAGTTTGCAGTTGAGGAGCGAGCCGCCGGCGCCGTTGCAGTTGGAAGGCGACACCGTGGGATGCTTGCCGGCTGAATGCACGATCCGCCGCCTCGCCCTCCGCGTCATTGCGCCCTGAACGCTCAAAATGGGAATCTCGTCGGTTCCAGATTCGATTTTCAATCAGTCAGCCACCACTCGAAGAAACGATAGACCTGCTCGTTGGCCTGAGCGTCGGGGCTGTGAGTGTCGCGATGGGTCATGGCGACGCGATTCTCGACTCCGATCAGCCTGTTGACCGCGATCGAATGGTTGAGCGCGGGCCAGCGTTCGGGCAGGTCGGCCGTGCCGCCGGAAACGAGAAACGGTCGCGGAGCCATGAGCGCGTGCAGTTCCACCAAATCGTGCCCGCCTTCGACCAGCGCTTTGTACGCGCCGGTTCTGGGCTGGCCTTCGCTCGGGAGCTTGCGGAACGGGCCGGCATTCTTGGGATCGGCCACCGCCCCCAAGTCGAAGCCAAGATACCAGACATCGAAGTAATTCACGCTGCCGCCCGGGTTTTGTTTGCGGCGATCGCGCTCGTCGAAAACGATTCCCGGATCCGACCAGACCGCGCAGGCGAATTTGTCGTAAAGGCACGACGCGAACATTCCCCACTTGCCGCCGAACGAGTGGCCGACGATCCCGATGCGGTCCGGGCGAACGTCGGGCCGCCGGGCCAGAACGGTGTGCGCGTTGGCAGCCGCGTACGCCAGGGCCGACAGGGGTTGCACTCGGACCGGTTTGCCGATCGGTCCCAGGTACGCTTCGGATCTCGGACGATTGACATTGGTATTCGCCAAATCGACGCGCGCGTTGGGCTTCCCAACCGAGAGCGCGACGAAACCGCGTTTGGCCAGTTGCCAGCCGTAGTCGCGCAAAGGGGCGCCCAAGCCAACTCCCGTTTCCGCATCGTAATAGACGACGACGACCGCCGGGAACGGTCCTTGCCCTTCGGGAATCAGGAGCAGTGCGTCCACCATTGGATCGCCCAGCGCGATTTCGATTCGGACCTGGTGCTGGGTGATGGTCTCCCTTTGCCGCGTGTTCACGATCTCAACGCGCGGTTTTTCGATCAACGGCGGCCAGGGGCCCATCATCTTTTGCCAGGTCGAGAGGATTTCTGCACGACGGCGTGGCCAGTCCGCGGCCGTCTGAACGCGCGTGCCATTGGCGAAGATGAGTGGCGAACGGAAGTTGCCGAAATCCGAGCGATACTGCTCCGGCGGTGCAAAGAATTCGGCCAGTTCGGTTGGTGGTTGGCGATTCTGAAGCTGAGCCTCCACGGCTGCGGCTCCGTTCACCTTCGCAACCCAAGTGACCAGGGTGGTCCCAATCACAATCAACGTGGCGGTCGTTGTCATGGCGCTCGGCCTCTTGGCGTTCAGGTTGAATGGCATCGCCGGGATGCCGATGCGTTCATGGCGTCACTCTACTCGTCGCCTTCGCTCTCGTCGAGAGCCTTGCTGTCGAAGAAACACGGCTTCCTTGCCCAGCCACGTTCGCTTCAACTCATCCGCGACCGCAGATTTGGCAAATCTCGCCAAGCCACAGCCACGAACCGCCCGGATTCATCCAAGTCAAATGTATCTGGCCCCGGATAAACTTCGAAAACTCGCTTCACTTTGAGATCGTCGGCACCGACCCGCATCGACTTGGTAATTTGTGGGACGTCGCCATGCTTGAACTCGAATCCGAAAAGCGATCCACCGATTGAGGTCACCATATCCAGTTCGGCACCGCTTTGCACCGAATAGTGGAAGCAATCTTCTTCGGCAAGGCCCGCTTCATGGATCAAATGTTCCAAGCAGAAGCTCTCCCAGGAAAAACCCATTCGCCCGGAGGTCTGAACTTGCTCGGCGGTTTCGAGTCCGAGCAAGGCGTGCAGGATGCCTGTGTCACGGAGATAAAGCTTCGGCGCTTTTCTCACTCGCTTCGCCACGTTGGCG
>JACPRI010000210.1 GCA_016190065.1 Verrucomicrobiota bacterium
GAATTATGGGCGCGGGCGGACCCACCGTCACCGTCACCGGCGTCAAAGCTTTGCACGGCGCGGCTCATGAAGTAATTCCCGACCGAATCGAGTCCGCCACCTTTGTGATTGCCGCTGCGGCCACGGATGGCGAAGTCACAATCCACGGCGCGCGCGCCGATCACCTGCACGCGGTGCTCGACAAGCTTCGCGAGGCCGGCGTGAAAATCGAGCGCAACGGCCCCGCCCTCACCGTACGGCGCGGAGGACGGTTGAAACCCGTCGATATCACGACGCTGCCTTACGCGGGCTTTCCGACCGACGCCCAGGCGCAAATGATGGCGCTCATGACCTTGACTCCTGGGATCAGCATCATTACCGAGCGCATCTTTGAGGCTCGATTTATGCACGTGAGCGAGTTGACAAGGTTAGGGGCCGACATTGCGATTGAAGGTCCCAGTGCGATAGTTAAGGGTGGCAAGCCCCTGAGCGGCGCTCCCGTGATGGCGAGCGACCTGCGCGCTTCGGCGGCTTTGGTGATTGCGGGCCTGACCGCCCGCGGCAGCACTTTGGTGAAAAGAATTTATCATCTGGACCGGGGTTACGAGAACATCGACGCCAAGCTCCGAGGGCTCGGCGCGAGGATCGAACGAGTGGAAGAATGATCAGATACCTCATCGGCGCGCTCATCGTTTTGGGTGTCTTCGGTTTGCTGAAGAAGGCGCTGACCACGTATCAAACGATCGAGAAGCGCCAGTCCATTTCTGAGCCAGCGTCTCCTCAGCCGGCGGCTCCCGCGGCATCGGCGAACTTGTCCGGACTCCCGCCCTCGCTGGAAGCGGCTCTGCAAGCGGCCCAGAAGCAAGGCGCCCATGGCTTGAGAGACTTCCTGAACAAATATCGCTTCAGCATTCAGGATCCCAGACTGGCGGCCATCGAGTTGGATTACGTGGTGTTGGTCAGTCTGCAGGATCCGGCTGAAGCCAAGCGCGTCTTCAAAGCCGTGCAGCAGCGCACGCCCACCTGGTCACCCCTCTATACCCGGATCAAAGGACTGGAGAAAAACTATCGGTGAGATGCCACCAGGCGTGGAATAATCTTTGACACCGTGGCGCGTCCGTTAGGATGGACGCGAATCTTGTGCACCGTACGACACATCAACCGCCACCCCGTTCGCTGGTGATCGCCGCGTTTGCGGCGGTCTATATTATTTGGGGAGCGACCTACCTCGCGATTCGCTACGCCGTCGAGACGATTCCGCCGTTTCTCATGGGCGGCACGCGCTTTCTGCTGGCCGGCGCGATTTTTTACGTCGGCTTGCGGTTGACCGGAACTCCGACGCCAGCCGCGATCCACTGGAAACACGCCGCGATTGCCGGCGCGCTGTTGCTCGGCATTGGAAACGGCGGGTTGAATTGGGCGCAACAAAGAGTGCCGTCGAGCGTGGCGGCGTTGATCATCGCCGTCACGCCCCTCTGGTTTGCGCTGCTCGAATGGCTGCGGCCCAAAGGCACGCGGCCCAACGTGCAAACGATCCTGGGAATCCTGGTCGGGTTTTGCGGAATGATGCTGCTCGTCGGGGGCCGGCATGGGGCGCATCACGGAATGATCGATCCGGCTGGGGTCTGTGCCTTGCTGCTGGCCAGCCTCTTTTGGGCCGGTGGTTCGCTCTACATCCGCTACACGCCTAAGCCGGACTCGGCGCTCATGAGCGTGGCGTTGCAGATGATCACCGGCGGGGCGGTGCTCACGGTCCTGGGTTTGCTTGCCGGGGAAACCGCGCGGTTCAATATCCTGCAAATCTCGCCCCGTTCCACCGCCGGGTATTTGTTTCTGGTCTTCGTCGGCTCGATGCTGGGGTTCACCAGCTATAGCTGGCTTCTCAAAGTCAGCACACCGGCGCGTCTCTCGACTTACGCCTACGTCAACCCGGTGGTAGCCGTTTTCCTGGGGTGGTCTATCGGAGGGGAGACGCTGACGCCGCGCATGCTTGTGGCAGCCGCCGTAGTCGTAATGGGGGTGGTGGTTATCACGACGCCGAACCTTTTTTCATCGAAATTGGCCTCGGAGCCCGTCACTGGAAAAAGTCCCGTCCTTCCCGAATGCCAGTGAGGGAGTCCCTATCTCACTACCAACGCAACGCTCTGCGAATGGCTGTTGAATTCCGGCGCGTACAGGCACTGAATCTCCGCCACGCCAGACTGATAGCTGCCCCGATGCACGACGCGCGTGGAATACTCGAAGACGTAAACGCCTTTGGGGAGGTAATCGATGAAGAAATGGCTCGCGGTGTCCCGCGTGGATTCATAATAAGCCAATCCGTCCTGATACCGGTAGCGTGAGATGACATTGACCGGTTCCGTGCCGCTGCCGCGCTGGTCTTTCACGTGCACGAATTCCATGTCGCGATCCACCCGCAGCTCAATGCGAACAACCAATTCATCGCCCGCTTTGAGCGCGCCTTTGACCGGTTCGAGGACCGGGCCTTTCTTGGTCGTGGTTTTGGTGAAGAGAGCCTTGTTCAATTTGAGCGGCGTTCCTTCGTAAGGCCGCACCTTGCTCATGTCTTCCAGGTACTGCCAGTGAACGCCGCCCCAGGCCACGCCTTCGTCCGACTTTTTAACGGTGATCTCGCCGAGCTTTGGCTTGACCTCGTTGGCTGGGTATCTTCGCTCATAGAAGCCTGCGCCAGGCTCGACGTGCGGCACATTCCTGTCGCCTCGGTTCCCCTCACCCCGGCCCTCTCCCCGAGGAGAGGGTGAAGGATTTCGCGCCGCCGCGTTGACGCGAGGTCTCGATTTCTCCGAACGCAGTGATCCTTGTCCCCCTCTCCCCAAGGGAGAGGGCCGGAGTGAGGGGGAAGGGCGCGTCGAAGCCCCCCCAAGCGTCACTTCAACAAGCGCGTCCGAGGCCAGCAGATCACGCCCGCGGAGAAGCAACGCATACACCGCATCCGCCGTGGCTTTGGTCGTTTTCCAATCTTGCGTTTGCTTCTGTTTGAGCAGCCAAACTTTGCACTCCTCCACTGCGGCCGCATCGCCCAAGACCTCGTCGAATGCTTCAATCATCAAGGCTTGCGTCTCAATCGGCGCGCGATGCCACCACCACGAGAACTCGGTGTCGCGCCAGAATCGGCCCATCTCTTCGTTCGTCACGGAACGTTCCTTGACCGATTTCAGGATGGCGGAAGGAGTGGAGTCGCTAAATGCGTTGAATCGTTTGAGCGCAAGTGCGAGGTGGCCTTGGGATTGGCGGCTGGCCAGCTTCAACCAATTCGTCCGCGCCTGGCTGAGAAAGTATTCGACCGCTTCCTTCTGTGGCGCGGCCATGGGCTTGTCTTTCAGGAAAAAGCTCCGGCCATAAAGATAAAGCGCGATCGTCTCACTCAAATGGTTCGCATCTTGGTCCCCGCGTTTGACGATGGCGCGATAGGTCTCGTCGATCCATGGGTCGAGCCGATTCAACGCGCGGACCGCCGGATCGATCTTCACGTCCACGCCCAGATGGCGCAGGCGGCCAAATCCGCTTGTGATGTAGAGCGTGATGTAATCGTTGCCTCGGCCACCAGGAAACCAGGGCCAGGAACCGTCCGGCAACTGCATCTCCGCGAGCTTTCGCAGCGCGCCTTCAGTTTCGTAGTTCAATCGGTTTTCGTCAAAGAGGACGCCGACGTTTTTGCGCGCCTGGCTTTCGGACTGCGCCTGCCGCAGCCAGGGCGTCTCTTCGACCATCACACTCTTGAGGTCCTCGTTTTTCTCGAGCGGGCTGTCGAGCGCGGGCGTGTTTTTCCATTGGTCGAAAATCTTACGAATCTTCGGATCGGCGGCGGCGATGTGTCGCGCCAGCAGATTTGCATAAAGCCGGTTGAAGACCTGTTCCGAGCAGTCGTGCGGATACTCCATCAAATACGGGAGTGCCATCACGGCGTACCAAGCGGGATTCGAGACCATTTGCACGGTCAAGCCTTGGTGCCGAAGCGTGCTGGACTTGCCGGACTTTGCCAGGCTGGCGAACTCGAACTTCTTCGTGCCCGGCCCGCGGATCGACAGCGGCAGTGATTCGGTGACGAACATGCGCCGGGACAGCACCGGTAGAAAACCTTCTTCGCCGTCGGACACGCGCCCGGTGGAGCCGACGGCTTTGTAGGTCAGAAAGCCCATGCCGTCCGGCACCTTGATGCGCCACGAAAAACTGCGGGATTCTTTGGCTGGGATGTCGAATGAGATTTCAGGGGAAGTGTTTCCGAGTTGTTGGTCAACGTAGGACAGGCTTCCAGCCTGTCCCGGGACAGGACCGATGCCTGCACCACTTTGAGCGGCCTCATTAAAAGTCAGCTTCACTTTGCCCGTCTGCCGCGCAGCAGTTTGATTCAGCACCTTCACCGTGAATTCCAGCGTGTCGCCTTCGCGCACGAAGCGAGGCGGGTTCGGCTGCACCATCAAATCCTTCGCCGTGACCGCGTGGCCTTCGAGAAGACCGGAGCGCAGTTGTTTGTCGTGGGCAAAGCCCAGAAATCTCCAACGCGTGAGCGCTTCGGGCATCGTGAACTGCAGCCGAACCACGCCGTTCGTGTCCGAAATCAATTGCGGAAAGAAAAATGCAGTTTCATTCAGGTTCTTTCGTGCAGCGACTTGGCTCAAATCCGGGCCGTTCGCGCCGCCAGACCGTTCCGCTGAAGAACCGACCGCTTTGGGTGCTTTCATTTCTTGCATCGCCGCCGCTCCCGGGGCCGGAAACGCGGCGAGCTCGGCTCGATCCGCGACCGTCGCAGTCATCGTGATCGACCCGTTGGCGGCTGCCGCAGCGCCTGAAGCCAGACCATATCTGGCCATCATTTGCGGTCGCATGCCGTACGTCCAAACGTTCGCCACCAGATCGGCGGGGAAGGACCGGTACGTTCGTTCCACCGGCAAATAGTTTTGAGGCCAATGTCCGCTCAGCCATTGAAACGACCTGGGCGTGTTTTCAAACGTTGGCCGCGCGCTCGAGTAATCCTGTCGAAAAAAACCAAAACGCCCTGGCCAATTCAGTTTCCTGAAGGCGTCGAGCGATTCGTCGTACAGCGCGGCCACCATTTCCGCGACGGCCCTTTCTGTGGGAGCAGCCGGCGTAAGGAGGCTCTGATTGATTCCTGATTTCTGAGTTCTGATTTCGGACTTTTTCTGGGGAGTGATCACCGCCGTCCAGGTCTCTTTCTGGTTCGGTTCGAGCTTGGAGGTGAAATGCTCCCAGGTGATTTCAAGCTCCTTGTTGCTCCAGGGAACGTCGATGTGGCGCGAGTCAAGATACGCGCGGTTCTCGCGCACTTGTGTGACGTGCAGCGTGAAGCCGCCGCGCATCGCTTCCGTCACAGCCTGCTTGATCTGCTGCTGCGTTTCGCCGGGCCGGGTCCAAAAACGCTGAATCATTCGGCGACGATGTTCGATCTCGATGAACGCCCGCCCCGTGTCATAGCCCGAGCCCCAGAGGGCCGTGAATTCCTGTCCCGGCTCCAGCGACCAGGCGGGCGCGGCGAGCAAATGGGGGAGCTCGATCGCGAGCCGCGTGTCGTTTGTCTTGAGCACTTGCAGCAACCACAGCGCGGTGACCTTTTTGCCAAAACGGTCCTGTGTTTCGAGGATGGCGCGATACGCACCCGTTCCCAGTTTGAACGGTCGCGTTGCTTCGCCCCCAGCATCCGTGGCGAAGGTTTGCTCCGCGATCTTGTCACCCAACGGCCATTGTTGCGGGTCCGACAAATCTTCCGTCGGTTTGGCCCCTCCACCCAAGTAAGGCCAGTAGTCTGTAAACAACAGCGGGCGATGAACGCGATCCGGCTCTTTGAGCCGATGGATCTTGATCGTTCCTTCTGCACTTTGCGGTTCGCCGTCGAGCGTGGTCGTTCTGATCGTGAGTTCAACGGGTTGGTCTTCGATCTGCCATTCATCCGCACGCAGTGTGGCTTGAAGCGCAGTGTAACCGGCCTGAATGCTCCGTTGCGCCGAGCGGGTTTCTCCCGCGCTATCTGTAACGTCCGCGTAAACCTCGAAGGTGAACGTCGGCTCGTCTTTTTCCGGAACCCCCAAATCCGGTTTCGCGGTGAATTCGATCCGGAACGCCCCGGCGGCATCCGTAAGCGCGGTGCCATGGGCAATTTCCTGGCTCGCCGGCTGCGGCATGCGTCCCGCCCCCCAGCCCCACCAATAGGGCATTCGCACCGCGCGCACGACGCGATACCTGACTTGCGCCCCATCGACAGCGGCACCGGTATAGCTCAGCGCGTGGCCATCAACGGTCGTCTTATCGTTCAGCTTCGGAGCGATCTTCGGTGCGGCGAGCGTGACCTGGAATTTCGGCCGCTTGTATTCCTCGACACTGATGAACCCCGAACCCGCTGGCCCGGGGGCGACATAGATTCTCATCGTGCCCATCAATCGGTCGCGCGGGGCCGTGAAGTTGCCCGCAAATGAGCCGTAATCGCTGGTCCGGTGTTGTTGCCGGGCGATTTCCTTGCCGTTGATGTCCGCGAACACCACCGTCAGCGCGCGGCCCGTGAGCAGTTCGTAGCTGTCCTTCTCGTGATCGATGCGCACGCAAATACCTTTGTACTGGATCGTTTGGCCCGGTCGGTAAATCGCGCGGTCGGTGAAGAAAACCGTCTGTTCCTGAGGGCGCGCGGGATCGGACCGGTAGGTTTGGTAATCGCGATTCGAACCCAGCTCGCGTCCCTGGTGGCGAACGCGGAGCAAATACTGGCGTTGCGGATCAGCCGCAAGGTTGAAATGGCCGTTCGCGTCGGTGGTCTTGAGCGGATGCGCGGAGCGGTTCCCCTCGTTGTCCCGAACCCAGGCCTGCACTTCTGCGCCCTTGACCGGCTCGCCGGAATTCGCCTCCAGCACGAAGCCATCGATGTCGCCATCGCGCGGCCGGACTACGAGCGCCAGGTCGCTCACCCAAACGTCCGCAAAGGTGACCTGATTGTTCTGGTCCGCGAACTTCGGGTCCGCGCTGGCAATGATGAAGTAGAAGCCCTGCTTGAGTTGATCCGGGGCTGTCAATGATTCAACCCGCTCCTTGAAGTCGGTTGTCGCCGGAAGTTTCGTGGACCATTCCAGCGCCGGCGCTTTGCCGAGGATTTCCTTTCGTTCGTTGTCGTCGAGATTATCGGGCTGGCCGTAGCGTTTCTTCAGAAAGCGCGTCCAATCGTAGGCGACAGCGCGGAAGTGAAGGTTGGTAAGGTTGCGGTACTGGACTTGAATCTGAGGCCCGGGCGCATTCCAAACGCGCTCGGTGGCAAGGCGGATGGATGGGGCTTCGATCTGATTCACCAAATTGCGGCACATACTGCCGCCGGCGCTGTTCGGAAAACCCTCCGCGCCGCGCAACGCCAGCTTGCGAGCTTCGACGAATTCGTTTTCCCGCTGCAATTGTTGCGC
>JACPRI010000218.1 GCA_016190065.1 Verrucomicrobiota bacterium
AATTGAGGGTGAGTTCTGCGTCTGGCGTGGGCGAGACAAAACCAGCAGAGGACAGTGTGAAAACTAGCTCTTCGTTGTCGATACGAGTCCGCCGGCAAAGCGGCAGACCCGTATTTGCAATCAGCACCACCGTTTCACGAGAGCGTCGCCTGGTTGCCGCTCAACCTGCCCTGTGTTGGATTCAACGAAACCCCTAACCCCTACTCGACCATGCAACTAAGATCCGTAATCATGGCAATGGGCACGCTGCTCGTAGCGGCCCAACAAGGCGCCCAAGGCGCTCAAACCTACACCTTCCAGCAAGGCGTCAGCGGCTACGACGGAACGCTGGACACCCAACTGCGCGGCGGCACGCCCGACCGGAACGACGGGAATCTCGGAGCGCTGAGCATCGACGGTTCGGACGGGGGCGGCGCAAACCACGTTGTTATTCGTTTCGAGAAGCTATCGGGCACAGGTGCTGGCCAGATTCCTCCCGGCTCAGCAGTGATTGAAGCAACTTTGACGCTCCATTTTGTTGATCCCGGCGATGATCCCGCCCTGCATCGCATGGTGATGAAATGGGATGAAGCGACGACCTGGAATTCGTTCGATCCGGTTTCAGCCGACGGAGTCACGCCCGACGGAGTCGAAGCCGCGACCGACCCCGACGTGCCGGCGATCGAAGGTGGCCGCACCGTACCCTACTTCGAGACCGTCTATTTACCGGTCAAGACCCTCCAGGATTGGTTGGATGGGAAAGCGCCGAATTACGGGTGGGTCTTCATCCCGGCAGGCGGGGGAGGATTGGACATGGATTCGTCTGAGGCCACCGTGATCGCAAACCGTCCCAAATTGACGATCATCGCCGGTACGGCGGCGGAGGCTTCCTCAGTGATCATCACTGAACATCCCAAGAGCGTGACCGAGGCCGAGGGGCGGAGCGTGAGATTTGGCGTGAACCACGCCAACAATTTGGGTCCTGCGGATTCTTACACCTACCAATGGTTGAAGAATGGGACCGCCCTTGCTGGAGCCACTTCCAAAGAGTATGCGATTGACTCGGTGTCCATCGCTGAGAACGGCGCTAAGATCAGTGTTCGCGTGTCCGCGGCAGGCAAGAGCGCGACGAGTACCGAAGCCACGCTGACCGTGACAGTCGATGCGATTGCGCCTGTGCTCTTGAGCGCGAAGCCCAGTCCGAACCAGACCGAAGTGACATTGACTTTCTCGGAAAAACTCAGCCCGGCTGCGGCCACGGCGGCCTCGAATTACAAGATCACGGCCGGCGCGGGCAGCCTGAACGTCTCCGCCGCCGCCTTGTCCGCCGATGGCACCAAAGTCACGTTGACCACGGCCAAACAGACGGTGGGAACGAAATACGCCGTGACGGTGAATAACGTCGCCGACCTCGCGCCCAAAGCGAACGCGGTGGCGGCGAACAGCAAGGCAGTCTTCTTCGCCGTGGGCAAGATCGTGCAAGACCCAAACGGATTTATCGTGTTTGAGGCCGAGAACTACGATCGCAACCTCGACGATCTTTGGGTCAAAGACACGACGCGCGGCAACCCGTCCGGCGGCGTTTCCGTGGTGAATCCCAACGGCGCCGGAGGCAGCGAACAGGCCACCAAGCTGGAGTACGACGTTGAGTTCAAACGAACCGGAACGCACATCATCTGGTATCGGGCCAGCGGCGACAGCGGGAGCGATGATTCGGCCTGGTTCCACCTGGATGGAGAACGTCCGGCTGAGCGCTTGGACGGGAATAGCGCTGCGATGGACGGCTTCAATGGCGCGCTCGATTTCGTCTGGCTTGCCCACTCATTCGGCGGCGTCCAACCGATGAGCGTGGACATTGCCACCCCGGGCCTGCACGTCCTTGGACTCGCGCGCCGCGAAGACGGTTCGTTCTTCGATAAATTCATCCTCACGACGGATCCGGCTTACACCCCGACTGGGTTCGGACCGCCCGAAACTCGCGAAGGCGCGCCGGGTCTTCCGACCGTCACCTTATCTGCTCCCACCGCAGGTCAACAATTCGCGGCCGGCGCCAATATTACGCTGACGGCGACGGCCAGCGGCATGTCGGGTCTCGACATCGTTCGCGTCGAGTTCTCCGCGAACGGAAACAAGATTGGCGAAGCCAAGGCCAGCCCGTTCAGTTTCGCTTGGACCAATGTCAAAGACGGCCTCTACAGCATCACCGCTTCGGCGATCGATGAAATCGGGGCCTCAACCACGTCCTCGTCTGTCTCGATCACGGTAGGCAATCCACCGCCGCAAGCGCTTTTTGTCGCCGCCGCGGGTGGACCCAACGCCTCAGACACCGCCATTGTCAAACGTCTGGAATCACAAGGCTGGCAGGTTCGTGTCGTCGGAGATGCTCCTTCCACCACGGCGGACGCCGCCGGGAAGAACCTGATTATCATCTCTTCGACCGTTGGTTCGGGCAGTGTTGCCCGAAAGTTCACGGCCGTTGAAGTCGCAGTCATCAACTGGGAGGAGGCCCTCCAGGACGAACTGTTGCTCACGACCGACGAAGCAAACGTCACCCGATCCAGCTCGGGCGGACAAGACCAAATCAACATTGTGAAGGCCGATCACCCGCTGGCTGCCGGACTGAGCACCGGAGCCAAGGCGGTGGCGGCGGCGGGGCAGACCTTCAGTTGGGGTGTGCCGGCCCCGAATGCCACCATCATCGCTGCGATTGCCGATGATCCGACTCATGCCGTGATCTACGCTTATGAGAAAGGAGCGAACTTGATCGACGGCTCAACGAAAGCGCCGGCCCGGCGAGTGCACTTCCTCCTGACCAACGATACGTTCCCCACGTTGAACGCAGACGGATTGAAGTTATTCGACGCCGCCGTCGCCTGGGCGGCCAATATCACGGTGAAACCGCCCACACAGGTTCCAACCATCTCACTGACGCGAACTGCGGCCGGCTTAAACGTGACCTTTACAGGTACTCTGCAATCGGCCGATTCCGTGACGGGTCCTTGGACGGATGTTGCGAACGCCAAGAGTCCGTTCACTGCGACCGTGTCCGGCGGCGCGAAATTCTATCGCTCGAAGCAATAGCCAGCTTCTGTGTGGCATGGACGAAAGACCGGAGGCAACTCCGGTCTTTTTTTCTCGAAGTGCAACCGCACGGGAAACAGCGGTGCTGTTCAAACCGGAGAGAACGGAGGTAACGGAGATTCAGAGATTCAGACCCAGCGCGGCGAAGCCGCGGCCAAAACGGAGCGCGGCTGTGTGCGAAGCACCGGCCGCAGCATGCCCGATCGTGGCAACGCGCTGCGGCTGGGTCTCCGACCACGGCCGCGCCCCAAGGAATCGCCGCGGCGCGCGACGATTTCGGCAGATACTGATATATTGGTTTTTGACTCCGTTTCCTCTGTGGCCTCCTGTTCGACGCGGCAGGAGCATTCCGGATCAAATCCTCGCCGGCGTTGGCGGGCGGATGGGGGTTGGCGCAAACTTGACGCCGGCGAAAATGTCGCTGAGCGCCAGTGTCACTTCCAACGAGGGCAGGAAAAGTGAGGCCTCAAGGCCAGCCGCGTCGCGCAAGACCCAGCTCCCCTCTTTCCCGCGGGAGAATTGTTCGATCCGAGCCTCCTTCTGGCTGACCAGCAGATATTCGAGCAACGACGGCATTTGCCGGTAGTTCTCGAATTTCTTGCCGCGGTCATACGCCTCTGTGGAATCGGACAATACTTCGCCGACGAGCGTCGGATTCACGACCGTGTCCTCAGTGCCCTCCGCGAACTGCAACGGGCCGCAGACGACGGAAAAGTCCGGGTAGGTCAGCAGTCCGGTCGCTTCAATCTTGAGGCGCAGGTCGCTGGTATAAACGACGCAGCGACCAGAGAGTTGATTGCCGATGACGCGAATTGCATTCGCGGCGATCTGGCTGTGCGGCGGCGTGCCGCCCGACATGGCGAACACCTCGCCGTCGAAATACTCGCTTTTGTACTCCGCGAGGCGCTCGCGTTCGAGATACTCGGCTTCGGTCAGCCGGTGGACTGGTTCGGGCACACCCATAACAACAGGCAGATTAAGGAGCGCGCTTGGGAAAGCAAGGGAGCACAGCCAGTCCAGTCCGGAGCGCGGCCTTCCAGGCCGCAGCAAGGGCGAACGCGAACTACGCCCTGGACTATTCTGAAGCGGCCTGCCCGCGCGAATCCGCTGCGCCCAAGATGGGCGCTCTCCAGGGAAACGAGTTTTGCTGTTTTACATCCGGGCCTCCTTCCTTTAGACAAAGGAACCGCATGAAAAACCCAGCCAACACTCCCAATGCTGTCAGAACTTCCCAAAGCGAACATCCCGTAGCTGCGTATCCTGAACCCGTCGTTGGTAGGGCGGCGCTGCCGCGCCGCCGCAATAGCAGAAATTCGGCTGCGCGGCCACGCAGCCCTAAAGGGTGGAACGCGTCCTTTTCCATGAACCGTTTCAATTTCGCGATGCAGGTGCATCAGGAATTGCAAGCCGGTTCATGGCCCCAATGCGCGCCAAAATTGGCGTCGGGGCTTCCCATGAACCAATCCCCCTCACCCTTTCCCTCTCCCCCACTGGGGGAGAGGGTGTCCGAAGGACGGGTGAGGGGAAATCACACCGGTTCATGGTCCCGGTGCACGATCCAGCAATCAAGGAGCCAACGCTGGTTAAACACGAACGTTGGCGGAATGCTTTGGCTTTCGTTGGTCCTCTTGCTGAGTTCGCTTTCCTCGCGCGCTCGTGAAGCAACGCTCGCCATCGACAGCCCCATGTCTCCTCCGCCCTGGGCTCTGCTCGAACGCGAACTCCTCCGCGCCAACTCCGCCGCGTGCCAGGAATTCTTCGCCAAATACTTCGACGAACGCGGCTACCTCCGTTGCGTGGAACGCTGGGGCGGCGACGACGGCCCGGACGACGCCATCGAGAATTGCAACGACTGGCCGATCCTCCACGCTCTGGGCGCGCCGGATGCCATTCTGCACATGTACAAAAAGGCGTGGGAAGGCCATCTTCGGCAGTTCACCGCGGCGAAGACAGTGGAGGTCCCATTCGCGCGTGACGGGATGTATTACAAGGAGTTTCCGGTCACGTTCGATTGGCAGCACAACGGCGAGGGCTTGACCGTTTTCGCTTTGCAAGGTTTGTCCGATCCTCACGACCGAGATTTCCAACAACGCACCCGGCGTTTCGCGGGATTCTACATGAACGAGGATCCCGGCGCGCCGAATTACGATCCGCAGCACAAGATCATCCGCAGCCTGTTCAATGGCAGCCGCGGACCGCTTCTCCGCAAGGCGACCGCGCTGGATTGGACCGGCGATCCTATCGAGGTCGAGAATCGCTTCCGCCTCGGCCACGGCGAACG
>JACPRI010000219.1 GCA_016190065.1 Verrucomicrobiota bacterium
AGCATCTCGTCCGAGAAAACCGGGTTGTTTCTCCGGGCGAGCAAACTCGTGAGTTGAAAATGTTCTACCTCCTTGGACGCCCCGGGTGCCTGGAAAACGAATTGATCGTCCGCGATTGGATCATTCAGGCGGACGCCGCTGGGCGCGGTCGTGACTTTCAAGATGTTGGTGTTGACGATGGTGTAGGGTCCCAGTTTGGCGAGCTCGCTGGCCACCACGGTGAAGTCTTCGACCATCTTTAGAATTTGGCCATTTTCCCGATTCACCCAGGCCTTGATGGCGAGTCTGAATGGAGTGCGTTGGAATTCCCAGGTCAGGGCGTAGGCTGGTCTGCCATTGAGCGCCACACGCCCGCCGAACTTCAGGTTCTTCGCTCTTTTGAAGAGCTGCTGCGCATCACCAGCCAGGACGACCTGATAGTAGTCCAAGACGCCCCGCAGTCCGAGCCAGGAATGATTCAGGAGACGATCGAAGTTGTCCGAGATGCTGCCGGCTTCGCGCGTGATGTATTGATTCTCGAAACGCGACACATAGGTCCAGGTTTTCTGGCCGTCACAGACCATCTGGACTTCGACCTGCTCCGATTTGAAGCGGAGGTTCAGCTTTCCGGGCTTCTCCACCAGGAGCGAGCCGGACATCTCGAAAAGCCGCTTCCGACCTTCGACCTCGACTTCCTGGGTGATGAAGACCTTGTCCTGATACGATTTCATCTGATCGTAAACGGCACCCAAGCTGGTCAAGGCGTGATGTTCTTCGCGTTTTTTCGCGTCGTCGAGCAACACCCAGACTGCGGCACCGATCGCACTCAACGCCAAAGCCAGATCGATGAACCCTTTGACGCGTCCCTTCCGGTGGGCCGGCGCTGGGGGCATGGGCGGAAATCCGGCTTGGGCATAAACAGGCGCGGGCGGAGCATTGAAGAACGGCACCAGAAGCTGGGCCTGGCAGACTGGACACTGGATTTGCGTGCCGCTCAGGCTCTCCTCGCAAGCCAGGTGCTGACCGCACCGGTAACAATTGAACTTGTATTCGGCCATAGGCGGAGCTCTTTAAGACGCCCTATCCATGAAGTTCGGTGAATCCTGTGGTGTTCTTTCAACGAACTAGAAGAAATCCTCCGCTCCGATGCAAGGAATTAAGCTCGGTAAAGACGCAATCCGCCGCCTAACATGCCACGCTCCGAGTGAAGAATTGAAAGACTTCGTCGAAATCTTATTGCGTGGCGATGCGATTTGATGCTCAAAGTTTGTTAAAGAGCTATGAATTGAAAGAAGGCTCGTGGCCGGAAGAAGACGATTTGACTAAATGATAGATTCTTCTGCTCTCATGAATCCTCCAAAACCACAACTTCCTAGGCGCCGACAATGGCGCCTACACCGTTTTGATGGAACCCAATCAGGTGAGCGACACAAGCAATGTAACGGTTGCCGCTGGCGTTCTGGGAACTTTCGAGATCAAGCTAACCGTGGTGGCGCGCCCGCCGAACGACGATTTCACCAACCGGATTCATCTGGTTGGCTCTTCGGTCGCTGCCGAGGGAACCAACCTCAACGCGAGCCAGGAAACCGGCGAACCGAACCACGCTGGCAAACCAGCAACTCGATCGGTCTGGTGGTCCTGGACGGCTCCCCAATCCGGCCCGGTGACGATCAGCACGTCGGGCAGCAGCATCGACACGTTGCTGAGCGTTTACGCTGGCGCCACGGTCGCGAATCTGGTTCCGGTCGCGAACAACGACGACGATCCCGATGGAGGAAGCACCAGCCGGGTGACCTTCCGCGCTGAGGCCGGAACCGAGTATCAAATTGCCGTCGATGCGTTCGGCGGTGAAGCGGGCTCGATCAAGCTCAGCCTCATGCTAGAGATGCCGCGGGCCGCGCTGCGCGTCGAGTTATCCGGCAAGAATCTGGTTCTCTCCTGGCCGGCGCAGGCGACGGGATTTGTCCTTGAGGCGACCGATGATCTTGCGGTGCCCGGTTGGACTCAAGTTTCGGTCACGGCGGTGATGGTTGGCGAGAGCTTCTCGGTCAAGGTCCCGATTTCTGGCACCAGCAAGATATTCCGGCTGCGCCGGCCGTAGCGCCCAACCGGCATAGCCGCGCGAATGCTTTTCCACACGCCCTGTTTCCCATGTACCTGGTTGAGACGGATTCCACTCCGTTCCACTTCAAGCCTTGTGGTGGACAATTCACCGAGAAGCGGCGATGGGAATACCGAGGGGTCCTGGTTTTGCCGTCGTCCGTCTTGGGTTCGACGAACGCGTTGTGGTTTAGTCAGGGACGGGGTGGAAACTCGGGTCTTACGTCTTCTGAAATCTCACGATCTCCGGATACTTCGCCCGCGGATTGTCCAGGAGATGATCGTCTTCGCCTTTGAGGTGTTTCTTGAGAAAGGAGAGCATGCCGTCGATCATGGCGGCGCCCGCGTGCCGCACGGAATCGGTGGCTTTCTACAGCCAGGTTCCCACGTCGCTGAAGTTCCCGTGATTGGTCATGACATGGAACGAGACGGACCCGGCTCGCCTTAGTGAACAACCGCAAATCACCGCCCGCCTGGGTGCTGAATTCGTAAAGAAACGGCTTTGGCAACGGCGGTGATCAGGTTGGATTTCGTTCCAGTTTTCGTGATGGTTTCAAGGGTTTGCTGCCCCTGGGCGCATGAAGAGCGCCGGGCTCCATCGTATGCCAGCGAAGTCTCCTCTCACCGCTATAGCAGCATTTAGCTACTCGATTCGTTCGGAGCCGGACCCATCTTTCAACGCATGTGGAAAAATCGCATCGAACTGCCTTGATTAACCTCAAGTCCGATCAACGCGTCCTGATCCATTTCGATTTTTGAAAGATCAATCGACACCCGAGCGAATCAAGCGGTAGAGGCTGGCGCCTCGAACCAGAAAAAGAGAATGCAAACCAAGCGATGAAAATGAGGAAAAGATTTAGCGCCCAGCCAGCATTAGATCATTTCAACGAATGTTTTAACCCTATTTATCGATTAACACCCCAGGCGCACCATCGGCTAAGAAAGGCCTCATGAAAACCAACCCCACTCAACAACAAATCACAAGGCGCGGAAGAATTCTTTCGAGAGTCGCCGGTTCCATCGTCATCGGACTGCTGCTGGCGACGCACAGTCTGCCATCCAACGCCGCTTCGCGCGGTCCAGCTCTGGCGTCGCCTCATCCGTTGGATGAAGCCACGCGGGCTGCGCTGGGAAAAATCTGCGTCGTGACTGCTCCGAACTCGGTAGAGCTGCGATTCGACAAATCGGACGGAAGGCGTTTTGACGCCGAGGAGGCAGCCATTGAAGGCGCGGGCGGACCAAAGGAACTTGGACGCAAAATCATGGAGCAGGGAGCTGAATTCGCCGGCGACTGTCCAATTCCTCATCCTGGGCACGCGATCATTGCGCTGGGCGCTGCGATTGAAGAGTTGGCGCCGATTGGAGCGATCTTCGGCGTCAATGGCTCAAAGCACGCCACACTCTCGTCCGACCAATTAACCGAACTGGAGAGCGAGCTTGCGCGAGTTATGAGAACCGTCGGCGTCCACGCCCGGCTGCGCGACGACTTTATGAAACTGGCGAGAGAAAGGACCGGGCGCGCTCTCATCGTCCGAGACGGTCTCGATCTCGCGACGAAGGATCCGGCGGCCTATGAGGCGCTCGTTCGGGAGGGAGTGCAAACGATTCTGGAACTCGCCCTTGAGCGCGTCCATCTGCGGCGTTTCGCGAAATCTGACGATTCGTTTGCTTTGGTCGTCAACGCGCGCGCCCGCATCATCCAAACGCGCGAGGCCGCGGTGTTGTGTGATTTGCCGTTTGAGTACCGGAGCGGTTCGGGATTGTTCCTCGACTGGACTCTGAACCACGCCGACGCTTTCCAGCGGGCCTTTGAGACGGCCAGCCGGCGATTGGCCGCAGAAATGGTGCGTGTTCTTTTTCTGGAGTCTGGCCACGGCGATGCCCTCGCGCGAGGTGGAACTCAGCACAGCGCACCAAGCCGCGCAACTCTCCCTCTCACGAACGGAGAGGGCCGTCGTGCCAGAGATGGGAAGCAAGTCAATCTTGCGTCCCACCCCACGACAGCGCGCACCGCTGCGGGAAGCGGAAAAAACCAGGGGCGCGTTCAGCCGCCGCCTGCGGTGAAAACCCAGGCGGCTCGTGCAAATTCTCCAAAAATTACGTTTGTCGAGAGACCGCCGTTGGCGTCGCAAATCCTGGCCAACCTGGGCAAGGTCGGGATCATCTCGACGAGCACGTTGCCCCACATCGCGGTCCAGCGGCCGCTTTCGAAAAAGAAAGCCGCGCTCGAAGCGTGCGACGATGCGCAACAGATTCTGAACGACTATGGGTCTCCGTTTGCGTTGCTCGTAAACGGGCCGATGAACTTCGCCCGAGGCCGCCGCCCGATCGAAGCCGATGGCGGTGCCGGAGGAACGATCCTTGGTCCGATCGCTGACGCCGCTCTGCGCTCGGGCGCGGCGGTCATTTCGACGCCGATCGGGATTGGCGTTGGTCTTGGGGGACAGGCTTACGGCGCGGCCCATGGTTTGTCGGATAAAGCCCTTCGAGCCACCGACAACGCGGTGACTCGGGCGGTCACGGAAGCCCATCCGCAGGATTCGCTGCGCGCGGAAGTTCTGCGGCAAGCTCAGCAACGGACGACTCATCCAATCGCACTGGTCAAAAAACCGTTCCCGGCGGGAGAAGAAGAAATGTTTTCCCAAATGGCGTGCGTGATGGCCGGCACGCTGGCCTGGGTTCCGGAAGGTCAGACGCCGGCTTATTACCTGACGAGCCAGGGCATCGATACCGCGCTGGAAATTCAATTGCTTCATCCGGCGTTGAACGGCCAGGGCACGATCAATCCTCCCATGGCATTGTCGATGGACGTGCGCGCGAGCCTGATTCGAGTGCGCGACCGCGAGCCGCTGTATTCCTTCGCGATGAACTATCGCGGCCCCGAACGCAAATTCGCGGAATGGGCCGCGCACAACGCGCAATCTTTGCGTGAGGAACTGGAGCGCTGCTGCCAAACCGTGGCTGCGACAATCGTCGAACAACTGGCGGTCCATGCATGGCCGCGCGAACTCCCGCTCGAACTGGTGGATATCAAGCGTTGAATGAGGACCGAGCGTATCAGCACATTTCAGGTTCAGGACACGATTCACGCTCAAACAAGGGTTCCCTTCTTTCGACGAGCGCTCGACAGACGGCGCGAAATGCGGGCACCATATCCCTTCATGCCAAGCCGAACTCTTGTTGTGTTCATGCTCCTCGTGGTAGGAGGCATCACGGCTTTTGGTTTTTCGACACAGTTCAATTTCGAATCAGCGAGTTTTGAGGCTGTCTTGCAGCGCAGCGGCATGGCCGCGCCGATCGTCTTTTCTTTGCTCATGATTCTGGGCATTCTCGTTTCTCCCATCCCCACCTCGCCGCTGACGATTCTGTCGCCGAAGCTGTTCGGCATTGGGGGCGGCCTTTTGATCACGCTGCTCAGCGCCACGATCGGAGCGGTGCTCGCCTTTCTGATTGCGCGCAAACTGGGCGAGCGCTTTTTCGTTCGTTTTCCCCAATACGACAAGTTTCGACCCTGGCTGCCGCGTGACGTGACCGCGTTCGCCATCTTTCTGCTGCGCCTTCCTCCCAGTCCCACCTTCGACCTCGTGAGTTACCTCGCGGGCTTGACGAACATTTCCCTCGGGCAGTTCATCGTGGCGACTTTTCTGGGCATGATCCCGGTCACGGCGACGCTTTGTTTCCTGGGCAGCGTCACCCCCACGGTCTGGCTCTTGCCGGGGCTGGTGGGTCTTTCGCTGTTTGGGCTGGTGCGGTTCGCAAAACGCAGACAAATGAAACTGAATTCGGTTGTTCGACTTGAACAAAAGGCCACGAAGCCAACGGAGCGAGACGACCTCAGTGGCGGACGGAAGCACCTGCGTGAGGAATCCTGAGAGTGGGAATGTTGGCGAGCCCAATTCAGCAAAACGCTCCGCTCTCCGTCAACTCCGTTGCCTCCTGTTTAGGTTACTTGCCGTCTCCAGGATGAATCCCGAGCCGGACATCGCGGTTGCTCCTCGCAACCAAAGATCGTTGCCAAGCAGCCGAGGCTTGATTATCAAGTGGGCCATGGTTACGCCAATTTACGCCCGCTTGCTCGCGCTTGTTTGTTTTGTGGCGGTCTTGCTCCAGGCCTCACCCGGTGCGGCTGCGCCATCGGGTGACTCGCTCCAAGGCCGGCTCATCAAAAGGCCGGGCTTGTTCACATCATTGACCGAGCCGCCCTGTTCCTATTGCTCGACCGAAAACCGCAAGGGCTTCGTGGACGGCGCCGACCGCGTGCTCGCCTGGATCCGCGCGGATCACAACGGCGGCGCGATTCCCTTGCGGCATTTTCTCTCCGGTCCGCGCGTGATCAACGACACCTATGGCCTGTTCTTCTTCGATGCCGACGGCGGCTACGTGAGCGCCTTCAAGAAGGATTACGGCTACGAATTCTACGGTTGGCTGAACGGCGTGATGATCGTGAAAGGCCCGGACGGCACGCTCTGGTCGGCGCTGAGCGGAATTGCCCTGGACGGGCCGAAGAAAGGCCAGCGGTTGCAGCGCATCGCCAATTTCATGACCGAATGGGGTTACTGGCTGATGCTGCACCCGGAATCGACCGCCTACAATCTTTACGACGGGAGAAAGTATTCCGTCACCGAATTGCCCAAAGACTTGAGCGCCGAAGCCAGGGAATCCATGGGCCAAGTCGATACACGTTTGCAACCGCTGGCGCCCGTCCTCGGCATTGAACGGGGCCGCAAGAGCAAAGCCTTTCCGTTGGACCCGGGCCGCGAGCGGGCGTGTTACACCGACGAAATCGACGGCGTTTCGTTTGCGGTGTTTTGGTACCAGCCGACGCAAAGCGCGATCGCGTTCAACAGCACCGTGGATGGCCGGAAGCTGACGTTTTACGCGGACGACATTTCTCCCGAAACCGCGCCGTTCAAAGACAAGGAGACCGGCACGCGCTGGACGCTGGCGGGCCGCGCCGTGGACGGGCCTCTCAAAGGAAAAGAGTTGGAATGGGTGCCCGGCGTTCAGTGCCGTTGGTACGCCTGGGCGGCGACTTATCCCGAGACAGACCTGTTCCGCCAAACTTCCAAATAACCGCGGCGAGCCTCGTTGCTTTTGTTTTGAATTCAGATCTAGCAATCAGGTTGAACAGAAGGGAACGAAGAGAACAAAGGCCCGGAGATTGGGACCAATCAGATTCGGGTGCTCTTGCTTTGAGTCTTTATTCGGTCAGCGCGGCAAAGAAAGCTGGAGTTTACTCCCAGATCGTCCGGCTCTTCGTTTCCTTCGTTTGCTTTTGTTAAGACCTTAATTGCTGCGGCTACGGCCAGAAGAACCTGGCGAGCGCCACACCCACCAGGGTCGCCAGCGCGGCCAGTTCCAGCGCGGAAATCCCAAAAGCCGTCAGCGCGAGTTTTCGATCCGGCGCCCTTCGGCGTGCTTGAAGGGCATAACCGAACGCCAACGGCACAGCCGCCATCGTGACGCTTGGACCAAGCGCCGAAAGCGGATGGCCTCAGCAGAACACGAAGCCCAGCCCAACTCCGAGCAGAGGCAGAGCGCTCAAACCCAGCGCCAGTTTGCCAGATAATACGCCGGTCCCTCGACTCAAGACAAAGGCTCCGATCCCTCCAATAAGAAGAGCTGCGAACACAATGGCCGTCATCCATGATCCTTTCGTTTGCGAAGATTTGACCTTCGCACGCGTAACGGGTTCAACATAATTCGATTCAAATCGAAGTCAAACGCATGCTGGCAATTTCCAGCCACTCGATGAGTCAACCCTCCCATTCCCGCGCTTCTCGCCACAGCATCGTTGTTCTTGGAGGCGGCTTGCTGATCATCCTACTTCTGCCGCAGCACGCGTTGGTCCCCTTCGCGCCGCGTGACGCCTTCTTTGTCCAACCGCTCCAGCAGCGGCACCACAATGCGGCGGCTCGCGCCGATGGCCTGGCGGAGTTCGCTGACCGTCGCGCTTTGATGGGCCTGCAGGAACTGTTTGACGGCCTGCGTCGCACGCGCGTACGCATCCGCCAGGAGCACAACCTCATCGCCGACTTCCATCGCTTCGCCTGTCTCCACCAGAAACCGCAAGGCTTGCTGCGCCGTAGAATCCGGCGCGAGCTCTTTGCGCGACGGCGGCTCGAACGGTTTGGCGGACAAGATCGCGCGCAAGCGATTGCCCGCGGCTTGAAGTTGTGGCGGTAAGGCCGGCCGATGAGTGCTCCGACGAATCGTCGTCCCGGCTTGAACGAAGCCGTTCCTGCACAAATCAGCGGCGAGCGCATCGAACATCTCCGCCAGGGGCAAGGAGCCTTCTACGGCCCGGCGCAGTTCACTCAATTGAAAACCGAGATGTTGCGGGTGGCTTCGGTGGTGCGCATCGATGGCGTCCGCGCCTTGCTTGCGCAAGGTTTGCCACCGGCCGGCATCCGCCAGCCAATCGCCCACGGAAATGGCCTGGCCGTTTGCGAGAAGCTGCGAGGCTGCCTCGGCGATTTCGCTGGCGCTGAACCTCGACTTGACCAAGAACGCCCCTCGACGCACGGCTCCGTCGCGGGCGAGCAGCGACGACACAAAAGCAGGAGGTTGATCGCTGGCGCCCGCTCGGGTTTCAAGAAACTTGCGTTGTGCTTCGCTGCGAAACCGTTTGCGGTTCGCCTCCGGGTCGAGAATCACTCCGCCACCCAGCGTCCATTGCTCCGACCAATCGCGGACAATGAATCGGTCACCGGCCAGCGCGAAGAGCGGCGACTCGCAACGAAACTGGGCCAGAGCGCTCTCGCCCGGCTCCAGCGCCTCTCGTCCTAGCAGCGACACGCGCGCCGCCACGTTGCCGCTGCCATGGTGGACCCGCACGAGCGTCCCGTCCTTCAAAGGACGCGCCGCGCCGGATTTGCTATCACGCAGACGCGCGGACTTTATCAAGGCCACGTCCAGCGTGTCTGAAGCGCCGCCCAATTCGGCCAGCGTGATCACGTCGCCGCGTTGAATGCCTTCGCTCTCTTGCTCGGAGTGGCGCGCGACGTCCGGCAAGTTCAGTGCCGTGCGCGTGCCCGGCCCCGCGGTTTCAACTTCCCGGTTGTGCGATTGCAGACTGCGGATTCGACTCGCCTTGCCCGACGGTTGGATGACCACGGCCTGGCCGCGCTTCAATATGCCTCCGATCAGCGTGCCCGTGACCACCGTGCCGATGCCGCGGAGGACGAAGACGCGATCGACGGGCAAACGCGGTTTGCCGATGTCTCGCGGGGCAGGCGTCTCGCACAACACCCGCGCCAAAGCCAGCTTGAGTTCTTCCAATCCCGTCCCTTTGACCACGGACGTTGGGACAATTGGCGCCTGAGCAAACGGGCTCTCGCGCAATTGCTCTCGAACCTGAGCTATCGCGTCGGCCAACGGCGCTTCGGTTTCCGCCAGATCGCTCTTCGTCAGCGCAACCACGGCTCGCGAGACGCCGAGGTAAGACAGGATTTGCAGGTGCTCCTCCGTTTGTGGCATCCATCCGTCGTCCGCGGCGACGATGAACAGCGCCAGGTCGATCGAACCGACACCGGCCACCATGTTCTTCACGAAATCTTCGTGGCCAGGCACATCGACGATGCCGAGAGAGAACGTGGAGCGGGGAGCGGGGAGCGGGGGAGCGGCAGGAGTGTTTTCCGGTGCGGGCAATTCCAGATGTGCGAAGCCCAGATCGATGGTGATGCCGCGCGCTTTTTCTTCGGGCAAACGGTCCGGATCCGTGCCCGTGAGCGCTTTGACGAGCGCGCTCTTGCCGTGATCGACGTGCCCGGCAGTCGCGAGGATGTAGTGGTGAATATTCATTCACATTGAACTGACACCTTGAGCCTTCACTTCCTGCTCCAACTCATCCAATCCGGTGGCTCTGTCTACGTCTGGCAGGAATAGCCACAAGTCGAGATAGCGATAGGCATCGACCAGCCTTTTTTTGATCGCTTCCTTTGCTTGCTCAAATCCGCTCAATTTCGGGTTGGTCAGAAGATCGACGGTAGCCTGTGGTTTGCCTAACTCAGCTAGCATGTGTGTGACTAGCGGTTTGAGGATGTATCCGTTATAGGTAGGATCTTCCGGGATGATGAGCACCCGAAAACTCATAGAGCGGCCTCCATCCAGCCTTCCGCAAAAAGCTCACTAATTGGCTGTTTTTTGACGATTTCGGCGAAGCTCGGGATTTCGATCAGCGGACAGATTTTCGATTCACCTGTCTGTACATCACGCTTGCAGTAAAAGGTCGTCGCGTATTCCTCAGGCTCCAGCCAAGATAACACGATCGGCGAATGCGTTGTGGCCATGATTTGGACTTTCCCCTGGCGGGCCTGGCTGCGCAGCAATTCGACGAGGAGGCGGAGCCGGCTGGCGTGGACTGCGTTTTCGATCTCCTCAATGGTCAAGATATCGGGAAGATCAGGCTGAAAGAAGGCGGCGGTGATGGCTGCGAATCGCAAAGTTCCATCCGACAGGACTGGTGCAGGAAACTCTCGGTCCCGTTCTTTTAAGACAAACATTGGTTCGCCCACCGCTCCTGGCCTGGTACCCACCTCGTCCAACTCGGTTGGCGTCAACTCCTTTAGCCAGCTCAAAAACGCCGATTTGGAGCTGGAATCCGCACAAATGGAATTAACCAGCGCGGCAAAATTCTCGCCTCGCTCCCCCATCCGCTGGATCGAATGCGCCTGCGAGTAACCACGGAGGATCAGAGGCGAAGGGTCAATGCGTTGCATGTTGGAAAGTTGCTCCATGACTCCCTCCAACGTCGGGAGGTGGAGTTTAGAGCACTCGGGGCGTTTAGGAAGTTGCTGGAGCACAGCTCGCGACTTCTCAAACGACAAGTGCGGCTGTTTGCCACGCTTCCCTTGATCGTAGCGGACCTCCCAGACTGGCGAGGAAGGGCGGTTGGTGATCAAGGGCGGAGATCCTGGGTTTGAATTGTAAATGTCCTTTCCGCAGGTCAGTCTCTCCTCGCGAACACATCCATCCAGAGCAGACAGTGCGACCATGAACTCCTGGGTATCGCCAAGCCGCTGTTTCGGCGCCAACCGCAGGGTGAGCCGCACGGCCTCCCCAACCGACGAGTTGTCATTTCCGTCGCGAAACAGCGCGTTGGCACTGCCACCCCGGATCGCATCCCAGACCTCACTCGTGGCGCTCTTCGGCTTCCCGTCCAAGACTTCCCCGATAGTGAACCCGTAACCAATGCCCTGAATCACCCGGAGCGCGTCAAAAAAATTCGATTTTCCGCTCGCGTTCGTTCCGATGAAGAGATTCAGCCGACCAAGGGTAAGATCGACGTGGCGAAGGCTCTTAGAATTCTCGATCAGAATGCATTCAATCATAGGCGCAATTGTAGCTGAATTCGCGGATAACTTCGCACCATAGCTCCAACAAGGCCAAAGCCGTCCTCCAAGTCTCTCAGCCGGTTCCCACGCGGATCGCGTGGATCACAGCTTGATCTTGAGCCGCGAAGATCGTCCGCAAATCCAGCTTGTATCGTCCGCCCGAAATATAGCCGATCACGGGCGGCGAGCCATGGCGCAGCCGGGCCGAGAATTCTTCCAGCGCGAGGTTCTTTGGAACGAGATCGAGGGTGACCGAAGCGATGATTGATCGGGGCAACGTGCCGCCGCCAATCTGGGCTCGCCCCTCGCCCACGCCGGCTTTTATGTGAACGCCGCTGAGCGACGCGACGATCTTCTCCGCGCGGCTCTTCAAATCCGCCATCGGCATCCGCATCATCTCCAGCACCGGAACCGGCGAGGCGCGGCCATTGCCCTCTTCGCCCGCGCCGGCGAGATAAAAGTCCACGGTGGTTTGCAGGGCCGCCAGAATCAGTTTGTCGCAGCGCAGCGCGCGGAAGAATGGCTCACGCTTCAGCGCGGACACGAGTTTCGCCTGGCCCGCGATGAGGCCGGCTTGCGGACCGCCCAGGAGTTTGTCGCCGCTGAAACACACCAGGTCCACGCCGCGCCGGAGCACTTCCGCCGGCGTCGGCTCATGTTCGATGCCGGGCACCTGCTCGGTCTGGATCATGGCGCCGCTGCCCAGGTCCTCGACGAACGGCACGTTCTGCTTCAGCGCGAGGCCGGCGATTTCCTCGGTCGAAGGCGACTCGACGAAGCCGTCCATGAAAAAGTTGCTGCGATGGACCTTGAGGATCATTCCCGTGCGCGCCCCGAGCGCTTTCTTGTAATCTTTCAGCGACGTTTTGTTCGTCGTGCCGATTTCGCGCAATTTCGCGCCGCTCGCTTCCAGAATTTCCGGAATCCGAAATCCGCCGCCGATCTGGACCAATTCGCCCCGGGAGATCACGACTTCATTGCGTTCGTCCGATGTGAAATGGCGCAGAATGAGCACGAGCGCGGCGGCGCAGTTGTTGGCGACGGTGGCCGCTTCCGCGCCGCAGAGCAGCGCGAGGTTCTGTTCCAGATAGCTCGCCCGCCCGCCCCGTTCTCCGCTGGCCAGGTCATATTCGAGATTATTGTAATTGGCGGCGATCTCCGTGAGCGTTTTGACGACTTCCGGTCCGAGCGGCGAGCGGCCGAGGTTGGTGTGGATGAGAATCCCGGTGCCGTTGATCACGGGCTGGATTCGGCTGAGGCGAACGGAATTCAGCGCCGCCTGGATTTGTTTCACCACCTCTTCGAACGCCGGAATGGTCTCCGCCGAGCGCAACGCCGCGAGTTCCCGGCGCACGAGGCTGACGACGGCCGGCCGCGGCAAATCCACGTCGCCGAGCGCCTGGAGGATTTTTTCGACCGCTGGGATCGCGCGGAGGGAAGCTGCGGGTTTTGTCATGCTTGGCCCAATGGTCCGGGATGTCCTGGCTCTGTCAATCCTGGAGAGCAGTTAGACGGACTACCGAATCAGCCGCAAGAGATTGTTCACGGGCTGCGAAGAAATCTCCCGTCCTCGTCGTTGTCCTCGTCCTCATAATCGAATGGTGGAATCGAGGACGACGACGAGGGCGAGGACGATTTGGTTGCAGCTTCGCTGGCTTCGTCGCGGTTCTTTGCGAAGCAATCAAGTAACTAACTAAAACCTGACTCCTTCTTGCGCACGAGAAAGCAACCCTTGCAGCACCGCTTCAGCCGCCGTCCGCACACCCGGATTTGAGTCACGAGAGGCGTCACGCAGGACGGGCAGAGCCACGAGAGTCTGCTCCTGGGTGAGGCCGATCATCCCCATAGCTTTCGCCGCGCTTTCGCGGACGAACCACCATTCGTCTTTGTCCCTCAACGTTTCCAGCAAGGCAGCGACAGCCTGCGAAGCCGAGCGGCCATATCGTCCCAGGTCAATCGCTGCACTGGATCGGGTGCGAGGATCGGTTGACCTTAATGCCCGATTCAAAATCGGAACCACGGTATTCCCCTCAGCGTGGAGAAGACGCAGATGACCCTCGTAGAGTAACTTCACCCAGAATGGCAACGGCTTCCCGCCGTACTGCGGCTCGCGAGCTTTCCGGTGGTGCTCGTACGCTCAGAGTCCGAGCATCACGCTCAGGACTCCGACCACGGCCAGAATCGCTTTCCTCGACTGCCACCTCGGACCCATGACCGCATTCTCACTCACATGATGAAACACTCGACCAAGACCAACATGATTGCCGCAAGCCGGACCTAATTCCCACAAAAGGCAACGAAGCCAACGAAGTCTTTGTTACCTTTGTTGCCTTCTGTAAACGCAAGAAACGGCGGTTGAAAATGGCTGGGGATCGGCAACCACTAATTCACACTAATGAACACTAATGGAAGCAGCGTGCGCAGGTTCATTTAGCGGATGACCTCCTTCAGCGCATTATCTCTCTGGGATTAGTGTTTATCAGTGGACATTAGTGGTTAAACGCCGCTTTCAGTTTAACCGCATTGCTAGGCGCCTGGTGTGGTCCTCGAGCGCGTTTTGGGCACGAGCAGAATCGGACAGCCTTCGAAGCCGAAAGCGCGCCGCAACGTGTTGCTCAGATACTTGGCGTATTGGTCCGTAAAAAGTTCGGCTCGGTTCACGAAAAGCAAAAACGTCGCGGGCGCCTTCCGAACCTGGGTCGCGTAGAAAAACTTCAACCGTTTCCCGCTCGCGCTGACCGGTTGCCTCTGCTCGATGGCATCGTGCAAAGTCCGGTTCAGAATCGCGGTGGGAATCGTTTGCCTCAACTGCGAGGCCACGAATCGGACCGTTTCCAGCAATCGACTGAGCTGGAATCCCGTCTTGGCGGAGGCAAACACGACGGGCGCATAATCCAGGAAGAACAAATACTCCTGCGCCCAGCGGCCAAACTCCGCGAGGCTCGCCGCGGGACGCTCGCCCGATTTCCTCCTCGTAGAGGCGCGCTGTTTGCGAGCGGCTTCCCTGCTAGCCTCCCGCACGTTTTCGGCGACCAGGTCCCACTTGTTGAGGACGACGACGCAGGCTTTTCGGTGTTCGACGATTTTGCCCGCCACTTTCTTGTCTTGCGCGGTAATGCCCGCTTCGGCGTCCAGCACGAGGATTGCGATGTCACAGCGCGAGATCGCTTCTTCCGCGCGTTTCACACTGAAGAATTCGACCGAGCTGTCCACGCGCCTTTCCTTCCGCAGCCCCGCCGTGTCAATTAACACAAAGTGCTGTTTGACGCCGTCCATCTCCACCTCGAACGGGACATCCACGGAATCGCGGGTCGTGCCCGGAACCGGGCTGACCAGGACGCGTTCGGACCGGGTAAGGCCGTTGATCAAGGAAGATTTCCCGACATTCGGCCGTCCAATCACGGCCAACCGCAAGGCACGACCCAGTTCGTGGGATTCGGCGGCATCGCCGGTTTCGAGGACCTGAGAAGGAGGCGCAATGGTCGGCGAACTCTGGACCTCCTGCGGGAGCAAGGGCAAAACTCCATCCATGAGCGGGTCGATGCCCAGACGATGAGCCGCGCTGACCGGAACGACCGTGTCGAAGCCCAATTCTGCGAACTCCGCCGCCAGGCCGGCCGCCCGATCGTGGTCGGCCTTATTGGCCGCCACAACCACCGGCTTGCCACTGGTGCGCAACCGCGACGCGACTTCCCGATCGAGCGGCACGACGCCATCCTGGACGCTGACCACGAAAACGATCACATGCGCGGACTCGATCGCCAGCTCCACTTGCTGGCGCGCTGCCTGGACGATGACATCGCTCGCCTTCTCACCCCGCAACAACCCGATGCCGCCCGTGTCCACCAGCGTGAAAGCGCGCCCGCCCCATTCCACCTCGGCGCTGATCCGGTCGCGCGTCACGCCCGGTTGGTCATGGACGATGGCGATGCGCTTTCCCGCGATGCAATTGAAGAGCGCGGATTTGCCCACATTCGGGCGACCGACGATAGCGACCAGGGCTGCCATGCTTAATAAATGAAGCACAGGTCGCGTTCACAAAAGCGAAATCGACGCTCGTCAAGCCGAAACAATTTGTTGAGAACAGGAGCAAACGGAGTAAACGGAGCCAGGGACAAGAGGAAACCTTACCAGCGCTGATGACAACGAAACGCCCACGGTTTCGTGACCAAAACACCTCGAACAGAAAAATTCATCTCGGCCCCGCCTGCCTCTGTTTGCTCTGTGTTCTCCTGTTGGGAATTGAATTTTTGTTTCTTGAAAATGCGATTTTGTTTGAATCGCCTGTGCGAACGACTATAAGTAATCCCGTTCCGGGCAACTCAGCACGCGCAGTTTGCGAGACAGCATCTGTGAAGACAACCGTCAACATCTCCGTCAATGGTTCCCCTCAGCAGCACGAAATCGACCCCCGCACGCTCCTGGTGCATTTTCTGCGCGACCGCTGCGGGTTGACCGGAACGCACGTGGGCTGCGAGACGAGCATCTGTGGCGCGTGCACCGTGCTGCTTGACGGCCAGGCCGTCAAATCCTGCACCCTCCTGGCGGTGCAAGCGGATGGTTGCTCCGTAACGACGATCGAAGGATTGTGCCGCAACGGAGAATTGCACCCGGTCCAGGAAAGTTTTTGGGAATGCCACGCTTTGCAGTGCGGCTATTGCACTCCGGGCATGATCCTGGCCGGCGTGCAGCTCCTTCAATCCACCCCTCACCCCACGCGCGAACAAATCGCTCACGGACTGGAAGGCAATCTTTGCCGCTGCACCGGTTACTCGCACATCATTGACGCCATCCAGCGCGCCGCATCCCGGATGAAATAGGCTCATGGCCACTTCCAAGAACAAAGGCTATTTCGGTAAGGCGCTTAAACGCGTCGAAGACCCGCGCTTGATCAAAGGCCTCGCGACGTATGTCGATGACCTGAAATTCCCCGGCATGCTCCACGCGGCGGTTCTTAGAAGCCCGCACGCCCATGCGAAAATCCTCGGCGTTAAAACCGAAAGCGCGAAAGCGCTGCCGGGAGTCATCGGCGTCTATACCGCGGCCGACGTTAACCCGACTTGCGGACTTCTGCCTTGCGCCTCGCCCATGCCTGACCAGAAAGCCCCCAAACATACCGTGCTGGCTGGTGATCGAGTGTACTATGTGGGCCATCCAGTTGCGATTGTTCTCGCGACCGACCGCTATATCGCCCGCGACGCGCTGGACTTGATCGAAGCCGATTACGAGCCTTTGCCGGTCGTAGTGGATCCGGAAAAGGCTCTGGACAAGGACTCTCCCCTCACCCATCCGGACCTGGGAACGAACGTTTCCTTCACCTGGTCCGTGGCCAACGGCGATCTCGACGGAGCTTTTCAGCAGGCTGACCGGGTGATTAAGCAACGGATGGTTCACCAGCGGCTCATCCCGATGGCGATCGAGCCGCGCGGATGTGTTGCCTCGTACCATCCCGGTGAAGGCACGCTCACACTCTGGACTTCCACGCAAATTCCGCATCTCGTTCGGACTCTGTTGCCGGGCATGGTCGGCGTTCCCGAGAACAAAATACGCGTCGTTGCCCCTGAGGTCGGAGGTGGATTTGGATCGAAGCTGAATCTTTACGTGGAGGAAGCGCTCTGTTGCCACCTCTCTATGCGGCTGCGGACGCCCGTCAAATGGATCGAGTCCCGGCGGGAGAATGCCGCAGCAACCATCCACGGCCGCGACCAGGTCGGGGAGTACGAGGTCGCCGTGAAGAATGACGGGGCTGTTCTGGCGATCAAATCCCGGACCATTGCGGACATTGGCTCGTATCTCCAGTTGCTGACGCCCGCCATCCCCACGCTGACCGGACTCATGCTCACAGGCTGCTACAAGATCAAAGCCATGCGCATGGACGTGATCGGCGTTTATACCCACAAAATGTCCACCGACGCGTATCGCGGCGCTGGACGTCCCGAGGCGACTTACGTCATCGAGCGGGTCATGGATTTGGTCGCCGCGGAACTGGGTCTCGACCCGATCAAAGTCCGCCTCAAGAATTTTCCGAAACCGACTGAGTTTCCGTTCAACACCGCCACGGGCCTGACTTACGACAGCGGTAATTACCAGGGCGCGCTCAAGAAGGCTCAGCAAATCGCCCCCTGGGATGACCTTGTCCGATGGCGCGAAAAAGCTCGCCAGGAAGGCCGGCTTTTTGGCGTCGGCGTGTCCACTTACGTCGAAATCTGCGCGCTGGGCCCGTCGAAAATGATGGCTTCAGGCGGTTGGGAGTGGGGTTGTGTGCGAATGGAGATTTCGGGCAAGGTCAGCGTGATTACCGGCGCTACACCTCACGGACAAGGCCAGGAAACCAGCTTCGCGCAAATCATCGCCGATAAACTCGGTGTCCCCATCGAGGATATCGTGGTCTTCCGGGGTGACACGAGCGTCGCGCACTACGGTCGTGATACGTACGGGAGCCGAGCCACAGCCCTCGGCGGAACAGCCTTGATCATGTCCGCCGAGAAGGTCATCGAAAAAGCCCGGCGGCTGGCAGCGCATCTCCTGGGGGCGAAGACCAAAGATGTGCTCTTCCGCGACGGCAAATTCTTTGCCAAAGGCAAACCCAAGAAGAGCGTCGGTTGGGGTTTGCTCGCTCAGGAAGCTTACGTCGCCAAAAACCTCCCGCCCAATTTCGAGCCGGGCCTCGAAGCTTCCAGTTTCTTCGAGCCGAAGAATTGCACCTATCCGTTCGGCACGCACATTGTCGCGGCCGAGATCGATCGAGACACCGGCGAGGTTCAGATCATCAAATACGTGGCCGTGGACGACTGCGGGCATCAGGTCAATCCGCTGCTCGTGGAAGGGCAAGTCCAGGGAGGAATCGCGCATTCGCTCGGCCAGGCCCTGTTCGAGCGCGCCGTTTATGATGAAAACGGCCAGTTGCTGACCGGCGAATTCATGGATTATGCGCTGGCGCGAGCCAAGGACATTCCGGATTACGTGATGGACAGCACCGTGACGCCTTCCCCCAGCAATCCGATGGGGATCAAAGGCTGCGGTGAGGCCGGGACGATTGGGGCGACGCCGGCCATTGCCAACGCCGTGCTTGATGCCCTGGCACCGCTGGGCATCCGCCATCTGGATTTGCCGCTGACGCCCGAGAAAATCTGGCGTGCGATCAATAACTCGAAGCCTTCCAAATCGAAATGATCCCAGCTTCGTTCGACTATTTCAGACCGCAATCGTTGGAAGAGGCGATCGGCCTGCTGAACCAGCACGGAGAAGAGGCCAAGGTGTTGGCCGGGGGCCATAGTTTGGTCCCGGCGATGAAACTGCGGCTCGCGCAACCGAAAGTCGTGATCGACATCGGCCGGATTTCGGATCTGAACTACATTCGCGAGCAGGATGGAAAGATCGCGATTGGCGCCATGACGACGCATCACGCCATCGAGACCTCGGGATTGCTCCGGGAAAAATGTCCGCTGCTCACCGAACTCGCTCCCCAGATCGGCGACGTGCAGGTCCGCAATCGCGGCACCATCGGCGGCAGCCTCGTCCATGCGGATCCGGCGGCGGACTGGCCGGCGGCGATCCTCGCGTTGGACGCGGAATTAGACGTCGTCGGGCCAAACGGATCGCGGTCGATCCACGTGAAGAAGTTTTTCGTCGATCTTTTCCAGACCGCACTGCAACCGAATCAGATCCTCCGCGAAATTCGTGTCCCGGCAACGCCTCGATCGGTGGCTTATGTAAAATTCGCGCAACGGGCCAGCGGCTTCGCCATTGCGGGTGTGGCGGTCGTGGTCCATGCCGCCAGCCAGACCGTGAGCGTCGGCGTAACCGGTGTTGCGGCCAAACCGTATCGGGCCAACGCCGTGGAAAAGAGCCTTGAGGGCCAGCCCCTCACCGCGGAGAGCATCACACACGCCTCGAAGCGGGCGGCCAGCCGCATCGATCCCTTGAACGACATCCACGCCTCCGCCGAGTACCGTGCGCACCTGGCCAGGGTGAATACCCGACGCGCGCTCCAGATCGCCGCCTCACGGATTTGACCCTCCGCTGATTTGAGAGGCTCCGCGACCTCCGAGCCGTGAGCACAGACCATGGACTGGTAAGGACGCGTTCCACCGCGTCCCTGATAGTGTCTTTCGATCGCTGAGTAAAGTCAGCGACAGAGTCGAATCCGCCACTACCAAGGAAAGAAGGATCGAAAGATGGAAAGCAAGTTGGTGACCATGAAAAATTCATTCGGGCCCTCGGCTAGGGCAAAATGCCCCCGGCGAGAATTCCTGCAAACCGCCTCACTCGCTGGAACTGGAATCGTGGTAATCGGTTCGAGGCTGCACGGGGCTGAAGGCGCGTCGTCAACCAGCGGCCGCCGCATCGGCTTTGTCGATGACAATCTGGACAACTACCACTCGAACGTCTTTCTGAAGGCGCTGCGTGAGCCGCTCAAAGAGCGCGGCTTCACGGTCAGCGGATGCACCGGCTTGCAAGAGACGCCGGGCCGGGTCTGGGCTGAAAAAAACTCCGTGCCTTACTTCGATTCCGCGGCGGCGCTCAATACCGCGGTGGATTTTTTCATGGTGCTCGCGCCGTCCACTCCGGAGACGCATCTCCAATTGTGCCGGCGCGTGTTTCCGTTCAGGAAACCGACCTACGTGGACAAAACCTTCGCGCCGGATTTGGCCATCGCCCGAGAAATTTTTGCCCTCGCGGACCAGCACGGCACGCCTGTTCAGACTACCTCCGCGCTGCGTTACACCAACGTCCAGGACCAGGTCCGAAAGCTTGCGCCGGCCAAAGTCGAGCACATGATCGCCTGGGGCGGTGGCGGCTCTTTCGCAGAGTACGCGATTCATCCACTCGAGTTGCTGGTCAGCGTTATGGGCCACGAAGCCACGGCGCTGATGCGGCGCGGGATCGGCCATCGTTCGCAGCTTTTGATTGATTTTACGGGTGATCGCACGGGCGTGGTGAATGTTTATCCGCAGAGCAACACTCCCTTTGCTGCCTCAGTGACGACGGAGAAGGCTACGCTACACCTCCCGGTCGATTCCTCGAAGATTTTCGTGAACAACGCCTCCGCCATCCTGGACTTTTTCACGGCGGGCAAACCGAACATCGACCGACGCGAATCGCTCCTCCTCATGCGCCTCCTCGACGCGGCCAAGGACCCTCGCGCGCTGAAGGCATTCGTGCCGCTCTAACCCAAGTATGTGTGCAATTGAAATGGGGAGCGCACGCGCCCTCGCGTGCCGTGGTCGGCGCCCTCGCCGACCATATCGGTGCGATCGAACAAGTCACCATCTGGTGACCGACCGACGCGTCCCTTCCGACCGGCGAGGCGCCGGTCGGAACACGCGAGGGCGCGTGTGCTCCCCATTTCTCACTGAATATTTGCTTCGGGCAGTTTGGAAGCCCACCCGGCTTCGCGGTATTTTGCTGTTCATAATGTGCCTTGACGCGTTTGCCGAAGAACCGAAGCGGCCCGATCTCGTGTCCTGGTTCGGCAAAACGCCCACGCTCGACGGCGTCATCAGCCCCGGCGAATGGTCCGACGCCACCGAATTCCGCGGCGTGCGCGATTGGGTACCCGAGTTTTCCCCCGTGACGGACGACACCGATCTCGCGCTTCGCGGCTGGGTCAAGCATGACGATCAATGCCTTTACTTCGCCTTCGATATCACGGACGACGTTCTCTACGGCATCGACACATCGCGATGGCTTCCGCCAGAGAACCGGAATGCCCACGAACTTTCGCCGAAGGGTTTTCCCTGGTTCGGTGACGAGATGGAAATCCTGATCAATGCGCCCAACACCTGGAAAGGTAACGAAGGCGCCGAAGGCAACGGCGCATCCTGGCAAATGGTGTGCAATTTGACGAAGTCGCGGCTCGGTGGCGTGGGCACGGGCGGCTTGCTTGAAGGCGAACCTCGGTCGGACGCGAAAGCCTGGGCGACGTATCAGCGCTGGATTCAGACGAAAGCGCAACGGGCGGTCGCGCGTCCGAAAGTCAGCGGCAACGGGTACCTCATCGAATGGGCGATTCAGTTCGACCGGTGCCTGGAGATTTCCCCGGGCCAGTTTTACTCCACGGCGCTTGGCGAAATTAAGATGGGTGTCAACATCGCCCTGGGAGATTTAGACACGCCTGAAAGAGGCGAAGGCAATTTCGGGCGGTTCCATCACGAGCAATGGTTTGCCGGCGCCAAAGGCACGCGCACGCAGAAGAACAACTTCGGCATCTTGAAGCTGATGGGAAAACGCGGCCGCCCAGCCGGTTCACCCTGAAGGAGAGCCGAAGTCCCGTCGGGCTCAATTCACCGCCGCCAACTCGAACAAGTATTCTGCGTAAGAGAGCACCGCACCGTCCAGTCCTTGGATGTTTGGGTTGGCCGATTCAATGAAATTGAAAATTATCCGACTGGCGCAAGGACAAAGACAAAGAGACAACGAAGACAACGATACCCAAGTTGCTTTTATTCGGGTGTTCTGTAAACTTCCGCATAGAGACCCATACCAGTGCGCCTATGAAAACTCTTCCCTCCCGGTGCCTGCCCCGAAATAGCGCGGGCGAATCTTCCCTTTCCCTGAACCCACCCCTTCACCCCTCCCAGGAGGGGAACCTGCAACGGTTGCTTCGAACCAACCTCGCCTCCTGGGAGGGGCCGGGGGTGGGTTCAGGAGCGCGGAACACAACCTTGATTCGGTGGACCCAAACTTACGCTTTCACACTCATCGAGTTGCTGGTCGTCATCGCCATCATCGCCATCCTGGCCGGCATGCTCTTGCCCGCGCTGGCCAGGGCTAAAGCGCAAGGCAAAGCGGCGCTTTGCTTGAACAGCCTTCGCCAGATGTCGCTGGCGACGGGTTTTTACGCCGACGATTTCAAGGATCACGTCCCGCCCGTGACGACTGAGGTCGGGACATACTGGTTTCATCAAATCGCGCCCTACATGGGCGACCAGGCCTACAAAAACAAACCGGCGGAAAACGTGAACGGCGTCATGCGAATCATGTTTTGCCCCGCCACTAAACGGCCCAAAGCGAAGCCGGCAATCGGTGAAGCCTGGTGGGGCACATCGACGAAAACCTGGCGCGTGCTCGAAGGCGAAGGCAGCTACGGCATGAATCTGTGGCTGGACAATCTCGGCGTGTACCTCTCCGATTTTCCCAAAGACAAATATTACCCTCAGTTCTCCGTGGCTCCGGCGGACGTGCCGGTGTATGGCGATTCGGTCTGGGTGGGGTCCTGGCCCGAAGGCAAGGATCGCCCGCCCCTCGACCTCAAAGGCGGCGGCTACGGCGGCGGGAGTTTTCCGCATGCGAAAGGACAGTTCATGGGCCGTTTTGCCATCGACCGGCATCGCGGCGGGATCAACGTTGGATTCGTGGATGGCCACGCGGCCAGGGTGCCCGTGAAAGGCTTGTGGACCTTGAATTGGCACAAGGATTTTGAACCCAACGGCAATGTGAAGCTGCCTTGATGGTGCCCTTCACTCGGTCACTTCTGTGCTTTGCATCAACAAGCCGTGGCATTCTGCGGAGCGCCAGCCGCGGCGCGTGGCCACATAGAACCGCTTGGTGTTTTGCGGACGTCCTGCGGCTGGTCGGGACGACACAGCCGCGCTCCTTGTGAAAAGTGTCAAAAGCGGAAACTCACCTTCGCATAGACCGCCCGATCGACTTCCACGTTTCGGCTGAAGAAAAGAAACGGGGAGAACTCTTGGTGATGCGCATCGAGCAGGTTGCGGCCCACGACCGAGAGCTCGCAGTTCGATGTTGGCTTCCAGGCTAGCCGTGCATCCAACTCCGCGTTGGCCTGGACTCGCCCACAGCGCGTCCACATAGCGAAGTCCGATTCCCCATTCCACGTGACGGCCCAGATTGACATCCGACCAGATCGAAACCTGATGCCGGGGGCTGTCCCCTTCGCTCTATTGAGTCGCCGCTTAACGTCGGTTTGTTTCTCGTTGAAGCGCGTTCAAGATTTCATCGATACGCCTAGCCTCCTCAAGCAACCGGCGCTTGGTCTCTGCATACTCGTGAATGATTTTGGTCATTTGTTCACGCCCAGGCCGCTTTGCCTTGCTCCAGTCAATGTATTCAGAGATGTCCTCACCCGCATCGAACTTGCGGTCGAACTCTTCAGATGAAATGCTATTCTCGGCCATACTCTTCCTCTGCTTTTTTGCGGATCATATTCGAATTCCACATTAACACGCTATCGAGTCTGCTTCCATAAGGGAAGCTGCGATCATTCATCGATCATGACTCGCATTCCCGGAACAACTCCGCCAGATAAATTGCCGTGATTGGGTGTCTCGCGGCGTCGCATTCATGACTGGAATAGCAGGACACGAGTTCTTGAGAGCGCGACAAATCCCGGATACGAATTGTCGCCGCCGCTCGGCAATTCGGCAAATTCCACCAGACGGTCGCCTACCAACCAGCCGAGCGAGGTCTTCGGTCGGCGATCCTTCGTGGATTTTCGGCCGCCAACAACGGAGCGGTCACCCGAAATTGTTTGGATTACGGCGCGGCCAACCGAAAATTCCGATGGTTGGAGTCACCACCAGCTTCGAGGTAGGCGAGGAGGTCGAGAATTTCGTCCCTGGTCAATAGGTTGAGCAGGCCTTCGGGCATGGGTGAAACGGCCGATTCCGCGTAGGAGACAACGCTGTTCTTCGGGATTTCGGTGTACTTGTCCGGCGCGAAAGGATCGGTCGCCACGCGCAGGACCTCCAGCCGAAAGTCCCCTTCCAATGCGACTCGTCCAGTGACGGGTTCGTTCTGCTTCGTGGTTATGATGACGTTGCGGTAAGTGTCGGCAATGACGCGCGAGGGTTCCAGAATGGATTCCAAAATGTCACGGCGGCTGAACCGGCTGGCGACCTCCGTCAAGTCAGGTCCCACAGGGCGGCCGACGTGACCCAGTTGATGGCAGAGGATGCAACGGGCGGCGATAAACATAGCTTGGCCGCGTTCGAAGCTACGTCGGTGTCCCACTTCGGCCAGCGAATCCACGAGATCGGCCAAGGTCCATTCCTTCACAAACGAGCGAGATTCGGCAGGCTTGGAGATTTCGGCGGGCACCCTGCGGTTTGATTCGAGCAGCGCGGCGTATGTTGGGCGTTCCAGTTCTGGAACCGCAGCGAGCGCTTCGGTTTTGATCTGCTGCAAGAACTTCGGCAAACCGGCGCCACCGCGAAACGAGGCGCTCTGGGCCAAGCTGCGGAAGTATTTGGCTCGATTCGCTTCCGTCCACCCGGTGCGCGCGCTGCGCAGCAGAAAGAGGTAATGCAGTTTGTCTTCTTGCGTGGGGGCCACGGCGAGCAGTGACACGGTCTTGGAAATGGCGCCGGGCGCTCCAAGTTGAATCAGCAGCTTGGCGGCTTCGCGGTTCACTTCCGGCGAGCGGTTGGGAAGCAGAGCGTCCCACTGCGCGATGAATTTGTCCTTCAGACCAGGACTCATTTGCCCCAGACGTTGCCACGCGATTTCCGTCGCGCGCAACGCCACGAGCGTTTGCGCCACCGGCAAGGCATCCAGCGAAATCTTCTCCAGACGCTCCAGGACGGGCGCGAGCGCCGCCTCGGGGCCGACTCGTGTCAGCGCCATCAGGGCGGGCAAGGCTTTGGCAAGTGACGGCTCATTCAACGCACGCGCGGTCCATGTATCTGGTGGCTGATGTTCAATTGCCACTCGCGCGGCGTGGGCGATCCAGGGATCGGGGTCGCCCAGGAACGGCCACGCCGTTTCGAGGGCGCGCGAATCTTGACGGCCATGAAAGGACTCGAGTTGGCGGCGCAGTGCGCGGGCTTTGGCGGCATGTTCAGAGCGAGCCATGTCCTGCGCCGAGAACGGCTGTTCCGTGATGGGCGGCCCGGCATAGCGGACACGGTAAAGCCCGGACTGCGTATTCCGTCCGCCGGTGACAAAATACATCGCACCGTCCGGACCGAAGTCCAGGCTGGTGACGTTGAGGGGGCGGCCTCGAAGAAACGTTTCTGCGCGAGCCACGTAACTGGCGCCGCGCGGCGTCAGGTGTACCGCGAGAATGCGGCCATACGCCCAGTCCAGGATGAACAGGGCGCGCCGATAGGCCGGCGGAAAACGGCTGCGTGTGCCGAACTTCACCGCCGTCGGAGAGCCTTTGCCAATCACCAGAGTGGCGGGCGGATTGTCCGCGTGATCGGGATAGTAGGGCGGCCACCGGCCCGTTACGCGCCGCCAGCCGAAATCCGCGCCGCTGACCAGGTGCCGAACGTGAGTGGGCCGATACCACGGCGCGCCCATGTCATGCTCGGCGTCGGCGTCATAGCTAAACGCTTCGCCGTCGGCATTAAAATCCACGCCATACGGATTGCGGAGGCCGGAGGCCACAAGTTCCCAGCGTTTGCCATCGCGGTCCGCACGAATCAGATGGCCGTGAGTGAGATTCTCCCCGGGCAGGAGGTCCGGAACAATGGGCGGTGTCCGCTTGAGCGTGCCAGGCGGCAAGTCCACGTCATCGCCGTGAATCATATAGATCAAGCCATCCGGGCCGAGAGCCAGATCGTTGCGGCCGTGGCCGCCGGCGCGGGTTTGCTGGAGGAGTTTGACTTCATCGAACTGGCCGTTGCCCGCGGTGGCGCGCAGGCGAAAGAGGCCGCGGGAACGATTGGCATTGGCATAGAGGCTGTCGTGAGCGAAGAGCAAACCGCGCACTTCGTCCAACGTGTCGTCGATTGCTTCGACGCGGATCGCGCTTTGCGCCATAGGAGCGGGGACGGCTCGTCCCTGCAGCGTAGCCGCCGGGCTTGGGGACGAGCCATCCTCGCCCCGGTTTAAAGTGAGGCGCAGCAACCCCCTTTTTTCTTTGGCGATGATGATCCGGCCTTGGCGATCGAAGGCCAGGGCGATCCACGAATCTTCCTCGGGCCGGGCGGAACGGAGCAATTCGATTTCAAAACCAGGCTGAACGATGAAAGTAGCCGGATCGGTTCCCAGCCCTGTGCCAATGGCCTGTCTCCATTGCTCGTAATTGTCCAAAGGGGTGATGGCGATGTCCAGTTCGCCCCGCTGCTGTGGCGCGACCGGCCCGAAGGTAGCGACGCGAGGCCAGTTGGCGGCATCGAAGGAAAGTTTCTCCCAGTCCCTGTATTCCTCATTCGCTGCCAGCCATGATGAGTCAGTGATCGTTCGTGGCGCGGAAGAGCCCTCCGGTTCCAAGCCGAGTTCCAGGAAAAACGCAGACGGTCCCGGGCTGCCGGCCGCGCGCACGGCGATCAGATTTTCGCCCGGCTTAAGATACCGGACCACATCGAGTCGAAATAGCGGTCGGAAGTTTTCGATGTCCGCGATCCGCTCCCCGTTGAGGAAAATCGTCAGCGCGCAGAAGTCGCCGGCTCCGCGAAGCTCGGCGCGTTTGACCGGTTCACGAATCGTGAAGTTCTTACGAAACCAACCGCTTTGCGGCGTATGACGCGCTGGTCCGTTCCAAATCCATTCCGGCACTGCTTCCGCCGCGCACACGGAAATGCCGGCGAACGCTACGAGAGCCAGCCAGAGTGGGTTCATGCGAGGAAGGTGGGGAGGAATTCGTTCAACAGCGAAGTGCGTTATCAAGGCGAAGTATTTCTAGCACTTCGTCTGCTTCTTTCTTGAAGGATCCCAGCTTTGTCGCGTTCCGCGGTACCACGTAAATATCTTTCGGGTATTTCTGATCGAACTTTCGAACAAAGTTTGGGGCGAGTACCGCAGTCGGCACTACGCCGGCCTGCACGAATAGTTCGTTGCCGCGCACTGCAACATCTAGCGCTTTCGTCTTGCGATTCCTCAGGAGTTTCGCCTCTGCATCCGTCCACAAGACCTCCGCTAAAGTCCAGCGTGGAACGCGTATCTTGTTGCTCTCGTATGCGTAGACCTCGCGCACCTTACCACGCGCTTCGTCCAAATCGGGATGCTCCCCAGCAAGAATGAGGCGAGCCGTCCAAAGATTCAGATTGGCACTGACTTCGGGGTAGATATTGTCGACACCGTAGAATTGGCCGGACTTTTCAAGCCAGGACTTCGCAAGACCGAACTGGCAAGTTCGCAAACGCAATGCCGCGATGTTGCGCGATCCGGGCGCGCAGAGTGTCGTCATCAAGTGTCGCTTCACCAATGTTCTTTCGTTGATCGAGATAGTGCTCAGCCAACTCGCAGCATTCAAGCGCTTGGTCTGCGAGTCCGAAATCGCGGAAGTAGGAGCCGATTTCCACGACTAACCGTGCCCTCGTCCTTAGCTCAACTCGGCGGCGTTTCATGGGATCCCGGAGTAAGGGCAGCGCAGTCCGAGTTAGCGTATCGTTCGCGAGAGACACCGCTGCGATTGGGCGCAAATTCACTAGCGCAAAGCAGGCGAATTCGATGCATAAGTCCTCAGAGATGCCTACACCTAGGGCTGCATCACCTCGATGCGGTGCCGTCAAAAAACATCCAAGACGGGCACAGGCATAGCCTACGGAGAAGCGGCCTTCGCGAAAGTAGTTTTGCGCCTTCACACCAAGTATTTTTGGATGTAGTTCCTCGGGAAGTCCATTCCACCTCCGACTCTCGATCTTCTGGTTGAGATCATGTGAGATCGGCACAATGTTCACATAATGCCACCTCCGTGGTTTCTGCTCGTCCAGGTGGTGCCAATCAAATGAGGAGTCCTGCCGCCGTATGATGCAGTGAACGGCGTTACGCTTGGTGCCGGGCTCGCGAATGCCATAAAAGGCAGTAGCCATTCTGATGGCTTCGGACTGACCTATTTCGTAATTCATCGCCAGACAGTGCGTCACTCACCAGACTGCACTCATCGACAGCCGCGGAAAACCAGAAATTGCTGCCAGACTATCAAGCGCTCGGAACGCAGTCGAGTTGTTGAAGGAAGTTCTTGAGAAATGACTGCAAGTTTTTTGGTTTGAGGCGTCACGAGGCCCGAGGCGCCGGGATGCTGAGTTTGTCAACGAGTCACCCGATCATAGAAGCCAACGGGATTCTTGCACACTGCGACGAAGTAACTTCCTACCCACGAACAGGATTAACGAATCCCAAGGGTGGGCGTCGTGCGGAGCGACCTTGAGCTGTCTCGTTTCGGTTGCGATACTCCTCAGCGATGAAGGTGCTTTCGATTGAAGAGGCCCAAGCGCCATTCGCAACGGTTCGCGAGGAAGCTCTGACCGGGGAAGTGATCCTGTTTCAAGCGATCGCCAGCGCTTTGGGTTTGCGACGGGCACGGGAAGCGCCGTTTCGGTTAGCGCGGCGGCGATGACTGCGTTTGGCGCGTTCCAATTCGGCAATCAGTCGCGCCTCAGCCAGAGCTCTTGGTGACGCGAATACGACCGGGTGTCGGTCTTCGTAGTCCCAAAGTTCTTCGAGGCTGACCGGCTTTGTCCGTTTCACTGTCATGCGGTTAGTGTAGTTCAGTTGCTGCTTTGCTGGCAAGCGCAGGTCGGCCCATTCGCTCCTGCCGTTTCGTGATCGCCGCCATCTCCGGCGATTCGATGATGAATAAGTCCTGAACAGGACCGACGGCCAGGAGCTTCTCGTAGAACGGGGCAGAATTCCCGGTGGCTTCGCCCCAGAGGCGCGGGATTTTCAAAGCTCTGGCCAATTGAACCAAGCCAAACACGATGCCGCTGCCCACACCGCTCACCCTTCGCCTTCGATTGAGTGCGCGCGGATGCACCGCGAGAAAATCCAGCGCGAGGTGATGACACCATGTCCGGCGGCAGTAGGCGAGGCCAACGGGCAAAGCGATTTTGTTCCGCCGCATCGTGGCGAGCATGATGAAGGCGATTTCACTTTTTGAGTCGCGACGAATTTCGCGCTGAAGATCGGCAAAGCTCTCCACGGCTTCGCCGCTTCGTGAATAGTAGCGCCAGCGCTTGGCGGCGAGGCGCGTGAATTCAACGGCCTCGCGAATCGCAGGGGAGGATTCGCCTGCAAAAGTTGAAAGAGAGCGATGATAGCGCTGAATTTCGCCATCGGTGGCAAAGCGGAGCGTTGCATTCAGCGGCCAGTCTTCCGCTTTGAGTTGGAATGGAAATTCGTTCACGACTTGTTTCGCGAATGCCAGGAGAATGTCGGCGGCGTCTCCGTCATTTCCTCTCTTTGAGTTCTTTGCGTTTTCTCGCGGCCAATCAATTACCCGATTTCACTTTATTCCTGCGACAACTCCGCCAAGTAGATGGCCGTGATGGGATGGCCAGCGGCATCGCGTTCATGACTGGAATAGTAGGACACGAGGGCGCGAGTTGCGGAGCGCGCGACGAATCCCGGATACGAATTGTCGCCGCCGCTGGGCAATTCAGCAAATTCCACCAGCCGGTCGCCCACCAACCAGCAGAGCGAAGTCTTCGGTCCGCTCTCCTTTGTGGACTTGCGGCCGCCAACCACGTAGCGGTCGCCCCACTTGGTCAACAACGGTCCGCCGATGGAGCGATCGAGATTTTTGCGCTCCCAAGTTGTGTACGGCGGCCGGGAGCGAAGGAGTCGCGCCTCTTTTCCAGTGCCGTTCCGCGCGACGCCCAGGACGCTGCCATCCGATTCAAACAGGAATGCGGTCTCGTCGCCGGCGGTCTCTTGAAACACAGCTCGCTTCCGCCAATTGAGACCGTCGTCGCTCTCGAGCATGAGCGATTCGACACTCGCAGGTTCGCCCCGCGCCGTGATCTCGAATCCGAGTTTGCGCCGGCCACAGAGATACGCTTTGTCGCCGAACGATGCGGCGCGCCAGATGTAATGGCCGAATGTTCCCTCCAGCATGATTGGACTGTGCCACGCCGTTCCGTCCTCTGACCAGGCGGCGAACCCGAGGTGTTTGTTCATGTCGTATTCATCGCGCGGGAGCGTCGTCTTGCCGCTGTACCACGTGCCGGTATAGACGAACAGCTTGTCGCCAAAGACGAGAAAGTGCGGATCGCGCGTGTCGCGCTGTTCGACGCGAAAGCGGTGGACCTCGTCCCATTTCGCGCCGTCCGCGCTGCGGAGCACGATAATCGACGCCGTGGGGTGGACCATGTGGCCGTCCGGACAACTGCGAAACGTGAGATAAAGCTGCCCACGAAATTGGCAGAGGTCTGTGAACGCGTTGTGTTCGCCGTTATGAAAAACGCGCCGCACCGAAGACACGGTCACCGTTGGAGCTTGGACACCCGCGCGTGGAAGATCCTGACGAGCGAGCGCGAAGTGCTGCTCGGTCATGCGCTCCCAAAGGGCAGAGAGTTCGCGCGCTTTCTCAGGTTTCTCGCCGGCCAGGTTTCTGGATTCCGACCGGTCGGCGCTTAAGTCGTAGAGTTCCCAAGGCGCGTCTTTCCCGGCCGCGACGATCTTCCAATCGCCGGCCCGAAGCGCGCGATTGCCCTCGTGCAGCCACCAGAGAGCCTCGCGCACCTGCGGCCCGTCCTTGGCAAAGACCGGCGCGAGGCTTTTGCCAGGCGGCGGCGGCATGGGCTGGCCTTGCCATGTCTCGAAAGGTTTGCCGCCCGCCAATTGGAGAATCGTCGGCATCAGGTCGATGACATGACCAGGCGTGTGCCGCAGTTCGCCCCGCCCCAAGTTGCCGCGCGCCCAATGCACGATCAGCGGCGTGGAGATGCCGCCCTCGTGCACCCACGTTTTGTGGCGGCGGAAGGGCGTGTTCGCCATGCTCGACCAGCCTGGACCCAGGCAGAGAAAGGTCGCCCCTGTGCCGCACGCCGCATCCGGGTCGTGGCCATCGCCGCGCACCATCATCTCCGCGCTGGCGCCGTTGTCGGAGAGAAAAAAGACGAGCGTCTTGTCCATCTGGCCCATGGCGCGAATCTGGTCGAGCACACGGCCAATCTCGCGGTCCATCCGATCCACCATCGCCGCGTGGACGGCCATTTTGTTTGCCTGGAATTCTCGTTGCGCCGGATTCAATTCACTCCATGGCAACGGGCGATTCACTTCGTTGGCGCCGAGTTTCTTGAGCGCATCGGGAAATTGGTACGGCGGACCAACCTCGCGCTCAACCGCGGAAAGCGCATTGCCGCCGATGCCCAGCGCCTGCATGCGCCGCCAGCGTTCGTCGCGCATGACGTCCCAGCCGCGAAGATACTTATCCCGATAGCGCGCGATGTCTTCTTCGGGGGCTTGCAACGGAAAATGCGGCGAAGTGAAGGCGAGGAATTCGAAGAAAGGCTGCGCCGCGTATTTTTCCGCGTGTTCCTTGAGACACTTGATCGCGTGATTGGCAATGGCGGTGCTGGTGTAGTAACCGCTCGCGGTCTCGACAGGAGGCAGCGGCTCGTCGTCCTCGAAGTGGCGCCGCGGGGCGAAGTTGCGGTCGTGATCTTCCAGACGGTAGGAGTGATTGAAACCGTTCTGCAATGGCTGGCCATCCACGTGCCATTTGCCGGAATGATACGAGCGATAGCCAAGCGGCTTGAGCATCTCCGGAAGCAGCCGCGCCCACGGCGGGCGCACACCTCCGCCGCCGCTCTTCACGCCCGGAACGGTGTCGCGACGCACCTGTTGCGCGTAATAACCGGTGAGGATCGCCGCGCGCGTGGGCCAGCAACGCGCGGCGTTGTAAAACTGAGTGAAGCGCAAGCCGCCCTTGGCCAGCGCGTCCAGGTTCGGTGTCGCAATTTCGCCGCCATAACAGCCGAGGTCGGAGTAACCCATGTCATCCGCGAGCATGATGAGGATGTTGGGCCTGTCAGCGGGCCGCGTCGTCTCAGCGGCAGAAACGAAATGCGGCGGAACCAACAGCGCAAGAGTGATTGTGGAAAGCAGACGTTTCATAGATTCATGGGAAGCGCGCCCCTGGCGTGCCGTGGTCGGTCGCCGACCACACGGGTGCGTTCAAACGAGTCGCCGCTTGAAGACCGAACGACACCCTCGTTCCGAGCGGCGAAGCGACGAGCGGGCCGAAGCACTAGGCACCGAGCCTCGGAGGGAGTAGGATGAGATTTGCCCAACTGTTCAGACCCACGACATCTTGGGAGAATACCCAAGCTCCAGCGACCGGCGAGGCGCCGGTCGGAACACGCGAGGGCGCGTGTGGTCCCCATTTTCTTCTGCATGGTCATAGCTACGCGATGATCTCCTGGATCGGTTTGCCATGGTCAATCTCCAGTCGCTTGCGGCCGGGGATTTCGAGTTTCCGGGAGTCGAGTCCCAGTTGTTGGAGAATCGTGGCGTGAATGTCCGTGACGTAATGACGATTCTCGACGGCATGAAAGCCGATCTCGTCGGTGGCGCCATGCACGACCCCGCGCTTCAGACCACCGCCGGCCATCCAGACGCTGAAACCGAAGATGTGATGATCCCGGCCATCGGAACCTTGTGAGCCCGGAGTTCGGCCAAACTCCGTCGCGAAGACGACCAACGTTTCGTCGAGCAGGCCGCGCTGGTCGAGGTCCTCGAGCAGCGCGCCGATGGGTTGATCCACCGCGAGGGCGAGCTTCGAGTGATTGGTCTTCAGCCCGCTGTGGGCATCCCAGGCGCCCGCGCCACCACCGCCATGTTGGATCTGAATGAAGCGCACGCCGCGCTCCACCAGACGCCGGGCCGCCAGAAGCTGTGAGCCGAATTCCCGGCAGTGCGGCTGGTCGAGGCCGTAGAGCGCCTTGGTCCGCTCGGATTCCTTCGAATAATCCAGGACCTCAGGCACCGATTGCTGCATGCGGAAGGCGAGATCATACGACGCCACGCGCGCGGCGAGAGCAGGATCGTTGGGATACTCGACACCGCGCAAAGCATTGAGCTCACGCACGAGATTCCGGCCTACGCTTTGAGCATCGGCGGAGAAGGGCCGTTCGGGCTGGCCAAAGTCGAGCGGGTTCTTGGGATCGATGCGCAGCGGGACGGCGTCGTGGGCCGGGCCGAGATAATGGCCGTCCTTCTTGTTCCAGTACTCGCGCGTGCCGATGGAAATGAACTGCGGCAGGTTGTCATTGAGGGAGCCCAGACCGTAATGCACCCAGGCGCCGAGCGTGGGGAATTCGCCGTCGAGCATGTTGCGTCCGGAGTGAAACTGCGTTTGGGCGCCGTGATTGCTGTCGGTCGTCCACAGGGAGCGAACGACCGCCAGACGATCCGCGTGGCGCGCGAGATGGGGAAACCAGTCGCTGAATTCAATGCCGCTTTGGCCGTGCTTTTTGAAACCGATCTGGAGTGGATAGAGTGTGTTTCGCTGGTTGCCATTGGCGTCGGGAACCACCAGCCGTTCGATGGCGAGCTTCTTGGGATTCTGCACATCGGCGAAAGGCGTTTCGGCAATCGTCTTGCCGCCATATTTCGTGAGCATTGGCTTGGGATCAAAACTTTCCACGTGGCTGACCCCGCCATTCATGAACAGCCAGATGACGCTCTTGGCTTTCGGCGCGAAGTGCGGAAGACCCGTGGGCGGCGACCACTCAGCGCTGTTGCCGATGGCTTCCCGGTGCAGCATCGCCCCGAGCGCGAGTCCGGTGAAACCCATGCCGAGGTCGGCGAGGAACACGCGGCGGTTGATCGAACGGCAGTGGGGATGCTGGCAGTTCATAGCAGTCTTGCTCTTTCTCCGTATCGCAATCGTATCATTCTGGAAACGGCAGTTGAACCGAACAGGAGGAAACAGAGAGAACAGAGATTGAGGCGCCTTGACCGCAAGGATGCGGTTGGAATTGGGCAGCACACGCGCTTGTTCCGACCGACGCCTCGCCGGTCATAACTGAGCTGTGACTTCCGATCCCTCTGTTCCTCCGTTCTCTCCTGTTACGATAATTGGGCGCTTCTGAGTTCATCGCAGCGTTACGAAATCGTTGTGATTGAGCAGCGCCCAAATCAGGTGGGCACGGGCGGGATCGAGTGGGCCGGCGGATTGGGATTTATCCTGGCGCCAATTCTCCAGCGCTTTCCCGCACGCGTCCACTTCGGCATCGGAGGCTGCGATAGCGAGCACCTCCAAGAAGGCCCGGCGGATGAAGGCCACATCGTCAGACGAGCTCTGATCCGGTTCGCTGGCGCGGGACAAACGCGCAGCGATACGACTGGCGGAATCCAGCACCAACTTGCTGTTCGTGAGTGCCATCGCCTGCTGCGGCACGATGCTCTGATCCCGCCGGTAGCACTCCTTCACACCCGCTTCGTCGAAAGTCGTGAGGAACAGATTGCGGTCATTGTTCGAGTGAAAGAAATAGAGACTGCGCCGTTTCGAGTCCTCCTGATTTCCCGAAGGCACCGGCGGACCGCCGATGGTTGAGTCGAGCGTTCCAGCGAGCGAAAGGATCGAGTCTCGCACTGCCTCTGCTTCGAGCCGGATGGGATTGCGCCGCCACAGGTAAAGGTTTTCCGGATCATTCGCGACATTCGCTTGGATTCCTGACCTGCTTACCGGTGTGCGACCGTCCCCGGTCGCAGCAACTGGCGTGTCTTCGAGGGCGCTGAGAATTCTCTGCTCGGCCGGCCGTTCGCCTGCTTCTGCGCCAGAGGACGGGCGCACTTCCGCCACCGACGACGACATCCGGTAGGCCGAGGAGGTGACGATGAGCCGGTGCAGATGCTTCATGCTCCAGCCGCTCTCCATCAACTCGGCGGCGAGCCAATCGAGCAACTCCGGATGAGTCGGAGCCGCGCCCTTGCGCCCGAAATCAAAGATCGTGGACACCAGCGGCGTGCCGAAGTGCCGAGTCCAAATATGATTGGCCGCCACTCGCGCCGTGAGCGGGTGCCGCCGGTCCGTGATCCACTCGGCGAGCGCCTTTCGCCGTCCGCTGCTCTGGGGCGCAAACTTCACGGTCGGGTCATCCGCCGTCGAGTTGAAAAATCGCGTGGGCGTCCATTGTGCGCCGGCGAGTTGCGTGAATTGATCCTCGGGCTTGACCGGAGCCTCCGCGGTCTTGATCGCCTTCTCCAGAGCTTCACGGGCCTGTCTGATTTCCTTCTCGATGGAGTCTCGCTTGTCACTCCCAGCCCTTTGCCGGCGGCGCTCCGCTTCTGCCAGCGTCAGACGGGCTTTTGCGGACAACGCATCTCGCTCGGCTTTCACCGCCGCCACCGTTTTCGCCATGAGCGCGGCGTCATCCCCTTTCTTATCAGCCTTGGTCCACGATGCCCGCGTTGCTTCGGCGCGGCGTTCCAGGCTGGCAAGATCCGCTTTCGCGAAAGCCAATGTGGACTCCGCGACGTTCAGCGCGCCACGCGCTTCCTCAACCGCGATCCGGGCTTGGTCTCGAGTCAGAGCAGACGGAGTCGATGACTGCGTGTTCGTCGGTGCTTTTTCGGGATCACTTGACGAAAGCAGGTTCGCTTCCTGGCGCAGCGCCGAAGCCAGCGCCTGTCTCAACTTGGCAATGGGAGCCTCAGCCGTTTCGAGTTTCCTGCGAGCGGGACGCAGATAAGTCTCGATCACCCATGCCCGGCGTTCCGGCTGGTAAGCTTCGACCGGCAAGGACACGGGCTGGATACTGAGCTCTTTGAACGCCAGTAGTGCGGGCACTCCCGGAACGATGATCGCCGATTTGTCGGGCTGACTCTCTTGACCGCGGACAAAGCGATAGGTGGGCGTGTCGAGCTGGCCGTCGAAGATGCGCGGAATACCATCCTTCGCCAGATCTGCTTCGCCCGGCACTACATCGAGCCGGACGTGATACGGCTCGAAGAACGCGCGCATCTGATAGAAGTCGGCTTGGCGGATCGGATCGTATTTGTGGTCGTGGCATTTCGCGCAATTCATCGTCAGCCCAAGCAGGCCTTTGCTGACGTGCTCCACCGTTTCCTCGAGCCATTGATTGCGATTGAAGAGAAACCAATTCCGCGCGAGAAAACCGGTCGCGCGCAATTTGTCGAGATCGTTGGGATGCAGTTCATCCGCGGCGAGCATCAGCCTCACCATCTCGTCGTAGGGCGTGTCGGCGTTGAGCGACTCGATGATCCAATCGCGCCAGTGCCAAATGTGCTTTTGGCTGTTGCGGAGTTGATCGCCGAGCCCCCACCAATCGCTGTAGCGCCAGACATCCATCCAATGACGCGCCCAGCGTTCGCCGTGCCGTGGGTCATTGAGCAGGCGCTGCACTGCTTTTTCGTACCAGTCGTTCGAAAGATCCTCGCTCGCGGCCGTGATCTCGGCGGCGGTGGGTGGCAGTCCGATGAGATCGAGATAAAGCCTGCGCTGCAGTACTTCGCGTGGCGCCTCGGGCCGCGGCGCAAGGCCGTGCTGGGCGTGCCGCTGAGCAATGAAGGCATCGATAGGATTCTTGACCCAGGCTGAGTTGGCGACAACAGGCACGCGCGGCCGCCTGCACGGACGGAACGCCCAGTGCTCTTTCGGGTCCGACTCGCCTTTCTCATCCGCCGGCGCCGGTGCGCCTGCGGCAATCCAGTCGCTCAGCAACTTCACCTGCGCGGCCGTGAAGGGTTCGCCCTCGTGCTCCGGCGGCATTCGCACCTCGAGATCAGTCGCGGTGACACGCTTGATGATGCGGCTTTGGTTCGGTTCACCGCGCTGAATCACCGGCCCGTCCGAGCTGCCCTTCAGCATCGCCGCCACGGTGTCGAGCCTCAACTCCTTCTTCTGCTTGAGCGCCCCGTGACAAGAGTAGCAGCGCTCCTGAAGGAGCGGTTTAACGTCCCTGAGATAGTCCACCGTGGCCGCCCGCGACCCGGCCGGCACAGCCAGCAGAAGCAAAAACAGAGTCGGGAGGCAACCGCGTTTCATCACGATGCAGAATTAGCACAGTCCGCCAGATAATGAAACCACGGAGAACGGATACGGCGTTGATCTCTCCTTTGAAAAGCCCACACCTTACAAAACGCGAGAGTCGAGCTCATCCCTCAGTGAACTACTTTCTGAGAAGGATCCCTCCTCTGGAATTGAAAATCACCGACGACTTCGGGATGCACCGATGCGGCGGAGCGTAAGGGAGTTGGCTTGAAATCTCAGGTGAAAGCGGATAATAGCTTTTGTGTGTCCACAGTTCGACAGAAGAAGAGCATCCGCGTCAAGATGCCTTTTTATCCGGTGTCGTCCGCGCAATCGGTCGTCGCTCCACTGCATGGATACAGCCAGTAAAGGAACCACAACGGCCGAGCTTTTGGTCGGCCCACGGCAAGTTCCGCTCGCCTTTGTTCGCAATCCTCGCGCCCGGCGTTACGTGCTTCGGGTGCGTCCGGATGGAGTCGCCCGGGTCACGATCCCGAGAGGCGGCTCGATCCAGGCCGCGAAAGAATTTGCGGAACGGCACACCGCCTGGTTAGCGCGGCAGTTGCAACGAATCGAGACGCAGCCGATGCGTCCGGCTGTATGGACGCTTGGTTCAGAGATTCTGGTCCGAGGGGAAAAGGTTCGTCTTGAAGCGGGAGCTGATGGTAGGCCCGGATCGGTCAGCTTTGGAGGCACATCGTTGCTGGTCTTGGATCCGGCCTCCGACTTCCGTCCAGTGGTTGAAGGATATCTTTGGCGACTGGCTCAGCAGGAACTGCCGCCGCGGGTGTTCGAGCTGGCCTTGTTGCACCAGTTGACCGTTCGGCGGGTGACCGTGCGGAATCAAGCAACCCGCTGGGGTTCGTGCTCTCGTCGCGGGACCCTTTCGTTGAACTGGCGTCTCGTCCAAACTCCCGCGTTCGTGTCCGATTACATCATTCTGCACGAGTTGATGCACCTGCGGGAAATGAACCACTCGCCGCGCTTCTGGGGGGAAGTCGAGCGCGCATGTCCCGAATACAAGACCGCCGAACTCTGGCTGAAGCGGTATTCGTCGTTGTTGAGGCACTAGCCTAGCCTGATCAATCACTTCCGGCGCACGAACACGTAGTAGGCGCCGCAAAGTTCCTGGCCGTCGCGGTCGTAAAACCAGGTTTGCAACTGCGTGCGTCCGGGCTTGAGGTTGACCCCAAAAACCATTGCCTTGTCCTCAATCTTCACGGGCTGGGATTGATCGATCGCACCGACCTTGATCCGTGCTTTGGCGATCGGCAATGCAACTCCTGCCGTGAAGTCCCCATCCGCATGCTTGAAGGGTGCCAGTCCCCCCGCGACGGACGCCTCCGCCTCACGCGCCCAGCGACGCAGCTCGACTTCGTAATCGCCCTCGCGCGCTACTTCGATGTTCCAGGCGCCGTTCTTCTTTTCACCTCGTCGAACTTGAGCGCCTTGATCCAGAAAGACGTCCTGCCAGTCGGCGGGCGAAAGTTGAACGGGGTTCTCGGCGTCCGAGCCGATGGTAATCGCGCCGTGCTCATTCATCCGCGGCTCGATCTTCGCCCACCACTGTCCGTAGTGCGCGCGCATCTTCGCGGCGACCTCGCTGTGCTGTTCGATGACGTTTTTCTGCTGCGTCGGATCGGTTGCGAGATCGAAGAGTTCCTTGTCCTGGACCAAACGCCACCGCTGCCAGAGCACGGCCGCGTCGCCTTTCTTTGGGACCGGGTTGTTCATCCGGCTGAATTGCACGACGAGCATGCGGTCGGACAACCGTTGCGCTTCACCTCGGAGCAGGCTGGCCAGACTCAATCCATCAAACTGCGTTTGAGCCGGATTCTTCAGGGCACACAGGTCAATCAAGGTCGGGAGGAGGTCCTGGACCGCCGTCAATTCGGCCACATCGCCGACCGGGCGCAGTCCACCGGAAGGCCAGCGGATAAAGCAAGGCACGCGATGGCCGCCGTCGTAGAGGTCAATTTTCCGACCGCGCATGCCGGCGTTGAAGACGTTCACGCCGGCGGTGCCGCCGTTATCCGTCATGAAAATCAGGAGCGTGTTCTCCCGAAGTCCAGTCTCGCGCAGAAAATCGTCGAGCTTGCCCAGGTTCTCGTCGATGTTGGCGATCATGCCGAAAAAGCTGGCGACGTTGCGCGGCTGGCCGGGGTAAAGATCGCGGTATTTCTGAGGCACGAAGAGCGGACCGTGCGGCGCGTTCGGCGCGATGTAACAGAAGAACGGCTGGTCAACCGCGGCCTGCGCCCGCATCCAGTTGATGGCCTCGCCGAAAAAGACGTCCGTGCAGTAGCCTTGGTAAGGTTGGCGGCGGCCGTTGTGATTATAGACGTCGTCGAAGTAATCGTTGTTCCAGTAATCCGGCGCGCTGCCGATGTGCGACGAAAGAAACCATACTGCCTCTTGAAAGCCTCGGTCCATGGGGCGATACGGATAGTTGTCGCCCAGGTGCCATTTCCCGAACAGCCCGGTGCGATAACCGCTGGCCGCGAAAATCTCCGGCATCGTCGGAATCCCGCGGCGGAGCAAAGTGCGTCCACTGCTGACGTTCATCGCGCCGTTGGCCAGGCAATAGCGGCCTGTCATGAGCTGGCCGCGCGTGGGCGTGCACATCGGCGTGACGTGAAAATCCGTGAGCCGAATGCTTTCCCCGTGGAGCCGGTCGAGGTTCGGCGTCCGGAGCACGGGATTGCCGTGGCACGACAAATCGCCATAACCCTGGTCGTCCGCGATGACGAGGATGACATTGGGCCGCGGTGCATCGGCGGCTTGAGAGGTTAACGAGAGTAAATATCCCAGAAGCAGCACCAGAAGCGAAGCTTTCATGGTCTCTATTTAGCCGAAGGCAGAAGGAAAGGCGAGCGGGGTATCACAGAAGGCAACAAAGCGAACAAAGACTTCGTTGGCTTTGTTGCTTTCTGTTTGAATCGCCCCCGTGGCCGCACTGAAGATCACGCTTGGATTTCTCCCTCTCTTCCCTGCGAAGGGAGGAGAGGGCTGGGGAGGGGCTGGGGAGAG
>JACPRI010000216.1 GCA_016190065.1 Verrucomicrobiota bacterium
CCCCCTCACCCGTCCTGCGGACACCCTCTCCCCCACTGGGGGAGACGGAAGGGGGGAGGGGGATCGGTCCATGGAAAGTACAAACGCTCTGGGGAGCGTGAATCGTGATCTTGAACGCGGTAGGGCGGACCTGCAGGTCAGCCCTACCATGCTTCTTGAGGTTCATAAGTAATCCGGTTTGAGCATGGCTTAAAGCGTTTTGAGGTACTCCACGAGGTCGTTCAGTTGCCGCTTGGTCATGTGGCTGCTTACGCCGTGGAGGTCGTTCGTCTGATACGTCGTCCACAATTCCTCCAGCGTCCGGGCACGTCCGTCGTGCAGGTACGGCGCGGAGTGCGCGATGCCCAGCAAATGCGGCGTGTCGAAAAGATCCGCCGAGTCGCGCGGGCCTTTGGTGCCGACCGAGCTTAACAGGCGGTTCGTAAACAGCGGCGGCCGATGGCACGTGTGGCACTGCCGGGCCCGCGGGATCGGTGTCCCTGCCGGAGTCTCGGTCGCGAAAAAAATCTGGCGTCCGCGCTCCTGAGCGGGAGTGAGCGGTTGGTGGCGCTGGCGTTCCCAACGCGGCGAGGGCAGCGCCTTCAGGAAAGCGGTCAGATCGTTCAAATCCTCCGGCGGAATCGGATCGGTCCGCATGAGCACACGGGCGAAGCGGGGCCCGCATTGAATCTCGAGACTTGGATTCTTTCCGGTCCACTTGAACGGCTCGGTGGCCGCCACGCCTTGAAGCGAGCGGTTGTCGAGCAAGTTGTCGCCAAGGCCGTCTCCGTCGAAATCGTAGGACAATCCGTCCACGTGGCCGTCGGGATGACAAGAGCGGCAAGAAAATTGGCGTTCGAACGTGTAGGCGGCTTTCGTGAACACGCGCTCGCCGCGGCGGATGGGGTCGCTTCCGCCTCCATCGCCCAGAGGGATTCGTCCGACGGGTTTCAAACGCGTGGTGTCCACCACCAACACGGAATCTTGCAATCGTTCGGAAACGAACAAGATCTGGCCATCCGGGCTCAAAGCGAGTTGGCGTGGATTGCGCCCCGTCGGAATGCGAGCCAGCATGTATTCGGCGGAGAGAGACAGGTCTTCGATGGCTTCGCGTCGGGCGGTTTCGTCCGCCTTGGCCAGCCAATGGGCCAGCCGGTCCAAGTCCAGCACCGAAATGGCGTCGCCCCCGCCGGAAGCGATGTAAGCGCGTCGGCCAGCCGAATCGACCGCAATGCCCGAAGGATCCGCGAAGTAATCGTGGGCCTCGTCCAGCGGGACTTGCGTGATGCGACCTTGGGAATCCGAGAGGGCGAGGCCGCTGGACATAACCCAACCGTTGGCCACCTGGGTGATGGGGACAAGATTGCGGACTTTGACCACCGGCGCGAGCGCCCACGCCCTTCCGGGCACGGCAGCGATTCCTTCCGCCAGATGAGCCGACGCGAATGAGGATCGAGTGAGTATCCGCCCGCTCGCAGGATCAAGCACTGTCAGTTCGGATTCGGGCGCGGTCAGAGGATTCTCCGCCACCGCCAGGCGGTTCGCGACGAAAGCCACCGAGCCGTCCGCGGTCACGGCCACGGAACAGGGCTCGCGTCCGGCCTGCGGACGCGCGATTTCCTTCAACGGGGAGGCTTCCAGCACAGAGATGTTATCCGAGACGGAATTGGCTGCCACGAGCCGGTCGCCCGCTTTTGTGGCGCAAAAAGCGATGGCGACGGGACCCGCGCCGACCGCGATGCTGTCCACCGCTTTGAATTCACGCGTGTCAATCGCCGCCACTCGATCCGTGTCTCGACAGGTCACGTAAAGCCGCTCTCCTCGGGCATCGAGGGCCAGACCGAACGGGCCGCCATCGAGTTTGAGGTTTCGTGTGACCTGGAGCGTGGCGCCATCGGCTTCGACCACCTCGTTGACGTCGTCCAGCGCGATGTAGAGCTTCTTGCCGTCGGGCGAAACGGCCAATCCCGCGGGCGAGCGATGATGAGGACGCGCCTTGGCCCAGGGGAGCTGCTCGAGGCGGACAAAGTGGCAGTGGTGACACGTGACAAAACCCAGCTCCTGACGACCCGTCGATCGGCGCACGTGGGCGATCGACCACAAGCGCAGCCCCGCAGCCGTGCCACCCAATGCAAGCACGCCCAGCAATCCCGAGATGACAACCCTGCTCCTTTTCATTTGCTGTTGAGAACACCCGAACGAGGCCTCGATCCGGCCGGTTGCGCAAACGCGGAGATCACGCCATCCGCGAAGACCACCGGGGCGGAACCCGCAGCCAGCGGCCGGATATTCGGCGGCGAACGATGGGGCGGTTCATGGCAGCCGAGGCAACTTCGGTGCTCACCCGGTCGCAGCCAGATTGTCGGAGGTAATCGCCGCAACACGCGGCCCTCCGGGTCCAGCGCCTCAAAGCCGAGCGGAGTGTCCGCAGGCACCTTGACCAGAAACGATCCATCCGCCTTCACGGGAACCTCGCCGAGGACAGACGGGTGATCGAGTTTGGCGCCAGACAAGACACGAATCCGATCGACCCTGGCCGGCGGAGCCTGATCCATTCTCTCGCGTCGGGTGAAGTCCGCGTTCAAACAAAGGATCGTGCCGGTGTGCTCGGCCGGTTGGATTGTCGAAAGGTATCCCCTGGGCGTCGCCCGGGCCGTCACGTGAACGGCCTCGACTTCGTCCCAATTCGGATCGTCGAACACGGACGCTCCAGGCCGGTCGGCGTTGAGAGGCACTCGATAGACCGCGGACGAACGTCGAGTCGGGGCTTCTGCGGTCCGGTTGTGGAAACTTGAACGCCCAGCCGGATGGGCATCTTCAAAACAAACCAGCAATCCGCCCTCCGCATCTGCTTCAATAGAACGGCAGCGGCCGGTCGGGAAAGAAAACAGGCGGCCCCGGCTCAGAAAGGGCCGCGCCGTCCGAACGGTCTCGCCCCAAGACTCGGCGTCTCGCGCATCGTTGGTTGCAGCCAGAAAAGCGACCCGACCATCCGGAAGTTCTCTGGGCCGATGAATGAACGGAGCGCCGTCGCGATCGAGCGCGAACGAGGTTACTTCCGTGCCATCGCGGTTCATTGAGAACAAACCAAGACTCAGCAGCGTGTTGGGTTCCGCTGCAGGGTGAGCAGAGACGAACAGGATCTTGCCGCTGCGAAGCACGGTCGGTTCAACGGCTGCCCGCGCGCCGAACGTCAGGCGGCGCGGCGGTTCTCCTGGTGATGTCGCATACAGCGCCGCTGGCTGCGGGGAATTCCACGTCTCGCCAGCCCTGGGCACGGGCGAACTGAAAATGATATCCCCCGCCGAGATGATCGCGGGATCCATGGCTCCGCCCGGCATGAACGTAATGGCTTTGGGCGATCCGCCGTTGAGCCTGGCCTCGTAAATTTGCCAGGCGGCGTTCGCGCTCGCTTTGCCGGAAAAGAAAATGCGTTTGCCGGTCGGCGACACCACCGGACCGCCCGCGGCAAACAGGCCTCGCGACAAAACGCGTGCATCGCCGGGCTCAGAGCGAGCCGACACCAGAACGACTCGGCTGCCGCGCGGATACCGTTGGTCGAGAATCGTTCCGACCGCGGCGTAAGCGGGTCCCTCGACGGGTGTTTGCGTAACCACCAGACCGCCGCGGTGAACCGAACCTCCACAGCCGAGAAGAATGAACACGGCAACCCAACTGATGTGGAGAGCGCATCTCAGAATGGCTCGTTGCGCTTCGGAATCGGATCCACCTCGATTACGCATGACGCCTTACGTTTTACGGGAAGGGCTCTTTCACTTTCAGAATTTGATCCGCGGACACTTGATGCAGGGTTTGCACGATGCCGCTTGGCCAGCGAATTTCGATCTCCTCCACCGTCCTGGCCTGGCCCAGTCCGAAATGGACGCGGCGATCCGCCGTGCCAAGAAATCCAGTCTGACACCGGGCCTCCGCTCGGCGTTTCTTTCCGCCAGCCGCAAGGGTGATCAGCGCTCCAAAGCCATCACGGTTGCTCCGAGCGCCCTGCAAATCGAGGGTCAGCCAGTGATTGGCCGTCGTCCCGCGGTTGCGGAGCAAAAACGCCCGGTCCGCCAACGCCGTGATCAAAACATCGAGCCGGCCGTCATTGTCGAAATCCAGAATGTAACTGCCGCGGGCGCGGATCTTCGTCTTGAAAAATGCGCCGCCGAGGTCGGCTGCGTCTGTGAAATTGCCGTCGCCTTTGTTCTGCAGGAGCAAGCTTTCCCAGCCTACCAGATGATGCGCGTCTCCGTTCACGATCAATGCGTCCAGGTCTCCGTCGTTGTCGAAGTCCAGAAAGTTGCTGCCCCAGCCGACGTATTGTGCAGTCAACGCGCCCAGACCCGACGCCATCATGCGATCTTCGTAGAGGCCCTCCTGGCTCCCCATGTAGAGCGAACCGTAGCCGAACCGCGAGACCAGGATGTCCGGAATCAGGTCGCCGTTGCAGTCACCGATGGCCGCCGTCATGGACCCGGCCGCCTCGCCCAAAGCGTTGAATGCGACCAACGCCTTGGGCGCGACGTCCTGAAAATGACCTTGGCCGTCATTAACCAGAAGCAAGTTCGGCGTGGCGTCGTTGCAGACGTAGATGTCCGGCGCGCCGTCCCTGTTGAAATCAAACGCGCAAACCGACATACTGCGATGTCCCGTGAGGCGAACGCCGGAGCTCTCGCTGAGGTCTTGGAAAGCGCCGTGCCCCGTGTTTCGATACAGCACGTTGAACTCAGGTTTGTAGGAGAGCGGGCCGGGGTAACCATCCGGGTTGAAGTAAAGATTGTTGTTCGAGTCGAACGTAAGGTAGTTCGCCACCAAAAGGTCCAAGTTCCCGTCTTGATCGACGTCCAGCCAGAGCGCGCCAATGCCCGTCCCGGTGTCGCCCACGCCGGCTTGGTCTGTGACGTCCTCGAACGCCCCGTTCCCACGGTTGTGATAGAGGAGGTTCTTGCCCACGTTCACCACGTACAGGTCCGCATGCCCGTCGTTGTCGTAGTCGCCCGCGGCCGCGGCGATGCCGTAGCCGGCGCCTTCGACGCCGGCCCTGGCTGTCACGTCTTCGAACGTGCCGTCGCGGCGGTTCCGGTAAAGCCGGTTCGGTTCGCGCTTCGTCCCCGGGGCATGAGAAGTGACTCCAGCCAACGGTCCGGCATTGACGAGATAGATGTCCATAGACCCATCGCTGTCGTAGTCGAGCATGGCTGCGCCCTGACCGTTGGACTCAATGATGTTGGCCAGGCGGCGGTCGCAAAATTGGTGAACGAACGTGAGGCCGGCCCGCGCCGTGACGTCTTCGAAGAGGTCCTGAGCGCCTGCGGCCACGGCGGGAGTGACTTCCGGCGCTTCAACGGCGTTCTCTTGTGGAATCGGCAAAGGCTTGCGGCGGGACCGCTCCAAAACCAAAACGCCCAGCGTGACAAGAAGCCCAAGAATAATCGCCAGTCCAGCTCGCGCAGGGACATGTTTGGAGCCAATCATCGATCCGGCTTTGTGCCGAGATTAGCTGACCGAAGCTTCTCGATCTCGCCTCCACGCGAATTGGCCAGGTCTCACCCTATCTTGGCAAAGAGCCGATCGATTCAGGAGAGTTCAATCCCTGGTCTTGCATCGTCTGGCGCGGGGCAATTCCAGGGCCCAGGGGGCAGCGGCTTTCAACGCTTTCGTCCGTTCTCTCGTCGGACGGTCCAGGCATTCCAGAATGGCTGTCCCGCGCACCGCCAGGTTGGAATGGCGCAGCAGCGCCTCGAGTTCTTCCCGCGTCAGGTCTTGAAGCAAGAGTGCCCGGGTTGCCTCCTCGAATTGAGGCGGAGCCAGTTGCCGGGCGCGAGCCTCGTTCTTCGCTACATACTCCAGCAGGAAATTCTTGCTCGCGGCGCAGCGCAGCTTGCCGAGCGCGGGCAGCAGCTCCATTTTGAAACGAGCGTCACGCCAGACGAGCGGATACTCGGACCACTGCGGGTCAGCGATCTTCTTCAGGTCCGGATCCACGCGCAGAAACATCTCGATAAAAACGGGCGCCGACTCGGTGGCGCGCAAGCCGGCCAGCGTCCGCGCGGCCATGATCCCGTCCAGCCCGTGGTAACGCCAGTCGCGGTGCAGACTGCGGTGGCGCATCTGGTTCTCCAGCCGTTGGACGAGCGGCGGTGTTTTTCGCTCCGGCGCGACGGCGTGTGCCGCCCAGGCCCGCTCCACGATGCGCTCGGTGCGGCGGTGCTCGTAGGCAGGGTCGCCGTCGGGTTCCGACGCTTCGGGAAAATCCGCGCCCAGGATGGGGAGCGCGCGTTCTCGGGCCGGCTTGCCGAGCGCGTGGAAGAACGCGTGCAAATTGAAGTTCGTCGAGGGCGGCAGCGGCAGGTTCCGTCCGCGCTGGAGATCAGCGCAAAGACTTCTCGGCAACGACACCGGCTGATAGGGCGGGCGTTTCAGCGCTCTGGCCGCCACTCGCGGATCGTCCACGATGATCATCTCACCCGGCCCAGGCAGCGCGGCCTCGACAGCGGCGGGATCCATGTCGCGGCGCCCGTCGAAAAGTCCGGCCTTGTACCGGAGCAGCTTCAGCTTTGGATTCCGCAGGAGGTTCGTGGCGTTATACGCGTTGACGGACACCACGTGATCCCAGGCGTCGGCCCGGGTCAGCAGCCCGGCGATGTCGTCTTCGAGGCCCGGCTCCTTGATATCGAGGTGCAGGAGCATGGCCCGTTGCCGAGCCAGTTCGAGGAGGGCGGCAAAGGTCGGCGGGGCAGGAGAGGCCAGGACTCGGTTCGAGCGAAGCCGCGGCCGCGTTTTCATCAACTCGGCAAAAGTTAATTCGTTGATGGCTCCGACGTCGTCCAGCAAACGATCCAGCATGTCGTCGTGGAACAGAACGAGCACGCCATCGCGTGTGCGGCGGAAATCGATTTCGCAGCCGTCCGCGCCGTAATCCATCGCCGCCGCGTAGGCTTCGAGGGAGTTCTCCGGCGCGATAGCGCTGGCGCCGCGATGCACGATGATCATCGGCCCGGCCCGCCGTTCGACGACCCTTCGATGCCGCGTCTCGCGGGCTGCAGCCGATTCGCTGCGCACTTCGCGGATAGAGGCAAAGTCGGCTGCGGCGGGCCGTTGCAACGCAGTCGCGCAAAGCACCGCTAACCCGACCGCTCCGCACGTCTTTCGGATCCATTGCGTCATCGACCCATCATTGCGGTAACTTGGGCGCAGCATCAATCGCTCAGTGACCGTTTACTTTGATCTGGATCAATCGCGCAACGGGACGCGGCCTTTACGATAGCCTGCGTGAATCATTGTCATCCGCCGATCATCGGCCAAAGATTGAGCTATGCACACCCGATTGCTTAGATCGTTACTCCTCGGCACTTCCCACATCTCCATCCGTTGGCTCATGGCCGTGCTCTGCCCCGCGGCGGCGCTGGGCGCGCCTGACATTTATCTCGCCCGCGACTTCGGCGCGAAGGGCGACGGCAAGACGGACGACACCGCCGCTTTCCAAAAGGCGCTCGATGCTGCGGGCCAGGCGGGTGGCGGCACCGTGCAGGCCGGGCGCGGCAGTTTTTTCTTCGCTGGCCATCTCAACGTGCCCGCCGCCGTCACGCTGGCAGGGGTCTGGGCATCAGTGCCCGCTCACAATGGCCTGCGCGACCGCGGACTTCCCAAACCGACCGACGACGGCACAACTTTTCTCGTAACCGAAAGCGCCGGCAAGGAAGAGGGGCCGGCCTTCATCACCCTCCATCACAACAGCACCCTCAAGGGAGTGGCGCTCTATTATCCGAACCAGAAAGCGGACGATGTGCCGGAGCCGTATCCCTGGAGCGTTGCGATGCGCGGGAAAAATCCGGCGGTGCTCCAGGTCGAATTGCTCAATGCCTACAACGGCATTGACGCCACCGAGAACGAGCGGCACCTCATCCGCGATGTGCAGGGCCAGCCTCTGCGGCGCGGGGTGCTGGTGGACCGGATTTACGACATCGGCCGGATCGAGAACGTCCACTTCAACCCGTGGTGGAGCCTGAAGCCGAAGCTGTTTCAATGGCAAATGGAGCACGGCGAAGCGTTCATCTTCGGGCGCACGGATTGGCAGTATGTTTTCAACACCTTTTGTTTTGGCTACAACGTGGGTTACAAGTTCATCAAGACCAGGGCCGGCTTCTGTAACGGCAACTTCCTGGGCATCGGCGCTGACGACTGCTATACCGCGCTGGTCGTGGAGGATTCCGCGCCCTACGGTTTGCTGATTTCCAACGGCGAGTTCGTTTCCTTCCACGGCCCCGATCCGACCATGATCGAGGTCAAGTCGAGCAACACCGGCAGCGTGCGCTTCGTGAACAGCGCTTTCTGGGGACCCTGCAACCAGATCGCCAAAGTGGCTGGCAAAGGCACGGTGGGGTTCAGCGATTGCACCTTCGTGCAATGGGACCGCAAGAACGAAGGCCGCCACGCGCTCCAGATCACTGGCGGCAGCGTGATCGTGCGCGGCTGCGAATTCCAGGCTAAGAAACCGCAGATCGAACTGGGCGAACAAGTCCGGCGCGCGGTGGTGACGGGCAATCTCTTCAGCGGCAAACCGGCCATCAACAACCGGAGCAAAGGCGCCGTGGAAATTGCGACTAACGCATCGGAATAGGGCTTCCACGTTTCCCCGATCGCAGCTCGAACTTTGGACTTTGAGCCTGAAACTTTGAACCGCCTCAGCCGTCCAGCGGACTGCGCACTCCCAGCCCCGGCTTCTGCATCACGTGCGTGTAAATCTGCGTCGTCTCCACGCTCGCGTGGCCCAACAACTCCTGCACCGTCCGGATATCATAACCTTTCTCGAGGCAATGCGTGGCGAAGCTGTGCCTCAGCACATGCGGCGTCACCCGTTTGTTCAGTCCCGCCGCCGTCCCCGCCGCTTTGATCGCGAATTGAAAGCTCCGGTCCGAAAGGTGATGGCGCCGTTGGAGCCCGCTCCGAGGATCGCGGCTCAAATGAGTGTCTGGCCACACCCAGAACCAGGGCCATTCTTCACCGGCCCTGGGATACTTGCGCGACAATCCATCCGGTAACCAAACCCCGGCCACCGCATCTCGCCGGTCCTGCTCGAAGAGCGCCCGCACCGTCTGCACATGATTCCGCAGACGCTCCACGACCACATGGGCCAGCGGCGCAAAGCGGTCTTTGTCGTTATGGAAAGCTTTCCATAACGTTCATTATGCAAAGGTGGTAGTTATGCAAAGGAACCTCATAGGAGCCCTTAAACGCGGCTATGCCTGCGTGGCGAACTTTGCATAACTACAGGTTGTCGAGGAAGCGAAGATCCGCTTCGGTGGGACGGAATCGGCACCGCTTGGCTCGCGGCGCCTCCAGTTTCGCCATCGCCTGCTTCTTCATGGCGAGGCTGGCCTCGACATAAATATGGGTTGTCTGAGGGCTTTCATGACCGAGGTAAAGGGCGATCACTTCGGTGGGCACCTGTGCTTCCAGCAGGGCCATGGCGGTCGCGTGGCGAAACGAGTGTGGCGAAATTCGGCGTTTCTTCAGTGTCGGCATCTGGGTGCAGGCGCGTTTGACCAGTTGCTGAAGCTGGTAAGCTGCGCCCGCCCGCGTCAGTCGCTGGCCAAAACGATTGGGCAGCAAGGGAGCCTGGGGAGGCCAGTGATTGTCTTTGAGCCAACGGCGCAATCGCCTTTGGGTTTGGGGCCATAAAGGCACTCGCCGCTGCTTTCGTCCTTTGCCCAATAGCTCGATATGCCGGTCCGGAATGGTGACCTCACTCACCTTGAGTGCGAGGATTTCCGAAATACGGGCGCCAGTATTGTAGAGGAGAAGGAATAGCAGGTGATCCCGCTGTCCGGTCCAAGTGTCATCCGTAGCCGCCAAGATGGCTTCGATCTCTTGGCGGCTGAGAAAGCCGACGAGCTGCTGGACATGCCGCTTGAAAGGGATGCCGAGGATACGCGGAAGCGCGGCAGGTAATTCCGGACTGAGCCAGTCATTCAAATAATGGATGAACGACCGGATCGCCGCCAGCCGCGCATTGCGCGTCCGAGTGCAGTTACCGCGCTTGTGCTCTAAATGGTCGAGGAATCGCAGGATGGTCTCGGGCTTAAGGACCTCCAAAGAGAACGAGGCACGGCTGGGATGAGTCTTACGGAGATAACGGAAAAGCAACCGGAAGGTATCAGCGTAGGCGGCGATGGTAGCCGAGCTGAGGTTGCGCTGGGTTGACAGATGCTCTCGAAAGAAGCGCTGCAGACATTGAGTGAGGTCAGGAGTTTTCCGGTTCATTCAAAGCAAAGCGTTGGGCAGCTTCGGCCAGCAGTTGGGGCAAAGCAGTCAGATACCAATAGGTATCTTCCACGTCACTGTGTCCCAGGAACCGGGATAAGATGAGAATGCGATTCACGGCCCGCTTGCGGTCGGCCTGCCAGCGTTCCAGGACCCGTGAAGCCATCGTGTGGCGAAGATCATGCAAACGCGGTGGCCGCCGAGAATACGGGATGCCCTCACGTAATTGATCGAAGGTCTGTCCGACCGTGCTTCGAGCCAAAGTTGTGCCTCGTTCCGACACGAAGAAATATTCCGCGAGCGGAAATAGCTTTTGCCGATGGACAGCGTAATCCCGCAAGGGGCGCAGGGCAGTCGGATGCAAGGGAACCAAGCGGGTTTTCCCATACTTGCTTTTCCGCACCACTAAGAAACGCTGCTTCCAATCAACATCGCTGACCTTGAGATGCAGCGCTTCGGAGATCCGCAGTCCACTGGACGCCAGCAAGCCAATCAGGGTTTGCCAGGTGTGAGGTTGAAGGCGGCCCTCCAACTCTCCGGCACGTCGCAGCAGGTGCTGCACCTCTGCCGAACTATAGAGGTGTGGCGAGCGACGACGATGAGCCGGACCCAGCACATGGCGTGGAGGAATCTGGGTACTGGGTTCCGTCAGCACCAGGTGTTTGGCAAAGGTGCGAACAATCTCCAGACGCCGAGCGCGCCACAATGGGTCAGCCGCTTTTGGCAGGCACGCCCACCGGACGGCCAGTTCAGAAGTTAACGGGCCCCGGTGCTTGAGAGCGTCCACATAACGAGCAAACTCCAGGAGGCGGAGCCCTTCGCTTTTGAGCTGAAAGCCAAGGGCGCGGCGGTGATCAAGATAGGCACGCACCTTCGCCAACATGGTTTTCATGGTTTGATTTTGGGCCAGGGAAGAGCGGCTTGACGGAGTTCCTCCAAGTTGACATGAGCGTAACGTGTCGTGGACCCCAATGAGCGGTGACCCAGCAGGTCGGCAATGAGCTTGAGACCCGCCCCTCGGCGATGCGCCCAGGTTGCCCAGGTGTGGCGCAGGATATAGCTGCCGCTGGCCGAGATGCCGCAACGGGCAAAGGCGCGTCGCACCAAGACCCGCACCGTCTGAGCCGTTAACGGTTGGCCAACGGGAGGGAGATGATGGACGAAGAACGCCCGACTATCGGTGGTGGAAGGGCGGCCGTGCTTGAGGTAGCTCAGTAGGGCCTTAGCCACGCTTCCGGGCAGCGGTAAAAGCCGCTGCCGTTGCTGCTTGGTCTGAGATAAGCGCATCGTCAGCGCTCGCCAGTCCACGTCGTCCAAGGTCAAGCCGACGACTTCCTGACTTCGCAAAGCCAACTGCGCCAAGCACAGCATGATGGCGTAATCGCGCTGCCCCTTCGGCGTCGACTGTGGAAAGCTGTTGAGGAATTTCCGCCATTGCTTTGGCTCCAGTATTTTTGGAGGTGGCGGCGGAAGCGGAGCCACCGGCTGCGGCACAAGCCCGGCGAGCCCTGGCCGGAGACGTCCCGAAAACTCCAGGAAGCGAAGGAAGCTACGCAAGCTCACAACCAGAGCACGGATGCCGGTAGGCCCCAACTGGCGAGCCCGCCATAGCACCAAACGTCTCACCTGCTTGGCTTGGAGTTGATTTAACCGCAGTGCCCCACGGCTAAACCGCCAATCCAGGAATTGGCGAGCACAAAGCCGCCGCCTCCTACGGACCTCCGCGGACAAGCCGCAAACTCGCTCCAGGTGCCTGTCGTATGCCGCTATGAGCCGATCTCTGGGGGCTTGTGGCACCGTTTGCGCGGCGCATTCCTTGATCCCGTTACGGCTTCGCAAGAACTCTACGAACCGCCTCAGTGCCGCGCGACAGTCCTCCCGAACCTTCGGCGCAGGCAATGGACAATGACATCGCGGCAAGTGCGAACTGAGGAACTCCGGCACGTGGAGCGTGCTCAAACGGCAGGGCGGAACTCCCCGGCGCTTCAGCCACCGACCAAAATGTTCAACGACCAGAACGTGATGGCGCACTCCTCCACTGGTGTAGCCCCTGGCGTGCAAATCCTCGACGAACCCCGAGAGAATTATGCCAAGGTGACTCGCCGCCATTCGGCTGCGAACCGAAGCACTCTTGAAGATCTTCTTGACCAGCGGGGAATCGTAAAACGCGTTCATTTTGGCCGATTCCGCCAGCCTTCCTGCTACCCCGATGGTCCTCCAAATACAAACTCAAACCGCCCGCGGCCAAGGGCGGCCAAGACCTCACCTTTGCATAACTACCACCTTTGCATAATTGTCGCCCTTGCCGCCACGCACCGTGAGAATCTCCTGCGCCAGGTCCACGTCCTTGACCCGCAACCGCAGCAGGTCCATCAATCGTAATCCGCCCCCATAAGCCACTTGCGCCATCAGGCGCCAGGGCTCCTGCAATTGCTCGAACACGCGCTGCAACTCCTCCCGGGTCAGCCAGACCGGCAAATGCGTCCGTGCTCGCGCCCGCCGATAATCCGAAAAATCCCCCAACTCCTTCCCAAAGACCTCTCGGAACAAGAACACCAACGCATTGAGCGCCTGCCGTTGGCTGCTCGCGCTCAACCGTTGATCCAGCGCCAGCGCATCCAGAAAGCCAGCGATCTCGGTTTCTCCGAGGCTTTGCAACTCATCCTTCTTGACGTGCCGGGCAAACCGCTCAATCCAGACCAGATAACTTTGTTCGGTCCGGTACGAATAGTGGCGCCGCCGGACCGTCGTCAAAAACGCCACTTTCCACGCAGGCCTTCGTTCCGGGGTTTCCGGGAGCCACACCGGTTCCGGCGATTCCACCTCCTGGGACTCGGTTGGCGTTCGCGCCGCCTCCCGAAAAAACCAATTCAGCGCTTCCTTCCACTGATCGAGCTGCCAGGGCTGCGGTTTCTTTTGTTCAGTCGCCCACCGCACGAAGTCTCGCGCCGATTGGACGGTGACCCCGGCTCGACTGCGGCGGCAGAAACTCAAATACCAGCGCAGGGTGATTTCGTAGGATTTGCGCTCACGATTGGACAACCGAGCCTGACTCAGGACTTGTTTCCAGTTTGGGAAATTGACCTCTTTCATTGCGCTTTCGCCGGTCCAATCGTGCCCTGATAAAGCGCAGTTCACTGCGGTTTATCAGGAGCTTTCCGTCTCGGTAATCCAGACCGGCCTTCCTCCTTGACGGCTTCAGATCAGACACTTACTTTGCCGAAACGTCAAGCCAAAGCCGTTTATTAGACCGGTGAAAAGCGCAGTTCGAGATCGTTAACGCCCCGTCCTGATAAACCGCAGCGGCACTGCGTTTATTAACACTGTTC
>JACPRI010000223.1 GCA_016190065.1 Verrucomicrobiota bacterium
ACGTAATACTCGTGGCGGACGGGAAAAATCGGCAGTTCGAGACCGACAAGTTTCGCAACGTGATAAGCGTTGGCCCCCGCCGCGTTGATGACGTAACGACACTCCGCCGAGCCACGACTGGTTTTCACGCCGGCCACTCGGCCGTTCTTCACGACGATCTCTTCCAGCGCGGTCGCGGTGCTGAACTTCGCGCCAAGCTTTTCGGCGTTGTGTTTGTAGGACGCAGCCACGCAGCGGGGAGTCATGTAACCGTCGCTCGGACACCAAAGAATCGACTTCACGGTCGCGAAATCCATCAGCGGCCAGCGTCGCTTGGCTTCGGCTTGATCGATGAATTGCGTTTGCAGTCCGGTCGCGTCCGACGCGGTTTTGAGCCGGCGAAACTCTTCGGCGCGGCGATCGTTCAGCGCAATACGAATCGATCCGACTTCGTGCCAATCGGGCTTTACCTCACTGCGCTGGAGTTCGCGAAACGTGGCGACCGAGTGCATGGCGAGTTGCGTGCGTTCGACCGAGTCGCGCACCTGGCCGCACAGCCCGGCGCCCTGGGAAGTCGTCACGGCGCCGACGTCATCCGCCCTTTCGAGCACGAGAATGTCCGTCTTCCCGGCTTTGGCGAGAGCGTAAGCGCAGCCCAGGCCGACGGCGCCGCTTCCGACGATGATGATTTCGGCGTTCGGGAGAGAGTTCGTCATAGAGTGGGCGTAATTCGTAATCAGGTTCGATGCCACGTTCCCTCTCCCTTGAGGGAGAGGGACGAGGTGAGGGTGAATGCGCTCAACAAAACCAAAGCGTTGGCCTTGGCGGACGGCTCTCCCTCACCCCAACCCTCTCCCGTTGGGAGAGGGGGAACCGCCTCTGAAACAGCGAAGAAACCGTTTGCCGAAATAACAAAAGTCTAGGGGATTGTTTCATGGCGTTTCACGAGTCACGAGTCACGAGTCAGGCCTCACGGCTCACCATTTTCAAATACCATCGCACGAAGCTGTCCACGTTGTATTCCTTGAACGGCGAATACGGCCCCGGAGTGTAGGCCGACGAATTCACGCCCCGTTGCTGGCGCTCGCAGATTTCCCAATCCTGTTCCGAGGTCAGTTGCCAGAACGGCAAGAGCTTCTCCAGTTGATAATCTTTTCCCTCGAGGGCCTCTTGATGCACCAGCCACGTCACACGCACGCGGGTCAACTGCGGTCCGGCCGGGAGCAAGCGCGTGCTGACGCCGTGATCGCAACTGGAGTGATTCCAGAAATTCGGCAGCGTGCGAATGCGGAGCGTGCCCACGTCGGCCTCGGAATAATCGCCCATCAACGGCGCCACCTGTTTCCCATCCATCGTTTCACTCACGTACCCCTCGACCAACGGCGTGCGGTTGGCCGAGAACCAGACATTGTTCTCCGCGTCGGGGAACCGCGTCATGCCGGTCTGGGTGTGGGTGGCGGCGAGTCCTGCTTCAGCCCACTTCTGTTCGCCGCGGCGGACGGCGGCTTCAATTTCTTTCTGAACGCGAGGCGACGTGTCGTCCGCATTGTAGTGGTCGAAGTTCGCCCGGATGTACTGCGGGTGATTGACATTGCAGTGGTAACATTCGCGGTTGTTTTCCCAGACCAGCTTCCAGTTTGCCCGAACTTCATAGTCGATGGTTTTGGCAACCTTTGCGCGAGTGAAGCCCTGGGGTTTGGCCAAAGCCGCCAGAACGTCCTGCGCCGGTCCAAAGCTCGGCGGTTCTTCGGCAAGACAGATGTAGATCAAACCCTCGATTTCGCGCGTGTGCACGCGCCGCAGGCCGAACTGGGTCTTGTCAAAACCCTCAACCGCGCCCCGGCACGCAACCAGGGCGCCACTTCGGTCGTAGGTCCATTGATGGTACGGACAGACCAGCCGGCTGACCTGGCCGGCCGCTTCCGCGCAAATCAAAGAACCTCGATGCCGGCACACGTTGTGAAAGCCGCGCACCTGGTCGTCGTCGCCGCGAACAAGGAGGATCGGGTCGGTATCGACCTCCAGCGAAAAATAATCGCCCGGCCGAGGAATCTCACACGTATGTCCGGCGAACAGCCAGCCGCGCCGCCAGATGCGCTCGACATCCACGCGGTAAATGGCCTCGTCCGCGTAGAAGTCGCGTTCGAGGCTGAAGCCCGCCTTGCGCCGGGCGATCAACTCCGATATCGCGCCTTGCGGCGAATGCGCGGTCGTCTTCATCCCTGCATTTAATGGCATGCAGCCACGACTCAAGGCAAGCCGGATCAAATCAAGAGTTGCATCCGCGTTGCGCGGTTCTTACAAATTTCAGGGACGTGAACAAAACAACCCAGTTTAAGCAACTGCTGCGCGCGCGCGATTTGGTGTTTCTTATGGAAGCCCACAACGGGCTCAGCGCCAAAATCGTGGAAGAAGCAGGTTTCCCTGGAATCTGGGCGAGCGGCCTGTCGATTTCCGCCGCGTTGGGCGTGCGCGACAATAACGAAGCCAGTTGGACCCAGGTTCTCGAAGTCGTGGAGTTCATGAGCGACGCGACGAACATTCCGATCCTGCTGGATGGCGACACGGGTTACGGAAACTTCAACAACATGCGCCGGCTCGTCCGCAAACTGGAACAGCGCGCCATCGCCGCGGTCTGCATCGAGGACAAGCTCTTTCCCAAAACGAACTCCTTCATCCAGGGCGAAAAACAAACTCTGGCGGACATCAATGAGTTTGCTGGAAAAATCAAGGCGGTGAAGGACGCGCAAACGGATCCGGATTTCAGCGTGGTGGCCCGACTGGAAGGGTTCATCGCGGGCTGGAATCTCGAAGAAGTCCTGCGCCGGGCCAAGGCGTATCAGGCGGCCGGCGCGGACGCTTTGCTCGTGCACAGCAAAAAGCGGACGCCGGATGAAGTGCTGGCCTTTGCCGCGGCCTGGGACGGCTCATGCCCTGTGATCATCGTCCCGACTACTTACTACAGCACGCCGGTCGAAACGTTCGAGCAGGCCGGCATCCGGATGGTGATTTGGGCGAACCACAACGTGCGCAGTTGCATCACGGCGATGCAAAAGACCACCCGGCAGATTTTCCGCGAGCGTTCCGTGGGCAATGTGGAAGATCAGATCGCGCCGATGAAGGAAATCTTCCGGCTGCAAAACGCGGACGAACTCCTGCTCGCGGAGGAGCGCTATTTGCCCAAGCGCGTTGAATCGACGCGTGCCATCGTCCTGGCTGCCTCGCGCGGCGGTGAATTGGGAGAACTGACCCGCGCCAAACCGAAAGCCATGGTCTCGGTCGGCGGCACTCCGCTCCTGCACAGACTCGTGGATCAATTTCGCGCCGCGCGTATCAAGGATATCATCGTCGTCCGCGGCTATGGGAAGCAGGAGGTGGCAGCCCTCGGAGTGCATTTCGTCGATAACGATGAGTTCGAGAATACCGGCGAGCTTCTTTCGCTGGCCAAGGCGCTGGATTTTCTCGAAGGCGAAGTGGTTCTCTCATTCGGGGACATTCTGTTTCGAAAGTACATTTTGCAGAACTTGCTCCTCGAGGAAGGAGACCTCGTCGTGACCGTCGATGCAGCGTGGCAACGCCGCGGCCAGGCGAAAGGGTACATCGATTACGTCACCGCAACGCGGGCGTATTCCCTGAAATACAGCGAAGAAGCGGTCCTGCTCGGGGACATGGGGCCGAACCTTCCGTCGGCAAAGATCCATGGGGAATGGATCGGATTGATCAAAGCGACGGCGCGCGGCTCCGCGATCCTGCGCGCAGCGTTGGATCGGCTGGCCGCTCGGCCAGATTTTCGCCGGCTGCGCTTCGACGACCTATTCAAGCACCTGCTGGAATCCGGCACGGGCGTTCACGTGCATTACATCACCGGTCATTGGCTGGATGTCGATGACCTGGACGACCTGGCTCAAGCCCAGGCCTTTTAGATCGGACACCGATTAGTTGATCCCCGCATGATCCAAGCAGCGTCGTTCATCGAGCCGTTGCGGGCTTTGAATTATGGCCAGTACGCGGGCGTGCCCTGCTCGTTCTTGAAGCCCTTCATCAATTACGTCATCGCGGACCCGACGCTGAATTACGTCGGCGCGACCAGCGAAGGGGAAGCGGTGGGCATTACGTTTGGCGCCTACCTTGCGGGCCTAAAAACCGTGACCCTGTGCCAGAACTCCGGCCTGGGAAATATGGTCAACCCGCTGACGTCCCTGAATTATCCTTTCCGCGTTCCAACTTTGCTGATAGTCACATGGCGCGGCGAACCCGGAGTCAAAGACGAACCGCAGCACGAGCAGATGGGACGCATCATGCACCGGTTGTTAGACACGCTGGAGATTCCCTGGCTCCCATTTCCCAAAGAAGATTCTGCGATCGGAGACGCCATCCAGCGCGCCGAGACCAGCATGCAGGAACGGGAACGGCCGTTTGCGCTCGTGATGTCTCAGGATTCTGTGGAAGACTTCGAGCTCAACGGCGAAAAACAGTCTGCTCGTGTCACCGCGGAACAACGCCACGAGTTGCACTTGCGAACCGAAGAGAGATTAACCCGCAGTGAGGCGCTCCAGTTGATTCTGGAAACCCTCAACGGCGAGGAGGCCGTGATAGCGACCACGGGCAAGACTGGCCGCGAACTGTTCACGCTCGCGGACCGCCCCAATCACCTCTACGTCGTTGGCGGCATGGGCACCGCTTCCGCCATCGGCTTTGGGATCGCCCGAACGCTCCCGCATCAAACCGTTCTCGTCCTCGATGGCGACGGCGCCGCTTTGATGAAACTGGGATCTTTGGCCACCATCGGTTTCCATCAGCCCAAGAATCTGCTGCACGTCGTGCTGGACAACGAATCACACGATTCGACCGGAGGGCAAAGAACAGTCTCCAGCATTACACGGTTTGCGGAGATGGCCGCCGCCGCCAATTATCGACAGGCGTTCGCGGCCGATCGGCCGGACGATATCCGCGAAGGATTGAAAGAGTTGCAGCGCCGGGCTGGCCCAAGTTTGCTGCACATCAAAATCCGGCCCGGCTCGCCTAAGCATTTGGGCCGGCCCACCGTCAAACCCCATGAAGTCAAAGAACGGTTCATGAGTTTCTTGAAAGATCGCTGTCGATCCTTTGAACCAAGCTGAACGCATGAAAGAGCCAAGACTATTGCCGACCGCCAAAGATAAAACATTGTTTACGCCGGGACCGCTGACCACGAGCCTCACGGTCAAGCAAGCGATGCTTCGGGACATTGGCTCTCGCGACGATGCCCTCATCGAACTGCTCCGGAATATTCGCGTCCGGCTCCTGACCCTGGCGGGCGTCACCCGCGAAGACGGCTACGAAACCATCTTGATGCAAGGGAGCGGAACCTTCGGCGTGGAAGCCGTCCTGTCTTCGGTCGTGCCTCGAAAGGGCAAATTGGCCGTCCTCACCAACGGTGCCTATGGCGAACGCATGGTGCGAATGGCCTCGGTCCTGCAAATCGACGCTACAGTCCTGCGAAGTCCAGAAAGCCAGATGCCGGACCGCCAGATCCTCCGCCAGGCCTTGAGCGCGAATCGAGAGATTTCGCACGTCGCGGTCGTGCACTGTGAGACGACGACGGGCATCTTGAACCCCATCGTTGAGATCGGCCAGATCGTGAAGGAATTTGGCTGCGGTTATATCGTGGACGCGATGAGCAGTTTCGGCGCGGTGCCCATCGATGTGAAGCGAGCTAACATCGACTATTTGATCTCTTCGGCCAACAAGTGCATTGAGGGAGTCCCTGGTTTTTCGTTTGTCATCGCGCGGCGCGAGCCGCTCCTCGCCTCGGAAGGATGCGCCCGAAGCCTGAGCCTCGATCTCCTGGGACAACTCAAAGGATTCGAGGACGCGGGGCAGTTCCGTTTCACGCCGCCGACACACGTGCTGCTGGCGTTCGATCAGGCGCTCAAGGAATTGGATCTGGAAGGCGGAGTCGAAGGGCGTGCGGCGCGGTATCGGCGCAACCATGAAGTGTTGATCCGCGGCATGCACAAGCTCGGATTCCGTTCCTATCTTGAGCCTTCTCTTCAGAGTTACATCGTGACGGCGTTCCATTACCCGAATCAGCCCAACTTCGATTTCGCCGAGTTCTACGGCCGCCTTCGGGACAAGGGGATGATCATCTATCCTGGCAAAGTCTCCCAAACGGACAGCTTCCGGATCGGCTGCATCGGGCGCATTTTCGAGTCCGACGTCCGTGCTTTGCTCGCCACGATCGCCGAGACGTTGGAGGAAATGGGCATGAAGGTGAACGCCTCTGGCTAACTGCTCCCATGATGGTTAATCGCGGATCGAACACAACGGTGGAACGCGTCCCTACCGGTGAATAGCGAGACTCTCACGACCCGCGGTTTTACTTTGATCGAGCTCCTCGTCGTCATCGCGATCGTCGCCATCCTCGCAGGTTTGTTGCTGCCCGCCGTCGCGAAGGCAAAAAACATGGCCAGACGCTCGACGTGCTTTTCAAACCTTCGCCAGATTGGCCAGGCGGCCATGATGTATATGAACGACCATCAGGGCCGAATGCCTTGGGTCCCTGACGACTGGCTCCAGCTCACTCCGCCTGTCAACTCCAGCGGCAAACGCTACAATTCCATGGGCGCGTTCATGCCCGCGTTCGATCCTTACCTCGGCGACGTTCGGGTGTGGAGCTGTCCGCCCGCACCCCTGATCGCCAGCAACGACTGGCGCAAACACTTCGTCAGCCCGTGGCGGGACGACCAGGGCGAGAAGCCGGAAAAAGGCCGCGGCAATTACATCAGCGACAAACTGGCCGAACTGGACTCCAACCAAAGCCGTTACTTGCGGGGCCGGACACCGGAAAGCGTGGCCGAGAAGCGCGGCACCAGCCTCAGCGAAGAGGAATGGCTCATGAGCCCGTTCTTCGAGAAGAGTTGGTGGCCCGGTTTTAAGGACGCGTGGGTCGTCGGGACCAGCGTTCCTTCACCGCGAGGATGGTCCGCGCACAACGGGGGCCGCAATCAGCTTTACCTGGACCTGCACGCGGACTGGGTGCGGCGGGACATTGATCGGTGAAATGCCTCCTCCTCGCTCGTCCTCCTTCACGGTCAATGGCCGGATTTATTTCACTCCGGCGCGCCCCGTGGCGGTGATCTGCCTGGATGGCTCCTCGGACGAGTATCTGGACGCGGCGTTGGTCCGCGGCCGCATGCCGAATTTGCAGCGCCTGTGCGTGGAGGGCCATCGCGGTTTGGCCCGCGGCGCCATGCCCTCGTTCACCAACGTCAATAACGCATCCATCGTCACGGGCGTGCCGCCGTCCGTACACGGCATTGGCGGAAATTTTTTCTACGACACTGCCTCCGGCCAGGAGGTCATGATGAATTCGGCCAGATTTCTCCGGGCGGAAACGATTCCGGCCGGAGCGGCGCGCGCCGGACTGAAGGTCGCTGTCGTGACCGCGAAAGAAAAGCTGCGCGACATCTTCGCGCACGGCCTGATCGAGGCCAAGGGCATCGCGTTCTCTTCCGAGAAAGCCGGCCAGGCTCAACTCGCCACGCACGGCATCGACAACGTGGAAAAGCTTGTGGGCCGTCCGACACCGCCGATTTACAGCGCCGAGGCCAGCTTGTATGTGCTCCGGGCCGGGGTCGCTCTCCTGCGGGCGGGCCAGGCCAGCCTGCTCTATTTATCGACCACCGACTACGTGCAGCACAAGCACGCGCCTGAAACCGCGGAAGCACTGGATTTTTACGCGGCCATCGATCGTGAACTCGGCGAATTGCAGAAGCTCGGAGCCATCATCGGGTTGACGGCGGATCACGGCATGAATGCCAAGCAAAGGCCCGACGGCTCGCCGAACGTGCTCTATCTCGAATCGCTGCTGACGGAAAAATATGGTCCCGGATTCCGCGTCATTCTGCCGATCACGGACCCGTACGTGGTTCATCACGGCGCGCTGGGCTCTTTTGCCGTCGTGCATCTTCCGGCGGAGTTCAGCGCGCGGCGGAAGTTCAACGTGCTGCACTTCCTGAATCATCTCCCGGGCGTGACCGAGGTTTATGGCCGCAACGCCGCCGAGAAGCTGGAACTGCCCGCGGATCGTCTTGGGGACATCGTCGTGATTTCCGGGCGCGACGTGGTGCTCGGCCGCACGCCGGAGTATCACGATTTGAAAGCGATCCAAAGCGGCCTGCGTTCGCACGGGGGACGGTACGAAGAGATGGTTCCATTCCTGTTGTCCGAGCCGCTGAAACCGGAATACCAAGCCAGAGCGGCGGGTGATCCGCGCAACTTCGAAATCTTTGATTTTGCGTTGAATGGCCTGTCGTCTCGTTCCCGAGAGGAGTGACATGAAATCTGTTCCGTACGGAACAAATTTCATGTCGGTGCCGCTCCCGGTTTCCGGACGAGCCGCGGGGGGGGAATCAATTACAACTTTCATCTCGACCAGCGAACAAAAAGCGGCCAGCTTCAAGTTCAGCCAATCCAGCGAATGAAAACCATCGGCCTGTTGAGTCTCCTTCTCCTCGGTGTATCCGTTCAACGTTGAATCGATGGAGAAGTTGTCTTGCTTCCTGGCGGGCCGGAAAGTCGAATCCGACCGCGAACTCGCCGTCCGAAATCCCTGGCAAGGCCAGATCGTGGCCTCGGTCGCCCTGGCCGATCGAACGCACGTGGATCAAGCCGTGCGTGCGGCCCTCGATTACCGCAAACCTCTGACTCGCTTCGAGCGTTCCGCGATTCTGGACCGCGCGAGGGATTTGCTGGAAGCGCACGCAGACGCGTTTGCCCGCCTGATCACCTCCGAATCCGGGTTGTGCATCCGCGAATCCCGCTACGAGGTGGGGCGCACGCGGGACGTGCTGCGATTCTCGGCCATGGAAGCCTTGCGGGACGACGGCCAAATCTTCTCGGGCGATATTTCACCCCAAGGCAAGGCTCGTAAGATTTTTACGCTGCGGGAGCCGCTTTCAGCCATCGCCGCCATCACGCCGTTCAACCACCCGCTCAACCAGGTCGCGCACAAAGTGGCCCCGGCCATTGCCGCCGGCGCGCCGATCATTCTCAAGCCGTCCGAGAAAACTCCTCTGACCGCGCTGAAGTTCGCCGAGCTTCTTTATGAAGCGGGACTGCCCGGGCCCATGCTGAGCGTCCTGCTCGGCCCGGCCGCCGAAGTTGCCGAACCGCTCGTCCAGGATCCGCGAGTCGAGCTGGTCGCCTTCACCGGCAGCGTCTCCGTC
>JACPRI010000220.1 GCA_016190065.1 Verrucomicrobiota bacterium
CGAAGGGCGGCAACACGTGGGGATTGGATTTTGCGGCGGACGGCGAATTGTTTTTCACGCAGGCCACCAGCGGCGATCATCTCAACCACGTCGTCGTGCCGGAGAGCATATTGGCACGTGGACGCATCGGTGCCACGGCGAGTTTCAAGCCGATGCAGGATCACACGAAGTCGTTCCCATCGATGACGCACAAGAAGCAGGCTTACGTGCAGATCGACGTGGTGGGCGGGTTCACCGCGGCGGCGGGTTCCACGATTTACACGGGTGGCGCGTGGCCGTCCAAGTACGACGGCGCGCATTTTCTCTCCGAACCGACGATCAATATCGTTCACCTCGATCTCATCAAACCCGCCGGCGCCACGTACCTCGCGGCCAAGGATCGCGCGGAGGAAGAATTTATCGCCGGCACGGACTTGTGGTTCCGGCCGATTCACACGCGGGTCGGTCCGGATGGCGCGCTCTACATCGTGGATTTCTACAATCAGGCGGTGATTCACAACGACACGCGTGGCCCCAAACACGGCGCGGGCAACGCTGCCGTGCGCCCCGACCGCGATCACCATTTCGGCCGCATCTGGCGCCTCCAGCACAAAGAAGCGAAAAAACTGGGGCCACCGAAGCTCACCCGCCACAGCCTCGCCGGCCTGCTCAAAGCGCTCGAGCACGCGAACGGATTTGTGCGGACGACCGCGCATCGGTTGCTCGCGGAGATGCAGAACCCGGATGTGATTCGTCCGCTCGAACAATTGGCCGAGTCCGACAAATCGGCTTCTGCCCGGATTCACGCCCTGTGGATTCTGAACAATCTGGGGCGCATCTCGGCGGATATCGTTGAGTCGGCCCTGAGCGACGCGGACGCCGCCGTCCGGAAAAACGCGGCGCGCATTGCCGGAGAAAATCCGCGGCTCCTTGGTCCGGATTTGAAGAAATCCCTCCTCAGTCGCGTGAAGGACACCGACGCGCGCGCGCGGCTGCAAGTGCTGGTCGCGTTGGGATCGCTGCCGCCGGACAAGGAAATCGCCAAGGCGATCGTCTCGGTGTTTCCCGATCTGAGGGACGCCTGGTCGGAGTCCGTGGCGGTGGGCGTGGCCGCGAAAGCGCCGCTGCTTTTTGTGGAGGCCGCGTTCGCGGCGAAGTCGCCCTCCGCGCTGGATTCATTCATCGCCGCGTTGAGCGAACAAATCGGCGGCAAACAGGACGCCGCTTTGGCCGCTCGGGTTGTGCTTTCGGTTCTGAGCGGACAGGCGTCCGCGGACCCACTCAAACGAACGGCGATGGAAAGATTGGCTGCGTCGCTCAAGCCCGAAACTGCGCCGCCTTGGTCGCCCGAATTGCAGAAGGCGTTCCACACTTCACTCACCTCGGCGTCTGACACCGTGGTGGGGGCGGTTCTGCCGCTGGTGGTGCGTTGGGACAAGAAAGGCGCGATGACCGCCGATTTGAAGCCGCTCATTCAGAAAATGGCGGACAAGGTCAACGACAGCAGTCTCTCGGATTCCGAGCGCGGCCGCATCGCGACGAGTTTGCTCGGCGTGCGGCAATTGAATCCGGAGGCCGTGGCGAACGTGGCGCAGATTCTGGGATCGAGCAGTTCCGCCGCGCTGCAAAGGCAAGTGATCGAAGCGCTGGGCAACACGCCGGAGGCCGCGGTCGGTGCGCCTTTGGTTGCGGCGTTTCCGAAATTGTCGGCGGAGTTGCAGTTGATCGCTTTCAATCAACTGATCAAGCGCGCCGATTGGTCGCAAGCGTTGGTCCGCGCGATCAAAGAGGAAAAGATTTCGCTCACAACTCTCGGCCCCGCCGCGGTGCACCGGTTGCGCACGCACAGCAGTAAGGAAGTCGCGCAACGCGCCGGTGAGGTCATCGATGAAATCCGCGGTCCGGAAATCAAGGAGAAGGACACGCTGATCGCGAAATTGCTTCCCGAAGTGCAGAAGCCGGGCAACGCCGAGAACGGCCGGCAGCTTTTCACGCAGAATTGCGCGACTTGCCACAAGTTTAACGGCCAGGGCAGCGACCTGGCGCCGGACCTGACCGGCATGGGCGCGCACGGCCCGGCGGAGTTGCTCACGCACGTGCTCGATCCGAACCGCGTCGTGGAGCCGAACTTCGTCGCGCACAGCGTCGAAACCAAAGACGGCCAGGTGTTCGACGGCATCATGGCGCGCGAGAATCAGACCAGTGTCGTGCTGCGCAACGCTCAGGGAGAACTGGATCTCAAGCGCGAGAATATCCGGAGCCAGCGCTCGACTGGCCTGTCGCTGATGCCGGGCGGGTTTGAGTCTTTGGGCGCGTCGGCGTTGCAGGATTTGCTGGCTTACATTCGGGCCGGGGAAGGCGCCTTCCGCGTGCTTGATCTTGGGGCGGCTTTCACGGCGAACAGCTCGAAGGGCATTTACGGGAGCGAGGAAACGGTTAACGAATCACTGCGCTTCACGCGATTCGGCATGGTGCGGGTCGCCGATGTTCCGTTTGAAGTAGTCAGTCCAGCCAAGACGGGGAGCGGGAACAATGTCGTCGTGCTCAAAGGCGGCCGCGGCTTCGCCAAGACGTTGTCGCAGCGCGTTGAAATCAAACCCGGTCTTGCGGCGAAGAAACTGCATTTCCTCGGCGGCGTCGGCGGCTGGGCGTGGCCGTGTTGCGGTGACAACAAAAACGAAAACGTGCCGGTGGCCAAGGTCACCGTTCATTACGCGGACCAGGAACGCGAAGAGATCATTCTCCGAAACGGCCAGGAGATCGCCGATTACAACGGCAAGAACGACGTGCCGGGATCGCAGGAAGCGCTCGGCCTGGTGAAGTACGGCCAGGTCCGGTGGTTCAGTAAACCGCTGCAGCGGCAGGCGATCATTGACCGAATCTCGCTGGAAAGCTACGACAACGCCGTGGCACCGACTTTTGTTGCGATTACGGCTGAACTGGCAACCGCCGAGGTGAGCCGGCGGGAGTCTTTGGCCTCGACCAGCGAACAGAGTTCGGCTCGCGCCTCTGCTGGATCGGCGACGAAGGTGTTGATCGTTGGCGGTGGCAGCGCGCATAATTTTCAGCGGTGGTTCAATGAAGCAGACGTGGCCACGTTGAAGGGGATCGACGGTGTCGAGGCGAATTACACGGAAGACGTAAACGGCATTTTGCCCGTGCTGAATCAGCTCCGAGTGCTTTACCTGAGCAACAACCAGCCGATGACGAACAAAGCGCTGCGCAACGCGATCTTTGGCTTCGCGGATTCCGGCCGAGGGCTGCTGCTCGTTCACGCAGCCAATTGGCACAACTGGCGTGACTGGCCGGAATACAATCGTTCGCTGGTCAGCGGCGGCACCCGCAGCCACGACAAGTTCGGCGAATTCGAAGTGACCGTGGATGAACCCGGCCATTCGATCATGGCCGGCGTGCCTGCGAAATTTCAAATTTCGGATGAGCTCTATCATTTCCAGAAAGACGCGGAAGGGCCGTCGATTCAGGTGCTCGCCACAGGGAAGAATTCGACGTCCGGCAAGACGTATCCGGTGGTGTGGATCGTGAGTCATCCCAAAGCGCGCATTATCTGTTGCACCTTGGGCCACGACGGCGCGGCGCACGAGCATCCGGCGTATCAGGCCATCTTGCGCAATGCGGTGAAGTGGGCCGCGAGGAAAGAATGAGTTGAGCGGAAGGATCGGCGCACTCCAAAAGCTACACCGGCCGGATTCGAATCGCGACGGCGTAAAAGCCGGCCTCGCCTGCTCGATCCACATAGAGATTCGCAAAGTCGTCGATCCCGGGGAAGACCGTCTGGCGGGCGGGCGCTTCCGGAGTGAGCGCGAAAGGAATTGGTTTCCAGGCTTCGGACAGCGAGGCTCGAAAGAGCACTTCGAAGTCAAGATTGGCGAAGGCGAGGAACTTGAGTTGCAAACGCGGTTTCAAGGCCGCGCCCCCATCCACCCTGGAGCCGACGATTTCGTGCGGCCAGTCGGGGATTTCGATGGTGAGGAGGTTCGTTCCGTCAAAACTCACTTTGTACGACTGCAACGGAAACGAAGCCGGGCCGTTGATCGCGCGGCCATCGATCGCGAACCGCGATCCGTGGCAAGGACAGGTGCTGGAGTTGGAAGCCCGGCTAAACACCGGCACGGTGCAGCCGGCGTGGGTGCATTCGGAATTCAGCGCGTGGAATTGTCCTCCCGGCGCACGGTTGACCAACATGGGATAGAATAAACCTACCGGGACGTTCGCCGACAGGCGGCTGGTGCCGATCCGCACGGAGCCAAAGTCGTTCTGGAGTGCGGGAAAGTCGTCGATATTCAGGCGCAAGACTCCGACGGTCGGCCGGGCTTGAGGGGACACTTCGGCGAGGACGGTTCCGAACCAATCGCCGTTGAACAGGCTGGAATACGCCGTGGTCAGCGCGAATACTTTGATGAATTCCCGTCGCGGGATTGGAACCTGGTTCATCGGGAGAATTCGTCGGCATGGTACGAACTGCGGACCATCGGACCGCTGGCCACGTGGGCGAAGCCCATTCCCTCGGCCATCCGGCGATACTCATCAAATCGGGATGGAGGGATGAATTCAACCACGGGCAAATGCCGGAGGGTCGGCTGCAGGTATTGGCCGAGCGTCAGCAGGTCGCAGCCGGCGCCGCGCAAATCGCCGAGGGCGGCGATCAGTTCTTCTTCGGTTTCGCCCAATCCGAGCATGAGTCCCGATTTGGTGTGGATCGTGTCGCGCCTCCAAGCCTTGACCTTGCGGAGCACGCTGAGCGAACGATCATATGTCGCGCGAAATCGGACCATCGGCGTTAGCCGCCGCACGGTTTCCAGGTTGTGGTTAAAGATATCCGGGTGCGCCGCCAAGACGGTTTCGATCGAGCGGTCGCAATCGAGAAAATCCGGCACGAGCACCTCGATGATGATATCGGGAGAAGCCGCGCGCACGGTTTCGATCGTTCGGCAAAAATGCTCCGCACCGCCGTCCGGCAAGTCATCGCGGGCCACGGCCGTGAGGACGACGTGCTTCAGGCGCATGCGGTGGGCGGCTTCGGCGACCCGCGCGGGTTCATCGGCTTCGAGAGGAAACGGCTTCGCGGTCGTCACGGCGCAGAAGCCGCATGCCCGGGTGCAGCGATCCCCTGCGATCATGAAGGTCGCGGTGCCACGGCTCCAACATTCCCAATGGTTGGGGCATTTCGCGCTTTCGCAAACGGTGTGCAGCTTGAGATCCGCGAGCAGGTTTCGCGTCTCGAAAAACGTGTCGCTGGCCGGGAGGCGAATGCGCAACCATTCCGGCAGCCGTGGGCGGGTCGTCGTTTCAGCGATAGCCATCAGAATTCTCAGGCTCAGCCGGCGGGTTGTTGCAGCCTTTCCCAAAATGCGGCCAACTGGTCCGTGTCAAAATCCGCCAGCACCCTACCGTCCACGTCGATGACCGGGGCCAGACCCTGACCGGAGATTTGCATCATTTCCTTGCGCGCTTCGGGATTGGCTGCGACGTCGAGTGTTTCGAATTCAAGGCCTCGTTCTTTGAGCCAGTCCGCCGCCTCGTGGCACCAACCGCAATAGGGCCGGACGAACAATCGGATTCTCTTCGGTTTCATCTATTGAACTGCTTCCGTAATAATAGTGTCACCATGCTCGTAAGCCGGCGCACAGCCGCAAAGAAACCTTAAGGTCTCCGGGCCGATGTTCCAAATTTTATGTTTTTGGCCGGGCGGAATGGCGATGGCATCGCCGACGCCAACGGTTCGCGTTTCGCCTTCGATCCGCATCCGTCCCTGGCCCGTCGTGATGAAATAGATTTCCTCCGTTTTGACGTGGAAATGCTCCTGCGTGCTCGCGCCAGGGGCGAGCCTGGCCTCCGCGAGGCTTTGGTTGCGGATCACGGAATTGCGATGCGCCAGCAGTTCGCGGATTTCGGAACCGTCTTTCGTCGTGAAGGCCGGCACCTGGTCTAAGTTTTTGACATCCATAAACCAGGTCTTCTTCAGCTTCCGGCGACGGGTTGACAAGGCAAATCGGTTACTTGGCGGCTTGCAGTCCATTCGAGACCTTCAAAATGCCGAAGGCCCGAATACCGAATGACGAAAGAAAGCCGCATGACTAAATCCGAAGCCAGGCAGGAAGACACCGAGAATCTTTGGCCCTTCGTGCTTTGTCATTCTTTCGTCATTGCGTCATTCGTCATTCGGATTTTGCCGGGCGCCAGGCTACCGATGTCAGGCTGGGTTCAACAAATCCCGTTTGACGCATTGAACACGCCCGGTAAATTCGCCGCATGGAACATTCACCGGGCTTCCTCAAATTGGTCAACGACGCCAAAAGCCGCGTCAAGGAAATCACCCTGGACCGGGCTCGCGAACGGCTCACGAAGAATCCCCAGGCCGTTTTGCTCGACGTGCGCGAGGATCATGAGTGGGAAAAGGGTCGCGCGGCGGAAGCGGTTCATCTCGGCAAAGGCATCCTGGAACGCGATCTTGAGAAAATGTTTCCCAACCTTGAGACTGAGATCATCATGTATTGCGGAGGGGGATTTCGTTCCGCGTTGACCGCAGAGGCCGCGCAGAAGATGGGCTACCGCAACGTGTATTCGCTCATGGGTGGGTATAAAGCTTTGGCTGGCTCGGGCTGGCCGATCATGACTCAGGACTGATCGCGACAGCGGACTGGATTGCTGGATAAGTGGATAATTGGATTCATCGCCCCGCCTTCGTCCATCAATCCACCAATCCATCAATCCAATACCCCATCGTCCGCCGCTCGGCATCCGCGCTGCTATAGGAGGTGTGAAGAGAAAGTTTCTCAACTGGATCGACTGGTGGGTGGTGACCCTCAGTTTTGTCGGCTTTCTGCTGCTTGAAAGCCTGTTGATCTACACGCTTTACTTGTGTCTTGGCATTCTTGAGAAAAGATCGGTTCCCCTTCCTCCTCCAACTCTGCTCCCGAATCACGCCTCGCAGAGAACCAGCCCGTCGCTGTCGCAGATCGATTAACGAAACCGATTAACGGTTTGACATTGGTCTGCGGATTACCCAGTGTTCAACCGCGTGGTGCAGTATCGTGCATGATCCAATCATTACAAGAGCTAGCCCAGTACGTCCGGCAGACCGTTCCCGATCCCAAGTCGATCCTCAACCTGAAGATCAACGAGAAAACCGGCGCGGTCATGTTCATCTGGCATGGGGTCGAGTTTCTCGTCAAGCCGACCATGCACGTCTTTGAGGTGCGCGGATACAATCTTTACATCACCGGGATCTCGACGCTGTTACAGGTCGTTCTGATGCGGCGAAGCCAGAACGAAAAGGTCTTCGAAACCGCGCTCCAGACCATTCAGGAAGCCGAAGACCTGATCCGCGTGAAAAACCAGACCCAGCAAGGCGTCCAGTTGCTGGCCAGCGTGCGCGAGACGCTCGGACGGCTCGTCGGACGATCCTAGGCAGTAGGCCGTCCGATCACGCGCTTGCTCTGGAGCCGCGCAGGAATCCGAATCGTCCCCATCCCGCCTCAGGGCACGTTCCCTAAAAAGTGGCCATTCATTAGCCGCAAGGATCACAGCGGGGCAAAGCCGCAACCGAGTGGCGCGCTTCAAGATTCCCAATTGGCAGAGTCTGCGTCTTCCATTAGGGTGCAGCGTGAGAATGGGATTATGAAGACTCGCCCAGCGAGATGGAATCGGCCGAACAAGACTGACTCATCATGGGTTGGTATTGTCCTGGCGGTGCTTTTCGTCGCCACTGGCGTTTGCTTTGGCGCAGAAGGGCGCACGGCCGAACGCCTTGGCGTTCCATCCGAAAACTTGTCCCTTCGAAACGAGGTCGAGCGCGCGATTGCCAGAGGCCTGGCCTGGTTGGAGAAGAATCAGGATCCGAAAGGATTTTGGACCACGAGCGACCACCCGGCGGTGACCGCGCTGGCCCTGGTGGCTTTTCAAGGTCGGCCCGGACGCGAGGCAAACACCGCGGAGCCGGAAGCGATCAAGAAAGGTTACGCGTTCCTGCTCGATTGCACGCAACCCGACGGCGGCATTTACCGGAAAGACATGCCGAACTACAACACCGCCGTTTCAATGATGGCTTTGCTCGCAGCCAATCGTGCCGAGTACAAACCGATTCTCCTCAAAGCGCGGCAGTTCATCGTTGGCTTGCAGTCGGACTTCGGCGAGCGGGGCAAGGCCGATGACCTTTTCGACGGCGGAATCGGGTACGGGAACCGGTACCTGCACTCCGATATGTCCAATACTTTGTTGGCGCTGGAGGCGTTGTATTACAGCAAGCGGCTGATCGAAGATGAGAGGCTTGCCGGTGCACGCGATCTGAATTGGGCGGCGGCGATCCAGTTTATCCAAAATTGCCAGAACCTTCCCGAACACAATAAACAGAAATGGGTCGCAGACGATCCGAAGAACAAAGGCGGATTTGTGTATTATCCGGGAAACAGCATGGCCGGAGAAACCAATTTGCCGTCTGGCCGGATCGCCCTCCGGTCCTATGGCAGCATCAGCTACGCGGGCCTGCTGAGCTACGTGTATGCCGGCCTGAAACCTGAAGATCCGCGCGTGAAAGCGGTCTCCGACTGGTTGCGCCGCAATTACACTCTGGACGAAAATCCAGGCATGGGACCGCAAGGTCTTTTCTTTTATTACCACACGATGGCCAAAGCCCTGACGCTCGCGGACGTGGACCAGCTTGAGACCGCCAGTGGCCAGAAGGTCAATTGGCGGAAGGACCTCGCTTTGCGGCTCATCAACCTGCAGAAAGGCGACGGTTCGTGGGTCAACGACAATGGCCGCTGGTGGGAAAAAGAAGCTCCGCTCGTCACCGCCTACGCCATCATTTCCCTGGAGATGATCCAACGCGGGCTTTGAATCGGACG
>JACPRI010000221.1 GCA_016190065.1 Verrucomicrobiota bacterium
CACCCCTTCACCCCTCCCGGGAGGGGAACCGACAACCGACGGATCAAGCGGAACTCCCCTCCTGGGAGGGGAAGGGGGTGGGTTCATAGCCCATCTACAATTCAAATCGGAATTGGCGGCTTCCCCTGAGCCGCGGCGCTGCGAACATCCGTTCGCGGACCTATTTCTTCTCGCCCGGCTTTGCAGCCTCTGCCTTTTGGGCCGCCAGCCACTCAAAAGCAATTTTCACTTCGTCTCCTACCTTCAACGGAAGGGCGAGCGGGGCCCGAACCTTGATCCCGTAATCGGTCATCTTAAACGCCGTCTCGCCTTTCACCTTCAGACGCGCTGCATCGAGGCGTTCGATAGTGACGACCATGGCATTGGTGCGCAACATGCCGGCGATGCTGAATTCCCCAATGGCATCAAACTGCAATGCGCCCGAGGGCGCGCTCTTCTTCAGGGAGATTTGCTTCAGGCGATACAGGATGTCCTTATACTGTTTCTGCTTCATGGCTTCGTACATGACTTCGTCCATGAGTTGGGTGCCGCTGAGCAACGAGGTGACCGGAATCTTCACCTCGACTTTCGCGTTCAGCTTTGCGTCGGCGGGTGGCTTGGCTGCCGGATCGAGCGGAAAGTTGGTTTCCAGTTCCATAAATCCGGCAATGAGTTTTCCTTCGACCGTCCAATCGTGCAGCGTTGAAGTCCCTTCGAGCTTAAGCTTGCTCCCTCGGGGCTGGCCCTGGTAGCGGACCCATGTTTGCGCTGTCGTCGAGATAGCCAACGCCATCAGGACGAGACCGAGCATGGCGTTTCGGATAGGGAAAAACGATGGTTTCATAAATTTGCTTTCACCCAAAGAAGAAGGCCTCGGAGGGTTTAACCGAGATCAAACCACTCCTTCCGGAATAGGATTCTTTTCTTTTCGAGGATCGCTTCGTTGGCCTTGATGGCAATCACGACGGCGTCGAAGCCTTCCTGGTAACCGGCCGCCGGGAGCCGGCTCTTCCGGACGTCGGCCAAGTGCTCCTTTAATGCGTCGTCATCCTCGCCGAAGTTTTCTTTGAAATCCTTCACCGCGGTCGCGACCTTGCCGGCGTTGCCTAGGAACGCTTCGAGCGCGAAAGACAACGTATTGCTGGTGGCGGCGGCATCTTCGGCGGCTCCTTCGCCCTGGGCTTCGAGCTTGGAAGCGTTGGCCACGAGCGCGATGCCCGTTTCTTTGTAAAAGGAATCCTTGCGCGCATAAACTTCCCAGCCCAACAGCGGCGCATCGACTTCTTTGAACATCCACGCTTTGTTGTCGCGCACCATTATTGCGCTGTCGCTGCCGTAATACACTTCGTAATCGGACTCGAAGGAGTTGGCGAGCGTGCTGTCGTAAGTGAACTGAACGCCTTGCGGGAATTCCAAAACGGCCTGGATGGTGTCCGGAACGTCGCGATTATCTTCGTTCCACCGGATGAGCGATCCAAAGCCCGTGACGGCGAGGGGCCGTTGATCCAGGAACCACGTCGCCGCGTCCAGTTGGTGGATGCCAACCTCGCCGATCAAGCCTGGCGAAGTTTTTCGGCTCAATCGCCAATTGATTTCCTTTTCGCGTTCGGCATTGGGCGACGTAAACCGCCAGCTTTGTTTCCGGTGCCATTGAGCCCGAGCCATCACCGGCTTGCCCATCGCCCCGGAACGGATGAACTGCAGCAGAAAGTAGCGCTGCGGATGGGAGCGCGCCTGCAACCCGGACTGGAAGACCGACTTGAACGAGGCCTTGGCAGTCTGCGCGATGGCGCGAGCGTCTTCAATCGTGTGGGCGAGCGGCGCTTCGCAGTACACGTGCTTGCCGGCCTTGAGCGCGGCCACGGCGATGTCGCGATGTTGATGGCTCGGAGTCGCGATGAAGACGGCTTCGACCTCCTTGTTCTGGAGAACCGATTTGTAATCTTCCGTCGCGGCGGCCTTTGGGGCGGACTGCTGGCCTCGCCGAACCATCGGCGCGTAGGGGTCGCATATCGCGATTATGTTCGCCTCAGGAATCTTCGTGAGAGTGGCCAGGATTTCGCGGCCCCATGGGCCCAGGCCGATGACGCCGCAGTTCACGGGACGGCCGGCGGGCTTCGCGGCGGCAGGCTCGGAGGGTTTTTCCTGCGCCACGAGCGGCACGCCGCCGAGCATGGACATGAGCGTGCTGAACGAACTGCCCTTCAAAAAGGTGCGCCGGCTGAAGTCGGGTAGTCGCTGTGGATTGTTCATTTCAATTCTTTGAAGCGGAGATTGCGGAAGCTGACCGAGCCGTGATCGCCTTGCAGGAAAATCGGGCCGGGTTCGTTGACCTTATTGTCGATCTCGCTCCCGGTGGCGCGGTTGCATTCCACGTTGTCGTGGACTTTCACGCCGTTGAGAACCACCGTGATCTTGTTCCCGATCATCGTGGCCTCAATCGTGTTCCATTCACCGGCCGGTTTCGACGCAAATTTGGAAACCGCGGTGTGCTGATAGATCGCGCCGTTGCCGCCCAGGCTAGGTTTTCCAATATCGTAGTCGTCGAGAATCTGAATCTCGTGTCGGCCGCGCAAATACAGGCCGCTGTTGGCGCCTTTGGGGATTTTGTATTCGTAGCGCACCGTGAAGTCCCAGAACTTCTTCTCGGTGACAAGGTCCGTGCCGTGCTCGCCGGGGTTGACGGTGTTGATGAGCACGCCGTCCTTGACGCTCCAGCTTGGATGACCGGCAGGCCGGCGCAATTTCCAGCCGGACAAATCCTTTCCGTTGAAGAGGGCCTGGAATCCTTCCGCATCGGCTGCGGCCGCCAATTGTAATGGAGTGCCGAGGGCTAGAACTGCAAGCAACAGCGAGGTGATGGTGGCTTTCATAGAACGTTTCGGTTAGATTCCAAGGCGGTTTCGAAACCAAACTACTTTGTTTGCGGCTTGGCGTCGCCCGGTTCCATTCCGAGCGCCCACTTGATGCCGCCCAGGATGTGTTTCTGATACCGCGCGTTCTCCCAAACGTCCTCTCGATGCCCCAGAGACGTGTAAAAGACTTTGCCCGCGCCGTATTCTTTGCACCAGGCCACCGGAAAATGACCTTTCTCGGTCTTCTTGTTGGGGTGCTTATCGAGCACGAGCAACTCATGGACTTTGGACGAGTCATAATTCTTCATGAGGTAGATCTCCTCCTGCTCGATACAAAATGATTCGCCGAAGTCCTTCTTCAGCGTGGCGGGGTGGTTGGGATCCCGCAACAGACACTCGACTCCGGCCTGGGCTCCGTGTGTCAAAAACTCACCGCCGAGCATTTCGATATATGGATCGACTGTGCCTTTCTCGCCGTGAAACGTATCGCTCGCAGAATGCATCCCGACGAATGCCTTCCCAGACCGGATCGCGGCCAGGAAAGCCTGCTTGTCTGGAAGCGGCAGCACTCCCGTGGTATTGGCGAAGATGAAGCCGTCGTATTTCTTCAGCGCTTCGGGGTTCATTTTCTCCGCCAAATCCTTGGTCATTTTGTCCATCCAGGCGGTGGCCTGCTCTTTGTCTCTGGGCCGAGGTCCGCTGCGCACAATCTCGACCGTAAACACGCCGCTCTTGTCACCCATCTGCGTCAAGACTTTTTCAGCCGTCGGAATGGAACTGTGGGGAAACCCGACGGTGGTCGTGACAACCAGGAGCTTCTTTGGCCCGTCGGCCGCGGTCGCCGAAGGATTCACCCAGGCGAGAAGAAGAGTTACAGCCGCGAAAAGGAGAAAACGGTGTCGGGTAGTGATCATAGTTTTGTTCAAGTCCTGATTCAGGTTGCGTGCCTAAAGAAAGGGACGAAGCCCCAGGGACAGACATTCATTTAACCCCTATACGGTCCGGGTCAAGGCTTCTTTCAAATGGCGAGCCTCGCGCATCACCGCAGGTTATTCCTTCCCGATTTTGGCTGAATAAGAACATTCCTTGACGAACTGGCCTGCGAAACGAGTGGTTCTGGAAAGGGGATGTGATAGAGTCACCATATCGTGCGCTCCGGGTTGTCCCAGAATCTTTTCCGATCCGACCGCACTCTTCGCGGCGGGTTGCTCGCGATCCTGACCGGGCTCACGTTGCTTTCCGGTCTTGGAGCGCGATCCGCCGCCCCGTCCAAAGTCGCCAGGCCGGAGTTTAGTGTGGCTCGCGGATTTTATGATGGGCCTGTTTCCCTTTCGATGACTTGCGCCTTTCCCGGTGCTCTCGTCTATTACTCCATCGATTGCAGCGAACCGGGCCCAGGCAAGACTCCGCCAGCGACACGACCCATCTCCATCACGAACACCACCGTGGTCCGCGCCCGCGCGTTCAAGGATGGATTCGAGCCGTCGGACATCGTCACCCAGACGTATCTCTTCCTCGACGAGGTGATTCATCAGTCTCCCAACGGCCAGCCGCCGCCGGGTTTTCCGGCTTCGTGGGGCGCGAATGCCGTGGACTATGGCATGGACCCGAATGTGATCTCGCGATACTCGCTCACCGAATGGCGCGAAGCGCTCACGCAGATTCCGTCGATCTCCGTGGTGACGGAAATGAAAAATTTGTTCGATCCGGCGACGGGGATTTACGCGAACGCAGTGCAACGTGGCCAGGCTTGGGAACGGCCCGCCTCGATCGAATTGCTGGACCCAGCGAAAACGCCGGCGGGGCAATTCCAGGAAAACTGCGGCCTTCGCATCCGGGGTGGTTACAGCCGGAATCCGCAATACGCCAAGCACGCCTTCCGCGTTTTCTTCCGGCGTGAATACGGCGCGGCCAAATTGAAGTTTCCGTTGTTCGACCGCGACGGCGCGATCGAGTTCGACACCTTCGACCTTCGCACCAGCCAGAATTATTCGTGGGCCATCGACGCCGCGGCGGGCCAATTTGATACGATGGTGCAGGACGTCTTCTGCCGCGAAACGCTCGCCGCGCTGGGCCAGCCGAGCACACGCTCACGCTACTATCATCTCTACTTGAACGGCCAGTATTGGGGTCTTTACGAAACCCAGGAGCGCCCCGAAGAAGATTACGGCGAAACTTACTTTGGCGGGCGCAAGGAAGATTACGACGTGGTCAAAAGCGCCAATCATCCCGGCGTGTTCGTCACGGAAGCTGCCGACGGCAATCTCGAAGCCTTTCGCAAGCTTTGGTCCATGGCGCGCGCCGTGACAACCAACGCCGCCAACTCGAATTACTTCGCCATCCTGGGCCGCAACGCCGACGGCACACGCCATCCGTCCCTGCCCGTGCTGCTCGACGTGGATAATCTCATCGATTACATGCTGGTGATTTTTTACACCGGCGACGGCGACGCGCCGCTCTCCTGGTTTCTGAACTTCGAGCGGTCGAACAACTGGTTTGGCCTCCGGGACCGGAACAATCCAAACGCAGGTTTCAGGTTCTTCAATCACGATGCAGAACACACGCTCGGCGCGCCGTTCAGCCAAGTGGATCGCACCGGACCTTACCTCCGATCAAACCAAAACGATTTCACCTTCGCCAATCCGCAATGGATTCACCAGGATCTGACGGCAAATGCCGAGTATCGCTTACGCTTTGCCGACCATGCACAGCGCCATTTCTTCAACGGCGGCGTGCTCACGCCCGAGGCGGGGACCAATCGTTTCTTTCGCAAGGCCGGGCAAATTGACAAAGCCATCCGTGTTTACTCCGCCCGTTGGGGCGACACAGTCCGCGAGCCGCCCTACGGCGAAACCGAATGGCGCGCCACGATCGACCACCTCGTCACGAATTGGTTTCCTACCCGCACGACCATTGTGCTGGAACAACTCAAACGGGCGGGACTATACCCGACAGTCTTGGCGC
>JACPRI010000226.1 GCA_016190065.1 Verrucomicrobiota bacterium
AGCTGAGAGCGAGCCAGAAGCAGATCGCCAAACTATTCGATCTTCTCGCAGCCAATTTGAGAGCGGTGTCTGAGAAAGGCGCTCCGGTTACGGTCGAGGTCGCGAGCAGTCTCGATTCCAAAGGAGAACCTCTGGTCAAAATCCTGTTCGGCGGCGAGGGGCCGGACTGGACACCCGAACAGCGGATTCGCCTTTTTGCGCCGTTCGCGCTGTCCAAACACGCGGCCGACCGCTTCGGGCTGGATCTGGCGGCCGTTTATTTCATCGTCCACCACCACGGTGGCCGCATTTCCCTCCCCGGCCAGCCCAAATCGCGAGTGGCGATTGAGCTTCCGGCCGATCCGCTTGCGGGAGGGCCGGACGAGTTGGATGGCCGCCAGCTTTCGAATTTGTTCCGGCAGGATCTCGGATTCGCTTGAGCCGGGAATGCCGCCCGATCCGAATGGGGTTTTTCGCTATTTCCAGTGGCTACGGTCGTGGCAGTGCGGACTACGTTCCGCGCTCGCATTCCCTCTCCTTTGAGGGAGAGGGACAGGGTGAGGGTGAGGGCGTTGGGCAAATCAACAACATTGGAAAGTGCCGACGTTTCTCCCTCACCCCGACCCTCTCCCGCTGGGAGAGGGAGAAGAGATATTGAAAGGAGCGAACGGCCTCGAACTCGGCGTGCAGAAGAGGGAGGTTAGGCGCGGTATGGACACCGGCTACGACTATAAAAAATTTGGGATCCTTTACGTGGACGACGAGGAGAACTCGCTGAAGTACTTCGCGCGGGCGTTCGATCCCCAGTTCCGCATTTTCACCGCCGCCAGCGCCGCGGAAGGATTCCGCATTTTCCAGGACCACCGGGACCAGATCGCGCTGCTCATGACCGACCAGCGAATGCCCGGCGAGCAGGGCGTCCAGCTTCTCGAACGCGCGCGGCACCTTTGCCCGCGCACGCTGCGGATTCTGGTGACTGCGTACGCGGACATCAACGCGGCCATCGACGCCGTCAATTCCGGCGCCATTTACAAATACATCGCCAAACCTTGGAGAATTCCCGAATTGGAAGTGACCCTCCGCCGCGGTTTGGAATTCTTCATCGTGCAGCGCGAGCGGGATCAATTGCTGAAGGAGAAACTGTCCATGATCCAGAACTTCATCATCGCGGACCGATTGGCCAGTCTGGGCGTGCTCGCCGCCGGCCTGAACCATCACTTGCGCAATTCCCTGGTCGCGATCCGCACTTTTCTCGACTTGGCTCCATCGAAACTCAGAGACGAAGCGGTGGACCCGGAGCGGTCGAAGGATCCCAAATTCTGGAGCGACTTTCACACGCACGTTCAAACGCAGGTGCAGCGCATCACCGAAATGCTGACCGAGTTCTCGGAGACGGCGCAGCGCTCCGACCGGGCCTTTCAGCAGGAGGTCAGCCTGGCCGATGTCGTTTCGCGCGCGGCCGATCGCCTCCAGGTTCGCCTGGCGAAAAAGAGAGTTGCGTTGGATCTGGATTTTCCCGGCTCGCTGCCGCCGTTGCGAGTGGACAAATGGAAATTCCAGCGCCTCTTCGAATTGCTGCTGGGCAGCGAACTGCTCAACGTGCCGGAGAACAGCCGCATTGTCCTTCGCGCCCGCGCCATGCCGGAAGGAGACGCCTCGCCTCGGTCCATCGAACTGGAGATCCGCGACCAGAGTCCCTGCCTCCCGGCCAATGCGCTCGCGTCGATGTTCGATCCATTTCTCGCCCGCGCCGGCGAGCTCGCCGAATACGGAATCAACCTGTTGATCTGCTACTTCATCGTGTATCACCACGGCGGCAAGGTGGAATGCAAAAGCCAGGCCGGCCCGGGCGTCACGTTCGCGCTGACGCTTCCGTGCCGCCCGGAATTTTCCGCCTCCGTTCAAGACGACCAGCGGTTCCTGGCCAAGGTGCTGTGGAATGAAGCCCTCTGGGAAAAGATGATCGCTGGCAACTGACGCTATGAGAACCCTCCTGATCGTGGACGACGATGACGGCCCGCGCCAAACTCTCGAGATGGTCTTTCAAGACGATTACGCCATCCTCCTGGCCGAGAGCGGATCGGAAGCCATTCGGCTCGCCACGCAGCAGCGCATCGACGCCGCGATCGTGGACATCCGCATGCCGAACATGTCCGGCATCGAGACGCTCAGCCAGCTCAAGAAAATCGACCCGCCCATCGAAGTGATCATGCTTACGGGTCACGAAACGATCGAAACGGCGCGGGAGGCCCTGCGTCTGGGGGCCTGCGATTATCTGACCAAGCCGTTCGACATCGGAACCATCCGGCAAGCCGTGGCCACGGCGATGGAGCGCCGACAGCACTCGGAGAAAATCGAGGGTTTCCATCAAAAGCTGACGCAACTGCAGGAGGAAATCCAAAACCAGACGCTCCGCGAAGAAATGGCCAAGACGCGCGGCGAGATTTACGCGAGCATTATCCACGACATCAACGGGCCGTTGACGAGCATCTTCGGCCTGGTGGAATTGGTCAATCAGAGCGTTCGCGCGGCCCCGCAGCTTGAAGGCGAAGCCCTCGAAGCGGTCAAGGAGCGGCTCTACCGCGTGACGCTGCAGATCAACAACATCGTCAACATCTCGCGCCGTTATCTCAGTTTTTTGAGGGGCGGGCCCCACGCCAACACGTCGGTGCGCGTCAACCAAACCTTGAATGACTTGAGAGAACTGCTCAAAACCCGCTCCGGCGCCCGGATCAACGAGTTGCTCATCCAGCCGCTCCCGAACGAAACCTACGCGCTAATCAACGGGATTGACCTCCTGCAGATTCTCCTGAACTTGGCCACCAATGCCCTCCAGTGCACCCCGTTGCCGCATCGCGTGGAGATTCGCGCCCATGGGTTGAAGGAACCGCTGAATCTTTCCAAGTTCCAGGAAGGTCCGAGCGTGCGCCTGATCAATCGCGATGGGTTTGTCAACGCGCCGCCGCTCGTGGCGCTCACCGTGCAGGACACCGGCCCCGGGATCGAGCCGGAGACGATCGGAAAAATCTTCGATCCGTTTTTTTCCACCAAGCCGTTGGGCCAGGGAACAGGGCTGGGGCTCTCCATCGTCAAGCGTCTAGTGGAACAAGCCAAAGGCGCAGTCCATCTCCGCTCGACATTGGGGCAAGGCACGGAAGTCACGGTGTACCTCCAGGCGCGGGAGAAGGCCCCGGCCTCGTCCCCAGAGAGCCCGGGTCCACTGGAGAAAGCGGCCTGAGATTTCCAGCCGGGGGGTTGCTCGCGGACCGCCGGCATCCCCAGCGGTAGCAGGAGCCGATACAAGGAGGCTCTTTGACCGATTTAACGTTTCAACGATTTAACCTTGTAACGCTTTGACGGCATCGATTGCCGCGGCGTCGTTGCTACTTGCTGGTTCCAAAGACTCCTTGGGCGGCGCCCTGGCCCTGCCGGTAGCGCTCGAACGCTTCTTTCCCCAAAATCTTCCGCAACGATTCTTGCTGCTGCGTCACGGTCGTGGCGATTGCGGCCGCCCGTTGCTCCAGCGTCAGGCTGCTGTCGTTGCTGATCCGTTGCCGCTCCAGTTCGGCGGCCTGGTTGATCTGGTAAATCGGCAGCACGACCTCCGCCGGCGCTCCGATTTGTTGCGCGCTCGTTTGCGCCTGGCGGAAGAGAGGATCTTGTGAGTATTGGAACATCTGATGTCGCTCCGAGCCGAGCGCTTGCTTCACGGCGTCCTGCCGCTGCGCTTCCAACTCCTCGCGCCGCTTGACGGTCGCCGGATCATCCCCCTTCGCATACAGCGGCAGTTGCAGCTCGGCTGAATCGCGCGCCCGAAAGATGCTCCGGAATTCGTCCGGTGCGAGTTCGAATCCCTGGAACTCCCGCCGCATGTTTTGCGCGACATCCGAATACCGCAACAGATACTCCTCGACCTGAGCCGGACTCATGATCTTCGCCAGCTCGCGCCGGTTCTCTTCCTGAAGCCGGGCCAGGTCGGCCGGATCGACGGCCTCGCCCGCGGCTTGCTTCCGGCTCACGTACTCCTGCCGCTGTTGCGCAAATTTCGCTTCTTGATCCCGCAGCGATTGCTTCGCGTCCGCCGTCAGATTGCCCAGGACCGGCCCGTCCAGGCGCGAATTGAACGCGGCGATCTCCCAGCTATTCGCTGCTTCCCATTTCGGTCCGAGCAATCGAGTCAGCAGATTGCGACGCTCGGCTTCCAGCGCGTGCAACTGCGACATCGCGGCCGTCACCGCCTGCTGATCCGGCGTGGACCGCCACCACTGCTGTTCGGGGGTAACGATCTCCGTCGCGCGCTTCCGGTCATACAGCGCGTTCACCTCGGCGACGATGATGTCGCGGATGGTCGGCTCCGGACAACCAATCGCGCGCAGGTTGGCGAGGTACGTGACGTAATTCGTCGATTCGATTTCGTGCCAGGTGAAGTTTTGCCGGCGGACGACCACGTTGGTCTTGACGATCTGGTTGGTCGTCGCAATCGGAGCGGGCGCAGAGACCTGGAGTTGCTTTTCCGGTTCACGGCGGGACCAAACGTAACTCAACGCCGCGATCAGTGCGGCGTTCAACACGATTGAAATCCAAAGCGCTATTCGCGACCGCATAGTTCAATTTTTCCGTAATTGCATTTTCCGTGCAAATTCAATTTGGCGCGGCTGGGTCGGACCGACAGAACTATTCAACACCGATCTGCCGGATAGGTTTCTGGCAAAAGCCGGGAGGTCTTCAGACACGAATTGTCACGAATTCCGAAAACTCCAAGGTTCGTGTCAAATCGTGGGATTTGTGTCTCCTTACTCCTGTTTCGTGTTCCAGACTCAAATTCCAAAAAACTCCAACATTCGTGTGAATTCGTGAAAATTCGTGTCTCCTTGCCCCCGCTTTCAATTTGTGGGTCTAACTCTGACTGAGCCGTTTCGCGGGGGCCTCGAAAAGCATCTCATGAGCTTCCCGCAAAATGGCCGGAATCCGCTCGGCGAAAGGGCTGCGCGCCAGTGTCGCCCGCAAATCCGCGCCGTTGAGTTTCGCAACATTCTCGCCCGGAAACCAATGGTCGGCCTGGCCGAGCAGGTTGTAGCGCATCTTGCCCCACGCGATCAGGTCCAGCGATTTCGCGTACGTCCAGAGCCGGAGGATTTCGGAAATATTGACCTGGCCCGGGACATCGACGTAGTGCGGCAACCCCTCGAACCATCGCGCGCACCAATCCTGTCCCAGCGCGCGGCTCATCTCGTCGCGCAGCCGCCGTTCAATCGGCGCGACGGTCTCCGTAATGCGATCATAGTGGTCCAATGCGCGAACGTGTTCGTCGAAATCGCCGGGCCGGGCCGCGCCGCAACTGAGCGTGTGAACCTCCGGGCGCGCCAGGCAATAAAGATCATTGAATTGCATCGGCGTCAGGGGGCGGCACAATTCAACCAGTTTCCGAGGCGGCTCGTACAGTTTCCCGCCTTTGTCATTCGGGCTGATGATGAACACGCCCATGTCCCGCGCGTGGGCGGCTTGAATCGCCGGCCAGTTCAAGTCGTTGACGAAATACCAGTGCAGATTCACGTAGTCGAATTCGCCGGAGCCGATCGCGTCGAGGATGATGTCCGTCGTGGCGTGCGTCGAGAAACCGAGGAAGCGGATGCGCCCGTCTTTCTGCAGCTTGCGCGCCGCGGCGACGCAGCCGTTTTTCTTGAGCGAGTCGCGGAGGAATTGCCGGTTGTTGATGCCGTGCAGCGCGAGCAAATCCACGTGGTCCAGCCGCAGGTAACTCATCGAGCGGTTGAACGTTCGCACGAAGTTCTCCGGGTCCGCGCAGGGCGCCACTTTGGTTTGGACGATGATTTTCTGGCGCGGGAGATTGGGCAGCACCCAGCCCAACTGCATTTCCGACGAGCCGTAGCCGCGCGCCGTCTCAAAGTGATTGATGCCAAGCTCGAAGGCACGCTGGATTGTAGCTTCTAGATTCTTCCGGCCTTCGTGGGGCACGTCCTTCGGATCGACGTCCTGCCACTTGAACTGATAGCGCATGCCGCCGCAAGAAAGCACCGGCATGGAAAGCTCCGTCCGTCCAAAGCGTCTGTATTTCATCGCGCCCAGATATGCCACGCAGCGAGGCACGCGGCAATCGTGGAAACCTCTCTGGTCCCAACCGCAAATCCACGATCTGGCCTGGAGCCACCGAGTGGTGGAAGGAACTCTTTCGTTAACCACTAATGCACACTAATGGACACTAATTCCAAAAGGGACCGAACGCAGAGTCCCATTAGATATTAGTGTGCATTAGTGTCCATTAGTGGTTAACCGCCGCTTAAGGGTTCGTCGCCGCGACGAGTGGTCGGGCGGCGATCTTCAGCAAGCGCTTCGATTCTGCGAGCAGGAATTCCGTGTC
>JACPRI010000224.1 GCA_016190065.1 Verrucomicrobiota bacterium
ATTTGTTGGTGTGTCCTGGCGTTCACGGCTTATGCGATCGTGCGGTACGGGCAGGCAGACATCGAATACGCCGCGCGGACCGAGTTGATTCGAATCCTGCTCTACGCCTTCCTGTTCCTGGCCGTGCTCAACAATCTGCATCGCCAGGAATCCACCCAACTGGTCATGTTCGTTTTGGTTTTCTGCGGCATGGCCCTCTCGCTGTATGCGGTGTACCAGTTTTTCACGCACACCGAATACGTCTGGCACTTGTTTCAGCCCGAATTAAAGCCGGAACAATACCTCAAGCGCGCCTCGGGCACTTTCATTAATCCGAACAACCTGGCCGGCTTCCTGGAAATGCTGGTCCCCCTGGGACTGGCTTGCACACTTAAAGGCCGGTACGCCCACACGACTCGGATTTTCCTGGGCTATGCCTCGCTCGTGATGCTGGCGGGAATCGGCGTGACGGTCTCACGCGGTGGATGGATCGCGGCGGGCGCGGCTTTGACGGTTCTTTTCGCGATTCTGGTCTGCTACCGGGACAGCCGTTTGCCAGCGATCATTTTCCTGGGCCTGCTTCTCGCGCTCGCGATCGTGTTTTTCAAAGAAGGTTACCGCGCGCAAACGCGCTGGCAGCGGTTGTTTCGAGAAGCCGGAGAAGTTCAAGATATCCGGTATTATGTCGCCCAATCGGCTCTGGAAATCTGGAAACAGCATTGGTGGTGGGGCGCAGGTCCGGCGCATTTCGATTATCGGTTCCCGCAATATCGGACGGAGTTCGTTCAACTGCGTCCAGGACGAGCGCACAACGATTACCTGAACACGTTGGCGGATTGGGGAATCATCGGAACGGCCCTCGTCGCGACAGGCTGGCTGTTTCTTTTTGTCGGAGTGGCGGGAACCTGGAAATTTGTCCAGCGCGCAGGCGATTTGGTCGTCAAACCGAGCAGTCGAGCCGCATTTGTGGTCGGCGGCACAGCAGGTTTGCTGGCTTTTCTGGTTCACTCCTTGACCGACTTTAACGCGCACATCCCCGCGAACGCGATTCTAATGGTGACGCTCATGGCGCTCCTGGCGGGCCACATCCGCTTCGCCACCGAACGACATTGGGTCACGCTCGGCTGGGTGAGCCGGTTGGCGCTGACCCTCATCGCGTTACTCGGCGCCGCGTACCTGGCGCGGGAAGGAACGAAAAACTTGCGCCAGCAATGGCTTCTGAGCCGCGCCAACCGAATCGACCGCGCCACCCTCAAACTCACCGAGATTTACGATTATATTCTGCAGCGTGCTGAAGGGGGGACGAATGACGGTCGGAAGGTCGATTTGAGGGTTTTGGATCGACTCCCGCAAGCAACGCAGGCAGCGATCCGAAGCCAGATCGAGAAACTCCAGGACCCGTCGGTCGCGGAACCCATCGCGGACTTGAAAGTGTTGGATCAAATCGCGCAACAATCCCAGCAATGGGTCCGGGATCAGACCGCGGCGCTTAAGGCCGCTTCGGAAATTGAACCCAGGAATTTCGAGACGTCCTATCGCATCGGCGAACTTCTCCGGAATTCGAGCTGGCAACGGGGCCCGGGCTTCGAGGCGTTGGCTCAAGAAGCCCTGAATTGGTTTCAGGCCGGAATGCGGTTGAATCCGCACGATGCCTACAATTACTTGCGTTACGGCATGTGCTTGCACCTGCTCGGACGGCGCGCAGAAGCCGGACCGTATTTCGAGCGCGCCAGAGAACTCGACCCGAGGAGCTACTATGTCGTCGCGCATGTGGGCTGGCATTACTTCAATCTGGAGGATTACACGCAGGCCAAGCGCTGGTTCCTGGAGTCCAAGCGATTATCCGAACTGGTCTGGCGTTACAACCCGATCGCCTGGTCGTATCTAAGACTCATCCAAGACCGGGAGACCAAACCGTAGGGTGGGGCGATGAAAACAGGTCAGGACGTGTTCACCGCGTCCCTGGTATTGCCGTTACAACGTTCAGCAAGATCAGGAACGGAGTGGAATCCGTCCTGACCAACTTCATGCAATTTCTGGCATCGATACGAAAGCCGGTTGCGGAACCTTCCTAAATCAGTATAACGAGGGCGCATGATTTCGAGCACTATCGACCATCGGCTGAGATTTCAGCAATTGTTCTGGTTCGGCCTGATGGGGTTTTGCGCTCTTTTGGCGGGCTATTACCTGGCGAAGAATTCGCTGTTGGTGGCGCTCGGCATTCTCGGCGTGCTGGCGCTGATGACGCTACCGTATCATTCCAAACTATCGATCACTCTGGCGGTCGCGACGTTTAGCTCCGCGCTGATCGTTCCGCTGTTTCCGGGCCGGCCGTACGTTTGGGAGTTTGCGGCGTTGCTGGGCTGGTCAGGAATGATCATCACCGTGTGCATGCGCCAGTATGCGCCCGATGCGATGAAAGTGTTGCACGATCATCGGTGGCTGCTCCTCGGCGTGGCCGGCTACTGTCTGGTCCTGGTGGCGACCATGGCCTACCGGGGCTTCGGGTTGCGCATTCTCGGTTCGGAGCAGATGGGCGGGCGCTATTACTTCCAACAACTCACCTGCGCCATCTTCCCGTTTTTGTTCGTCTTGTGCCGGCCGAGCGAGAAGATGCTGATTCGACTGATTATCTGGCAATGCTTGCTGACCACCACGTACCTCATTTCCGATTTCGTGCTTTCCAAGGCGCCGGATACGCTGTTCTTCCTGCTCCAGTTTTTTGAATTGTCGGGCGATGCGGTCAATTTCGAGCTTCAAGCCAACCGCCTGGGCATCCGGCGATTTCAATCCTTTTATGTGGTGAGCACCGGGTTTTTCTATCTCTTGCTGATCCGGTACAATCTCCGCGAGTTCTACTCCCGGAAGATCCTCTACCTGGTGCCCACTGCCGTGCTCACTCTGGTGGTCGGAACGCTCAGCGGCCATCGGTATCTGAGCGTGGTGGTTCTGGGGGTGTTGCTCATCAGCTCCTATGGGGAGCGGTTCTTTACGATGAAAAACGTTTTCATCTCCCTGGGCATTCTCGTCCTTGGACTGTCCTTGGCCTACGCGGTTTCGGATCGATTGCCTCTGGCGGCCCAACGGGCCCTGGCCTTCCTGCCGGGCGCGACCTTCGATGCCCAGGCGAAGATGGACGCAGAAAACACGCTCGAAGTTCGCCGCATCCTCCGCAAAATAGGCATGGATATGGCGCCGCAATATTTCTGGATCGGCCGCGGCTTCGGTGTCGCGACCGTGGACTATTCCTGGCAATGGGATCCCACCACCATCACGGGCCACGTCAACGTCGGCCGATTTTTCAACGGATTCGTCGGTCTGATGGTGAACACCGGAGTTTTTGGCACGGCCTTCATGCTCCTGTTCCTGGGTTCGGGCACGGTCCTCGCCTGGCGTGTGATGAAATATCTGAGAACCACCGAATGCGAGGATATCTTTCTGCGCGTCTGCAAGCTGGTCGCGAGCCTCTGGATCGCGAACGTCCTCGCGTTCCTCTTTCTGCACGGCGATAGCGAATTTGCGCTCAAAACATTTTCGATCCAGTCCGGTCTGTTGCTCACTTGCTATCGGCACGTGCAATCGAGGCGAGCGGCGTGGGCCGCTCCGGTTCCCGTTGAACCGAAATTTCAGATGATTTCCGCGCGTTAATCAGGTTCCACGCCACTCCTTCAGCGTAGCGCGGTCGTCCTCGCCTGCGAGTTCACGGGCCGCCCCGCCCTTGTTCTTCGAACGGCGAGACGCCGCCCGAACTCGCGGCCGAGGCGGCTGCGCTACTACGTCAAAATGGGACTTTGCTTGGCGCTCCTTTTCCAGTGGTTCACGATCCACAAGGTTTTTCCCGTCGGGGCACCCGGAATCTCCGGGACGGCCTGAAACTCGATTTTCGCCGACGATCCCAGCGCCTTTCTGAAGCTGGACTCAATCCCCTTCAGGTTGTCATCCAATCCGTCGGACTGCAGCGGAATGTAGCGAAAGATGAAAGCCCCCGGACCCGTTTGCTCGAATTGCCATTCCCGAATGAGTTGTCGATTCAGACTGACGCCGACGAAATGCCGGATGAACACAGAGGTCAGCCGCGTGCCGTCTTCCGTCACGAGCATGTCGTCCGCTCGTCCCTGGAGATTCAGCAAGCGTGGGAAGGCCAGCCCGCAAGCACACGGCGCGGGTTCCGCCCAGACCCCCAGATCGCCGATTTGATATCGGATCATCGGGAAGCTGAGGTTGTGCAGCAAAGTAACCAGGATTCTCCCGGTCTGGCCGGGTGCGCATTCACGGCCTTCGTCGTCCACAACTTCCACAAAAACGCTGGGCGAAAAAACGTGCAGCCCATGGTGGGCCGAACATTCGCAAGCGATGTCCGCGCACTCCCGTGAGCCGTATTTGTCGAAGACTTCCGCGCCGAAAACCCGTTCGAGAATTTGCCGCCATTCCTGCGTGACGGTACCCGCGCAGGCCATGACGGTCCGCAAACGAGGCTTCGGCAAGTTGCGATCCTCGATAAACGTCGCCAGGCTGACGGCGGCATCCACATACGCCATGAGATGGCGGACGCCCGACTGGTTCCGGATCGTCTCATAATGCTGCACCAACTCCGCCTCTTTCGCCCGGAAGGCGTTCATGGGAATTTCTCCCAACAGATTCCTGAGCACGCGCCGGTCGAGTTTCTCCTGCTGCTGCAACAGATCCTGCTCGGATCCCCACAAGCGAAAAAACGGTGTCCCGAGCGGGAACCCGCATAGACGTTGGGCAAAAAGGCGGGTCGTCCTTCCCCAGTCGCGAAAGGACTTGTCGTGGACGACACTCGTCGGCGTGCCCGTGGTCCCGCCGGTTTTGACGACCAGCCAATCGTAGCGTTGGGACGAGACGTCCGCCGGAGACGTGATCTCGCTTCGCAACGCATCGGTCACCAGCTCGGAAAACCGGTCGCGAATCTGTTCCCGCGTCAGAATGGGAAAGTGTTTCAAGAACTGCGTCGCGCTCGCCCGAGAATCGAGCCGGAGGCCGAGTTTCTGATAGAAGGCGGATTCACGAATCGCGCGCGTCAGAAGCTTCGCGAGCTGCAGGTCAATCTCTCGTTTGAGCTGCTCCGAGGAGAGGCGTGTCCAGGACTGAAACTGGCGCCAGCGGCGCCAGACTCTCGATCCGATGGCCTGCTGGAGCGCGAAGTACAACCCGACGCGAGCCGACCCGGGCAACCGCGAAACCCATTCAACGTTCAACGTGGTCCCTCCAGCCGGGCGGCGGCGCGAATTCAAAGTTGATGTCCGATTCCACAAGCTTGACGGGGTTTCCATCCAGCACAACGGACAAATCGTCCACCTCAAAATCACCCCAGCCCGCACCGACGAAATGCTCGCGCCGCGCAATGATGGGCAATCGGCCGAGGTCAAACCCCATGAACCAGCCCAGCGCCGCGTCGATCTTGAACGGGTCGGAACCGAACACGATCCAATCCGTCTCCTTCGGCAGCGGCTGGAGCGGCCCGTTGCCTTCACCGCTCACCAGGCCGTCCACAATGCAGAAATAAGTCCGTTGCGGCGTCGGTTGAAGATACCCCTTCGCGTCAGCGCACTGGATGATCCAGTTCAGATCGTAAATCATGCGCCAGAGCGTTTCGTTTCCAGGCCATGCGCCTCCGGCGATGTAGAACCGTCTCGGAGGAGCCGTCGGATTCTCCAGGCGCGTTTCGATCCCGCGGACTCGTTTGATCAGTTCCCAGCCCGGCTTAAGGATTCGATAAGCCAGCCGGTTTCGTTTTTGAAATCGCTCCCGCAGCCGGGTCTGAGCCAGGTAGAGCCACCGGCCTTCGTCGCGATATTCATCGCCGCCCCATTTGGGCGCCCCGCGACGGAAGTGCGGAAGGTACGCTTTGTCCCCGTTCATCCCGACCAGGTTTTTCAACGCGCAGGTGATGCCGCTCTTCTGGTGCGATTTCCATTTGGGCAGATTGATGAAAAGATCCGCGTCCAGAATGCTCTGGCAGATCAAATACCGATGAGAGCCAGGCCGATGATTGCTGCTGGTGATGGCGGAGCTGTAATCGTTGACGGCAAAGCGGTCCGACTGTTCTGAAATCGGCTCCAGATGGCTGCGTTCGCCCAGTTCCACCTCCCGATAACCTTTCGGGTCGCCATGATCCCCGTTGCTGGCGGCCAAAAAATTGTCGCCGTCCTGCCGGAAGACCTCGCGTCTCAAATCCCGGAAAACAACTCGGCCGCTCGAATGCGCGCTGAGTTTGTCAATCACCGACTCCAAGCCGGATTGTTGGCACATGAGCGGCCAATTGGCGTATTGGAGTGGACAATCGCCAACCAAAATGGATTCCGCCCCGGGGAAGAGGACGAGGCAGGCCTCCGCTGCGGCTTCGATGATCCGCGCGTCGGTGACCAAAGCGCGAATGGGGAAGGCCGGGTCGGTTTCGTGCAGGACCCAGTTCGGTTTGATGACGATGCGCCGGGGCTGGCAAACTTCGGACAGATGGCGTAGTTGTTCGAAGACCAGGCGCTTGAGCCGCACAGACGCCTGGGTGAAACAACTGGTCATAGCCGCAATCCGTGCCGTCACTTTCTGTTCGGCGCGGTCGGGACGCGTTCCACCGCGTCCCACTCGTTCCCTGAAGACGCCGACAGACCGGAAGGCGAGCGGTGGGAACATGCGAGGCCACTGGTTAGCCCGTGTTTCGCTTTTGGTTGAAAGCGCCCTCTCCGGGAGGGATCAAGGACGCGGTGGAACGCGTCCTTACCCACGCCAGATGGATGCTCCCTTTGAAAGAAAGGGCCACGGTGGGCGACGCACCCAATCACCAAGCGCTTCCGTCCAGCCGAGTGCCTTATTGATGTTGAACGCGCTAGCATCGCAGGTTTCGCGAGAAACTGATTAAAGCTTTTGGCGGCCGAACTTGCAAGGTTAGCAAAACTTCACTCTTGTTTCCGTCAGTTTCACCTTGCCATGACCGAGCTCGCCGGGCTTATTACGGCGAAACTAATCTGTTTTGCGCTATGAATGTCGTACCCATGCTCGATTTTTGTACTTCGTCCATGAGCTTTCGCCGCCGGATTCCCTCTCCCTTGAGGGAGAGGGACAGGGTGAGGGTGAAGGCGTTGGACAAAGCAAGAACTTTGGAAAGCACCGGCGCTTCTCCCTCACCCCAACCCTCTCCCGCTGGGAGAGGGAGAGCACCCACTGAAAACAGCGAAGAACCTGCCAACTTCATGGCTGCGCCGCGGGCGGCAGCCAAATGGACGCTTTTCATCCTTTCACTCGCCTTGAGTTCTTCCGCCCAAGAATGGACTCGTTTTCGGGGTCCCAACGGCACGGGTGTCAGCCACGCGAAAACCATTCCCGCTCAGTGGACGGAAAAGGATTTCAATTGGAAAGTTGCATTGCCCGGCGTGGGCCATTCGTCGCCGGTGATCTGGGGCGACAAAGTTTTCGTCACCAGCGCCCAGGAAAGTCCTGGCAAGGTGTTCGTCCTTTGCCTGCGAGTGGAGGACGGCGGCGTTCTGTGGAAACGCGAGTTTCCATTTGTCCCGTTCGAGAAACATAAGTTCAACACCTTCGCTTCCGCGACGCCGGCCGTGGATACCCGGCGCGTGTACGTCGCCTGGAACACGCCGGAGCACTACAACTTGATGGCCTTTGATCACGACGGTAAGACCCTGTGGGAGGCCGACCTCGGCCCGTTTAAGAGCCAGCACGCCTGCGGCACCTCGCCGATCCTTTACAAAGACAAGGTCATCCTGGGCAGCGAGCAGGACGGCGAGAGCGCGCTTTTCGGCGTGGATGCGGCGACGGGCAAAGTTCGGTGGCGGACCCCAAGGCAGACGGCTGTGACGGCCTATTCGACTCCGTGCCTGTTTGAACCCGAAGGCCAGAAGCCGGCGGTGATTTTCAACAGCCAGGCGCACGGCATCTCCGCGATTAACCCGGACAACGGCAAAGTCGTGTGGGAATACGCCAAAGCGTTCGACAAACGAAGCGTCAGTTCGCCGGTGATCGCATCGGGCTTGATCATCGGCTCGTGTGGCAGCGGCGGTGGCGGCAATTATGTCGTTGCCGTTCGTCCGGGGAACCCGGCCAAGGGCATCGAACCGAAGCTCGCTTACGAAATCCGCAAATCCGCGCCCTACGTGCCGACGAGCGTTTCCGTTGGTGATCTGCTCTTCCTGTGGAGCGACGCCGGAATTGTCTCGTGTGTTCACGCGCCTTCGGGAGAGATTCGCTGGCA
>JACPRI010000255.1 GCA_016190065.1 Verrucomicrobiota bacterium
GATCGTGCCGTGATTGCGCAAGGCCGACTGCAATCCCAGGCTGATGTTCTTCGTTTCCAGATCGTGCGGCGGCAGCCAGTCGTCGGTTCGGCTGAGGTCTTCTTTCCATTTCAGCCACGCCCGCCGCGATTCGTCCGTCAGCAAATCCTCTTCCTTGAACCCGTGCGCTTTGGCAAAGCGCAGCGCGCCCTCGCCCACAATCAAGACATGGTCCGTGCGTTCCATCACCAGGCGCGCGACCTTCGAGGGGTTGCGAATATTGCGCAGGGACGCGACCGAACCGCCGCGCCCGGTCGGCCCGTGCATGACGGAAGCGTCGAGTTCGACGACGCCGTCTTCGTTGGGCAATCCTCCCAGCCCGACTGAGTTTTCGTTCGGATCATCTTCCAAGATGTTCACGCCCGCGATCACGGCGTCCAGCGCGTCCGCGCCTTGCTGCATGAGGGACATCGCTTTTGCCGTGGCTTGCAACCCGTTGCCGCTGGCGATCACGACCGGTTTGGCGGGCGCGGCCGCCTGGGCGTTGGCGGCGGGAGCGTTGAGAAGTTTGTGGCCGAGGAACGCGGCGGCGCCTGCGGCCGAAGTGGAATGGATAAAATCGCGGCGGGGAATGAGCTTTTCCATAGAGAACGCGATAACTGGAACTCAAATGGTCTTCCAAGCCAAGTCCGAAAAGCTGAAAGCCGAAAAGGCTCGAAAAGGCAGGGCAAACCCTGCCGTAACGCCCCGGCTTTCGAGCCAGCCAGTTGCGGGGTCTCCGACCTCGAGGTCCAAGAGGCAGGAATGACTCGGAACTTGCCGACAAGAATGTCGGCGTTACGTCACGGAGCAGTGGGCGGTTTCTGCGGACCGCCGTAATAAGGATACGCGTCGAACTTTTCCGCGCCGCCCAGGACGCGCGGATCGCCCGTGGCGCGCAATTCCGCCAGCAACTGGTCGCCGAGGCGCTTTTGAGCCGTCGCGTATTCGGGTCGTCCGGCAACGTTGGTCAATTGTTCGGGATCCTTCTGCAGATCGTACAGTTCTTCCACCGGCCGTTTCGCGAAGGCGAGATCGAAATACTTCTTCACTTTCGGATCGGCGTGATGTTCCAGGAGGAAGCTTTTCGTTGGCCCGTTGTCACAGTCGGCAAACGAGTTTCCGATGTGGGCTTGCGCGCCGTCCGCGATGCCGGCCGGGCCGAGTTCGGGACGAAAATTGTGAATGTAGAGAAACTCTTTCGTGCGCAGCGCGCGGCAAGGATAACCGCTGAGATTGCCTTTCTCTTGCGATGGCACGTGGCGTTCCTTTCCATAGATGACATGGTCGCGCCGGGCGTCCACCGTCCCGGTTTGGCCGGCCTGCAGCACGCCGACCAAGCTGCGTCCGGTCATTTCCGCGAGCGGTTTCAATGCGGCCGCTTCCAAGAAAGTTGGCGCGAGGTCCACGAAGCTGACGAAATCCTGCACCGTGCGGCCTGCCCTGGCCTTCGCGCCCCATCGCACCGCCAGCGGCACGTGGGCGCCCAGGTCGTAAAGGTTGCTTTTGCCGCGCGGGAACGGCATGCCATGGTCGCCCGTCATGACGATGATCGTATTCTCCAACTCGCCGGTTTGTTCCAGCAACGCGAGCGCTTCGCCGGCTTCACGGTCGAAGCGTTGGACCTCCCAGTAATAATCTGCGATGTCGCTGCGCACGATCTCATGATCGGGGAAACAGCCCGGCAGTTTGATTTTCTTCAAGTCCATCCCGCTCTTCGCGCCCGACCGCGGTTCATACGGACGATGTGGATCGGACGAGCCGAACCAATAGCAGAAGGGCTTTCCCTTCGGCCGAGCCTTGAGGAATTCGGCAAAGTTCGCCAAACGCGGTCCCGCCGGGTCTTCTTTGCGTCCGCCTACGCCGATGCGCCCGGGGCCCCACGCCTTGCGACTGTGTCCGATTACGTAGCCTGCCTCGCGCAGCACTTCCGGATAAGACCGAAATTTCTCCGGCAACGTGCTCCAAAGATTTGCGCCTTCTTCCAAACGCCAGTGATATTGTCCGGTGAGCAAGGCCCCGCGCGACGGCGTGCACGACGGCGCCGAAACAAAAGCGTGCGTGAACAGGACTCCTTCCCGCGCCAAGCGGTCGAACGTCGGCGTTTTCACAACCGGGTCTCCGTAAACGCCCGCGTGCGGCCAACCCCAGTCGTCGGCGATGGCGAGGAAGATGTTAGGACGCTCAGCGGCGCGGACGGAACCGCCGGGAACAATGAGCGCGCCCAGCAACGCCGCAGCCAGCGTGCGGGCTCGGAAAGAAAAGGGAATCATACAGGTGCAACCGTGCCAAAAGAGCCGGGCCGAAGCAAGAAAGGTCGGACGCCACGGAGTGCGCCAGGTGTGCGAAATCGGAGGTAGGTCCATCCAGAGCGTCAACTGGGGTCTTCACCGCCTTCAGTCTTCGGGGCGGAACAGGGAGCCTGTGGGGTGGAACGAGATGGAAGAAACCTTTCGCGTGAGGAATCAAGACAAGTGGTCCACACCACTGCGAAATATATGGCGAACGAAATCAAAATCTTGTTGCTCGAGGATGACCTCGATGACGCCTTGCTGAACGAATTGGTGCTGAAAGGCACCGGACTGAACTTCTCCTTCCAACGTGTGCAAACGCGGGAGGCCTTCATCGAGCACCTCGAAAAAACGTCCCCGGATCTCATCCTGGCCGACCACACCTTGCCGGCCGGATTCGGCGGCTTTGAAGCCCTGGAAATCGCGCAGTCGAAGCGCCCGGACGTTCCGTTCATTTTCGTCACCGGGACGCTCGGAGAAGAGGTGGCCATCGACAGCCTCAGCCGGGGCGCCACGGATTACGTTTTGAAAACGCGTCTATCTCACCTGGCGCCGGCCGTGCACCGGGCGCTCCGCGAAGCCGCCGAACGAGCGGAGCGCAAACGGGCCGAGCAAAGACTGCAGGAGACCACCGAGCAACTGGGCGTGTTGACGGATTACTTGAAGTACGTGCGCGAAGAGGAACAAACTCGCATCATTCGGAGAATTCAGAATGAGCTCGGCCAAACGTTGACCCGCTTGAAGGAGGACACGGCATTGATGCTCAGCCGAACGCCGCCGGACCAGGGTTCTCAGCGGGAACAGCTCGCTCAAATGTCCCGCGAAGTCGAGCAGATCGCTCAAACGATCGAACACGCCGCCGGCGGTGTGAAAACAATCGCTCCTGCCGATCCGTCGTTGACGTCTCATCTGGTTTTTCCCGCCGCGCAGCTCCGCACCGCATCGCGATCCGCCGCTCTGGCCGGGCCCTGCTAAGAAGGCTAATCATTGTCCAAAATCGTCACCGTGGCGCCGGTCGGCTGGCCCACGATGTATGGCGCGCCCGTGTAGCCGATGAGCATCAGCATGGCGGGTTCGCTGCTTTCCCGAACGGAATCGTTGATTGGAATCAGCGTGACCGTGGCCGACGACGCTCCGGCCTGGACCGTCACCGAGCCGCTTAACGACTGGTAATCCACGCCGTTCTTTGCCTGCTCTCCCATCGCATAACGAACCGAAAACGATGACGGTGCCGGGCTGCTCAGGCGGATCGTGAACGTGCCAGTCTCTCCCGCCTCCGAGGCCTGCGGATCGGACGCGACTACGGTCACCGTGGGCCGGACAGGCGGTGCGTCGTTGTCGGCAATGGTCACCACAGCGCCATCGGGCCGGCCCACGATATAAGGCGCGCCGGTATATCCGAAAAGCATGAGGATGAGCGGCTCGTTGCTTTCCAAAGTGGAATCGTCAATCGGAATCACCGTCACTGTGGCTGAGGAAGCCCCGACCGGGACCGTCACTGAACCGCTCAAAGTCTGGTAATCCACTCCGTTCCTGGCTTCCTCCCCCATGGTGTAGCGAACGGTGATGTTCGATGCGGCCGGACGGCTCAGTCGAATGGTGAACGTGCCGGGATCCACTCCGGCTTCCGCCGCCGTGGCGTCGGTTGCTTCCACGGTTACGGTCGGTCTCTCTCCCGAAGGCGGGGGCGGCTGATCGTTGTCAGCAATCATGACGATGGCTGAGTCCGGCACGCCGACCGCGTACGCCGCATCCTCGAGGATGCTGAGATTAACAACTTCGGAGCCTTCGACGTCGCTGTCATCCACGGGCACGATGGCGAGTTTCGCTTCGGACGCGCCGGCGGAGATCGTGATGAAATCCGGCATGTCTCCCTGTGCACGTCGATAATCATTCCATTTGATCGCCGAACCGCTCAAATCGAAGCGCACGGTCAATGCGCTTTCTGTGCTGCCGGTGCGCGTGAAAATGAACTCGCCTGCATCCGGCCCCGCTTCGGAAGCGTTGGTGTCCGCGGCGGTGACGGTTACGGTTGGCAGTCCCGAAGGCGGCGGAGGTGACGGCGGCTGGGAGGCGACATGAATGCCAAGACTCTTGCTGCTGGAGCCGCTGCTGCTGACCGTGAGCGTGACGGTGAAATCTCCGGCGTTGCGGTACACATGACTGGGATTCTGACTGGTGCCGTGCGGCGAACCATCGCCGAAATCCCAATCCCATTTCGTGACCGGCCCGGTGGATTTATCAGTGAATTGGACGGTCAAGGGCGCCGGCCCCAACGTTGGGTTGGCGGTGAAATCGGCCACGACTGTCGCTGGTGGCGGCGGCGCATCATTGTCCGCGATCGTAACAGTCGCGGAGCCAGCAGCGCCCACGGTGTAGTCCGCGGCTTGCTTCAGCGACAAACGCACCGTCTCGTCGCCTTCCGCAACCTGGTCCTCCAGCGGCTCGACTTGGATAGCCGCCGACGCTGCTCCTGCTGCAATCGTCACCGATGTGGCCAGCGTTTTGTAATCCGTCCCGTCGATGGCGATTCCGCTCAACTCAAACTGCACCGTCAATGCGCCAGAGGTGTCTCCGGTGCGGCTGAATGCAAACTCTCCCGGATCGGCGGCGGCTTCACTTGCCTTTTCGTCGGAGGCTCGAACGGTCACTGTGGGAAGGTTGGGTGGTGGCGGTGGCGGCGGGGAATTATTGCCGGCGAGAACGTTTTTCAAATTGAGCCGGCCTCCCGTGACACACCGGCCGGCGAGAGCGGGCACCGGTTCAGCGCCGGCGAGAATGCGGTTGATAATTTGGCCATAACTCTCGCCGGAGAATTGCGTTTTGGCCAAAGCGCACGCGCCGCTGACGTGCGCGGCAGCCATCGAACTGCCCAGGAAGTACTGGTAAGCGTTGTCGCTCGAATTCCAGCAGGAGAAGACATCCAATCCCGGTGCTCCGAGATCGACGGTCGTGGCGCCCCAGTTGGAGAAGAAGGCGAGCTCGTCCCGGCGGCTTGTCGCCAACACCGAAATGATGTTGTCCAGGTCGAAGCTCCCCGGATACACGGCGTTGCCGGCATCATTGTCATTCTGGCTGTTGCCGGCCGCGGCCACAAAAATAATTCCGTTGACTCGCGCGCTTGCAATCGCGTCCCTCAGCGCCTGGGAATTGAACGCCGGCCCTCCCCAGCTTCCATTGATAATCTGCGCTCCGTTCCTGCGCGCGTACTCGATGCAGGCAATCGCGTCGGAGATGTCGCCGTCGCCCTGCGGATTGATGAATTTGCAGGCCATCAACTTCACTTTCCAGGCCACACCCACGACGCCGAGCTGGTTGTTCCCCACCGCGCCGATGATTCCCGCGACGTGCGAGCCGTGGCCATGATCGTCCATCGGGTCCCCGTCTTTTTTGATGGCGTTGATGCCATGGACGTCATCGATGTATCCGTTGCGGTCGTCATCGACGCCGTTGCCGGGAATCTCGCCGGGATTTTTCCACAAGTTCTCCGCGAGATCCTCGTGCGTGTAACGCACGCCGGTGTCCACGACGGCGACGATGACAGTTTCCGCCGTAGTGCGAGTGTTCCAGGCTTCTGCAGCGCGGACGTCGGCTCCGGACACTCCGCCGCTTTGTCCTGAGTTGCGAAGATTCCAGAGTGTCCCATCCTGGAAGCGTGGATCGTTCGGCTCCGCCAGAGCGCGCACGACGAAGTCGGGCTCTGCGTACTCGACGAGACCGCTGGCTTGAAATTGTTGCACAGCCGCCCACACATCGCCGCCCGCCGGCAATTGAAACACTTGCAGATTGCCCAGCGCCGGGAACACACGTGCTACCGAGCAACCCAGCGCGATTTGGTGGGGCGCGAGAAGACCGAGAGCCACGCCGGGTCTCGGCTTGACCAAGAGCCTTCCAGGATTGAAGGCCGCGCCCGATGGAACAGGAGATTCTCCAGGCACAGCCGGCAGTGTGTTCAGCGGGTAGAATTCGAGTGGATCCAGCGCCAGGACTGTGCTGCCGTTGGCCGTCGCCGTGGGCGACGGAGCCACGGCGCGATAAAAACGCCGTTGGGAACTGCCCGCTTCGGCATCGAGCAATTTGATGAAGTTGACCGCCGGGTGGATCTGATACGCCGCCACGGGCATCCAATCCACCAGGTTCGTGGAAGCCTGGATTACGTAAGCGCGGTTCGTCTCGCCTTGGAGCCGAAAATGAAATTGGCCTCCGTTGCGCGCGGCGAAGCCTGGCTGGTCGAGGACCAAGCGCGAGGCGCTCTGTCCTTCGGGACTGGTTGACGACGGAGCCGCCGTGACCGGCGCGCCGAACTGGGTTGCGAGGAGCAAAGTTAAGTGCAGCAGGATGGGTTCAGCGGGACAATTTTCTGTGTTCATACTATCTCGCTTCATCTATCCACGTAACGCGGTGTCTCTGCAAAGGGGTTGAGACCGCAAACCGAGAAGTCCGACACTTCCTCCCGGCAAACCTGGACACCCCAAGCATTTCATCGGAAGCGACTGAATCCAGGCGGGGTGTTCGCGAACAACAATGGGGTCAATGACACGTCTCGAATAGGTTTCTGACCCCATACTTCCTGGCCCATTCGCAGACCAAATTCCGGAAGTCCCGCAACTGAAATTTTGATTTTGCGATGAAAATAGTCAGACCCAGGATTCGTCAGCGCGTCGGAGCGTTCGAGCGTCCGAGCGCCATCGAACGCTCCGACGCTCCGACGCTCCACGCTCCACGATCCCCCCGCGCCTTCACGCTGATCGAACTGCTCGTCATCATCGCTATCCTCACGCTTCTGGCGGGGCTGCTCTTGCCGGGGCTGTCGCAGGCGAAGCGGCTGGCTTGCTCGGTGCAATGCAAAAGCCATCTGCGGCAGTTGGCCTTCGGGCTCCGCCTTTACCTGGATGATCACGGGTTTTATCCGCCGTTCCTCCCCGTTCTCTCATCCGATGGCTCGCTGAAGGCGCTCGACTTTTCCTTGCCCAATGCCCTCGGCGCTTACTTGCCGGCGGGAACGGAAAGATTCCGATCTGCCGCGGGCAATCCGACGGGCGTTTTCAAGTGTCCGTCTCTTAATGCCTTCTCGCAGGCGACCGCGGAATACGGCTACAGCGCCGTCGGACTGGCCGGAGCCATCGACAACGGCCAGGGCTTGGGCGGCTGGTTTGAACCGACAGCTTCTCAACTTGCCCCAGTCACCGATAACCTCAGAACGTACCGTGCCCATCTGATTACCGAGGCCGCCGTTAAAGCGCCCGCGGATCGGATCGCGCTGGGCGACAGCATGACCAGCTACACGCTCCTGGGGCAGGGAACCGGCGCGCACTTCACACGGCAAGGAACGATGCTGGGCGAAGGCGCGAGCTTACTTCGGCGCAGCGTGCCCTTCTGGCAGACGCACTTCAAAATCAGCGCCGCCGAAGCCGCGACCTCCATCCGGGACCGAAGCCGGCGCCACGGTGGCATCGCCAACGCCGCCTTTTGCGACGGGCACGTCGCCGGGATGACCTTCCAAACGCTGTTCTTCGACGAGAGCGACGACGCCTTGCGTCGCTGGAACAACGATCACGAGCCGCATCGCGAGGTGCTGCATTGAGTCGGGAAAAATATGAAACCGCTTTCCCTTAGGCGAACACGACCGCGCCACTCCGTGAATTCCGCGGTTGAATTGGCTCACCCCAACTGCCAGGAGCTTTTAACCGCAGAGGAACACAGCGTGGCGCAGCCGCAACCGAACGAGCGAGCCGCAAAAGAACAGAGAGATCGTAAAGATTTCCGGTCTGCTTTTTTGCGTTCCTTGCGTTCTTTAGCGGGAACAAGAATCCTCGCGAGAATGAGTGATCCGGACGGATTGCAGTGGAGAGATCGTAAGGAAGTTCTGAAAGCTCCGCGCTCCAAACGCGCCTTCACGCTTATCGAGCTGCTGATCGTCATCGCAATCATCGCGGTCCTGGCGAGTCTGCTCTTGCCGGCGCTTTCGCAGGCGAAGCGCTCCGCTTACTCGGTGAGATGCAAAAGCAATTTGCGGCAGTTAGCCACTGGGCTTCAGCTTTACGTGGATGATCACCAAGTTTATCCCTCATGGGCGTCAACCTCAATGCCGCCCAACCAAAACCAGCCGACATCACCTCTTCAATCCGAGACCGAAGCCGGCGCCACGGTGGCATCGCCAACGCCGGCTTTTGTGACGGCCACGTGGCCGGGATGAAATTCCAGCCGCTGTTCTTCGACGAGAGCGACGATGCCTTGCGCCGCTGGAACAACGATCACGAGCCGCACCGGGAAGTGCCGCATTGAGGCGTTAAACAGGCGGGTAGGTTAAATCGTTAAATTGGTGAATCGACGAATTGTTTGAAGTGTTAAGGCATTTTGAAACGGTGAGATCGCTCAACCCATTTAACCCATTTAACTCGTTTAACCCTTTTAACCTAGTCCGCAGCCCTCGCTTCCGTCGGGTCGCGGCCATCTCCGCCGTTGCATTTGTGTCGTTGCTCACGGTCCTGTGCCTCCTCGAGGCCTGGTTCCGCGCGCGGGCCACACGAGTCGTCGCGGCGCGGCTGGCCGACGCCGGATTTCTCGTGCAAAGCGATCCGGAGTTGCTGATCCGCTCCACGACCCGGGGACGCCGTTTGGTTCCCGGCGCGCACGTCCGCATCTTGAACCATCGCCTCTCCGGTCTGGACATCGACATGCAGATCAATTCGCTGGGTTTCCGTGACTGCGAGCTTTCGCCGCGCAAAAGTCCGGGAGAATTCCGGGCGCTGGTGCTCGGCGACTCGATCACGTGGGGCGATTACCTCCCGGCGGAGGCCGTGTACGTGGAACAGGCGGAGCGGCGGCTGAATCCTTCCCTGGACGGCCGGCGCGTGGAACTGATCAACGCGGGCGTGGGCGACGTCGGAATCCGCGAAGAACTGGAAATCCTCGAAGAGTCCGGGCTCGCGGCGCAACCCGATCTTGTGGTGTTGAGTTTTTACGTGAACGACAGCCGGCCACCCTGGGGATTTGCGGGCGAGATCGGGAGACCGGACTGGCTGCGGCGGCACAGCGCGTTGGCCGCCGAGGCGTATCGTGCGTTTCGCCTCGAACGGTGGATCAAGGCACAAGGGGAAGAGCGGTTCGTGTGGATTTATGGATTGGGCGAGGGCCAGTGGAAGAGAGATCCCGCGGCGTTCGACCGGCTCGCCTGGATGGCACGATACGACTGGGGCGCCGCCTGGCAGCCGGAATCGTGGTCCAAGGTTGAAGCGGAGCTGGCGCGGCTGCGCCGGTTGTCGGCGCGGCACGGATTTCGAGTATTGGTGGTGGCGTTCCCGGTTCGGTTCCAGGTGGAGACTGAATTTCTAGACGACCTTCCGCAACGCGAGTTGGCGAAACGCGCTCGCGAAAATGGATTCGGTTTTCTCGATCTCCTGCCGACATTCCGGTCTCATCGCGGCGAGAAGATTTTTTTCGATCACTGCCATCCCGGAGCCGAGGCGAACGTCTGGATTGGCGAGGCGCTCGCGCGGCATATCCGAGTTGAATATCTCGCGCCGGAATCCGCAGGGCGGTGACTTCCTTCCATGAAGCTCTTCTTCGGATCACGGCCTTCAACTCGACATTACGCACATGCTACACATGCTCCGATCACTCTGAGATGAATCCCGAAGGGATTCCGAAACAAAGCTGTCTGCGAATGGGGGCTCGACCTACCGCGACTACTGTATCCAAGGGTAGGCCATTCCCTGATTCCGCAGTTCTCGACGCCGTTCAGCGGGGTTAGTCCTACTATTCCATCGCCGACATTGCGGGCATATGTCCCTTGTATCGATTTTCGTGAGTTGTCGCTGACCGGGGACAAGTATCCCATTGGCCAGCGGCGACGGACTGAGGGGTCAACAATTGTTTGTCTGTCGGTCGTGAACGGTAGGACCGGGACAGATTTTCAGAAGACCTGAAATGAAACCCTTGATGCCCCATGACCTCATCCAGCCGGACAAGGCGGCTGCGGCCTTTCGGGCGCACGAGGTCCCATTTCACGCGATCATCGAGGCGGCGCCCACCGGGATGGTGATGGTGGACAGTGAAGGGCGCATCGTCATGATGAACGCTCAGATGGAACGGCTCTTCGGCTATCACCGCGACGAACTGCTGGGCCAGCCGATCGAGACTTTGCTTCCGAAACGCTACCACGCGAACCACTGGGTTTTGCGGAAAGACTTCCTGGCTGCGCCCGAAACCAGGCCGATGGGCCAGGGCCGCGACCTTTTCGCGTTGCGCAAAGATGCCAGCGAATTTCCCGTCGAGATCGGCCTGAATCCGGTCGAGACTCCTGAAGGTTGTTTCGTTCTGGCTTCGGTCGTCGATATCACCGAGCGCAAGCGGGCTGAAAAATCGCTTCGCCAAAGCGAGACGCATTTCCGGGCGCTTGCCGAAGGGCTGCCGCAATTGGTTTGGACCGCCAGTGCCGACGGTGTTTGCGATTACGTCAGTCCGCAGTGGCGGATTTACAGCGGGCTTCCGGAGGAAAAGCTGCTGGGTCTCCACGGCACCCTCCATCTGGTGCATCCGGATGACAAAGCCCTGGTGTCCTCGGCGTGGGAGCGCGCGGTCGCGACGAAAACGCCGCTGGACTACGAATTCCGCATCCGCCACGCCGACGGCGAATATCGCTGGTTCAGAGCCTGGGCGTTACCGCAGCAGGACAGTGACGGGCGCATTGTGAAATGGATCGGGACGAACACGGACATCGACGAGCAGAGGCGCGCCCGAACCTCTCTGGAAACTGAGATTCGCACGCGGACGGCCCAGTTGCAGGCGAGCCTGGACTCGCTGGAGGAACTGCTCTACACCATCGCCCATGACCTGCGCGCCCCCAATCGAGCTATGCAGGGGTTTGCGCACCTGCTCAAATTCGAGTACGGGGAGCGGCTGGATGACACGGCCCGCGACTACCTGGAGCGCATCAGCACCTCGGCTGTGCGCAATGACCAGTTGATCCGCGATCTCCTGGAGTATGGCCGCGTGTCGCACGAGTCACTTTCGCTGGCGCCGACCGATCTGGGCGAAAGCGTCGCCGCCGTGTTGCAAGCCCTGGAGAAGGATTTGAAGCATCGCCAGGCGCGGATCCGCGTGGGCCAGGATTGGCCGCGCGTGCTGGCCAATGGATCGATGCTCAAACAAATCCTCACCAACTTCCTCACCAACGCGCTGCAATATGTGCCTGCAGACAAAGAACCGGAAATCGAAATCTCCGCCGTCCGGGAAAATGAAAAAGCCGTGCTGCGAGTGAAGGACAACGGCATCGGGATCCTTGCGGATCAAATCGACCGGGCCTTCAAGCCGTTCGTCCGTCTGCCCAACGCACTCCACGCACCCGGCACGGGCATGGGGTTGGCCATTGTCAAACGTGCGGTCGAACGCATGAACGGCGAAGTGGGCGCGGAGTCGGCGCCCGGCAAAGGCAGTTGTTTTTGGGTGGAACTCTGGGCGGCATGAACACCCTTTAGCCCTATGAAAACCTTGCTCTACGTGGAAGACAATGCGAACGATCGGCTCCTGTTCGCCAGCGCCTGCCGCATCGCCCGGGTTTCCTTTCGCTTGAAAATCGTGGAAGGCGGAATTGAGGCCATTGACTACTTCGCAGGGGAAGGCTCGTTTGCGAATCGCGCCGAACATCCAATCCCGGATCTCCTCTTTCTCGACTTGAAAATGCCGGAGATGGATGGGTTTCAGGTGTTGCGCTGGATTCGTGGCCATCCTCCCTCTCGCACGCTTCCTGTGGCCGTGTACTCAGCCTCGCCTCTGTCCGGAGACGTCGCGACCGCTTACGCGGAAGGGGCTCAATTCTTCATCGTCAAGCCAACGCCCTTCACGTCGCTCCTTGACATCGTCCGCGCCGCGGACGAATGCCTGGCCGCCGAGCCCATGAAAAGCGAGGCCCTGGCGCGTTTCTCTGCGCCAGCCGAGCAGCTAAGTCGATGCTTTTCAGTTTCGCCTGACATGTCATAGGCAGTTCCGGGAGATTACCCTGATGTTGCAGCTTGATTGGAAGAATGGCTCCTCACCTTCGAGCCAGCAGGAAGCAAAGAATGGTGACACCAATGATCAGGAGGCAAACGAGGGCAGTGATGACCATCTTCCTGAATCGTGCCTGGGCTTTCTGCCGGGCTTCGATTTTTCCCTCGCAAATTTTCTCTAATGCTTCATGAGCCTGTTCCAATTGGACGTTGGCAGACTGGCTGGCCTGTTCTTGCTCCAACTCTTGCCGGGTGGAGGCACCAACGCGCGCCAAGGTTTCCCTGGCGTTGGCCAGGGCGCTTCGGATGTCCGCCTGAATGCGGGCGACTTCTTCCTGCTCCAAGGCGTAATTGACCTCGCCCGCGCAGCATTTGTCGCACGCATAGGCGAGCAGCGCGTCGGGCAGGTCGTCCAGATGGTTCAGATAGTGGGCTATCGTCCCGAAGGCCTGGGATTGAGCTTGGAGCAGCCTGGCTTCTTGACGCGTCAGTTCCTCTTCGCTCGCCCACGGCTCGACGGTTGCGCCTGTCTCGCCTGGCCCGGCGGCCTTCTCAAGCTCCGCCCTGATTTTCTTGATGTTCCCGGACAGGACCGCGATCTTTTTGGCCACTCCCGCATAACTCACCAGCAAGGCATCCAGCGCGGGAAACGCCGTTTCTCGAAGCCGCTTGGCCAGGTGGGAGGCCGGGGCCTCACGCACCACAGCCAGCCGGGAGGAGCGCTGGATGATTTGGACCAGACTCTGGCAGCAATCCCCGGCCAACTGGTTAGCCAGGCGAGAGAACTGGGTGAAGAACTCCTCCCGTCGCATCGCCTTGAACACATAGATCGAATCGGGAGAGGATTGGAACGGTTGCAGGAATTGCTGGAGCCGCGTGATCACCACGCTGGCCAGGGACTCGTACAATCTGAACTCGGTATCTTCGGCCTGGGAGCAGAGCGGCGCATCAATCCGGCTCGCCGCATTGGGATGGGATGGTTCTCTGGACCCTGGAATGGAGGCTGGTGTCGGCATGGCGGCAGGTTCAACGTGGCCTGGTGCAGGGACCGTTAAGTTGGTAAAGGCCGTTCATCTCGTCCCTCTGAAAAATCAAGGATCATCCTAGTCCAACCAGGGAAGAACTGTCTGTAGGTGAGACACCGTTTTCGCATTCCGGGAAAACCCGATGCTGCGACCGTCGAAGGGTGGGGAAAATCCAACGGCCGTTTCAGGATGTACGCGGAGGCGTCCAACTCAACTGGACCTTTCCCCTTCATCGCCCTTGTGCTCACGCTGTTTGGTTGAAGGCGCGTGAAGCGGCACGGTGACGGTCACTTCTTGGGTGATGCGAGTTCCCGCGCGATCCTGCCCCTCGAGGGTGATAGTGTAAATGCGGCCACCGCCGTCGCCGGATCGTTCGGCGCGCAGATTCAGTTTCAGAGGGCCGGTGATTTGCCAATCAGCTTCCTCTTCGTCTTTGGAGGGATGTTTCTTGTTGTCTTTGGACGAACCTTTATTTCGATCCTCACGGTCGTCGTCTTCATCATCACGACCGCCACGCGCTCTTCCTTTGCCGCGGTCATCGGAATCTTTCCGTACGCCGCTCGGAGGGTGTTTGGCCAATTCGACCTTCCGAACAGCCCTGATTCGGAAAGAGGACGCTACGTAGTTCTCGCCGGCGTTTACACTGATGGTTACGGACACCATTTTCCCATTCGGCGGCCACAGCACCGACGGATTGGCTCGCAGCGTGAGGATGTCCGGCGGTTGCGTGGTTTGGACCGTGACTTTGAAGCTGCACGTGGATTGATTGCCCGACACATCCGTGGCTGTGCAGTTTACGGTTGTCACGCCAACCGAGAAAGCCGAGCCGGAACTGGGATTGGATACCACGGTGACGCCGGAGCAATTATCTGTGGCAAGCACCTTGAACTGGACCATTGCGGAAGATTGGCCTGGGTTGGCCGCGACGACCATGTCGGACGGGCATTGAATCACGGGTGGCGTCTTATCCGAGGCAATCGTTACAACCGTTTCGCACGTCGCCGATGCCCGGCCATCGGAGACCGTGACCCGAACCGGATGCGAGCCGATGGCGAAGCGCCGCGCGAGAGTCAGGCTGGCGGGTCTGGGCGGTCGGCTGGAGGGCACGGAATCGGTCTGCGCATTCGTGCCATCGACTTGCCAAGTGACGGTCAAGCCGTCACCGTCCGGGTCTCCGACTTGCACGGACACGGTCGCATCCATGCCGCTGGCGGGGCTGCACGATAAGGTGGCGGGCGAAGGACAAGTGATCGTGGGCGCGTTGTTCGGCGCTGCTTCGAACACATAAACCGCGGGGACATTGGAACTGTTGTTAAACAGCCCCCCAAATGAGCCAATGGCCACGGCATCGGTGTCGATGGCCACGGGGGTTCCGAAATTATTTGCCGCCGCCCCGTCGCTCGCGGTCAGTTTTTGAAGCTGCGTCCAGGCCGTTCCGTCGCGGCCAAACACATAAGCTGAGCCGGCGTTGCTCCCGCGATCATGGGTGTCCCTCGGCGAGCCAACCACGAGGTCATCTCCTTTGAGTGCGATGGACCAGCCAAACAAATCTCCCGTGCTGCCGTCGCTCGCCGTGATGATTTGCTGGCGGGTCCAGGACGTGCCGCTGCGCGCAAAAACAAAAGCCGCGCCGGCATCCTGCCCGCGTCCGTCGTCGTTCGGGTCTCCGACGACGATGGTTTCTCCGCTGATCCCGACGGCCACTCCAAAATTGTGGCCGGGACCGGTTTCGTCTGGATTGCCGGTTAGTTTGGCCTGCTGGCTCCAGGTGGTTCCGTTTCGCACAAAGACATAAACGGCAGGGGCCTGGCCGGCGAAATCCGGCGTGCGGCCCGGCGCGCCGGCGACCAGCGTATCGCTGCTGATCGAGACGGAATATCCCAAAGCCGCTCCGGAAACGCCGTCGCTGGCGGTGAGTTTGGCTTGCTGGCTCCAGGTGGTTCCATTCCTCACGAAAACATAAACTGCGCCCGCGCCCGTGCCGCGTTCATTGTCGTCGCGCACACCGATCACCACCGTGTTCCCGCTAAGCGCCAACGACGAGGGCAAAACGGGAAGGCTTTGCTGAATGCTCCAGCTCGAACCGTTGCGCAGATAGACCGTCGCCGCATTCGATCCGATCACGAGGGTGTCGTTTTCAAGGGCCGCGGCGGAACCGCCGGACAGGTTCTGTTGCTCAACCCACGCCGTCGCGCTTCGCACGAACACATGGCCGCCGACCACCAGGGTCCCAGCCGACATCGCCACAGGCAGTGAACTCTCGACGACCAGCCGGGTCTCCAGTCCGAGCGCTGGAAAAGTCGGCGCAAGATGCTGGCTGTCGGCAATGGTAATAGTGGCGCTGCTCGGCGAGCCGACATCGTAAGCCGTGTTCGATGACAGCGTGAGCACAAGGATTTCCGGACCTTCCAGTTCAGTGTCGTCGATGGGTTGCACGACCGCATTGGCCGACGACGCGCCGGCAGGAATGGTTATGGAATCGGCGACGGCGAGAAAATCGCGCCCGTTTCTCGCCTCTCCATGAAACGGAGCGAAGAAAACTCGAAGCGACGCGCCCGTGTCTCCCGAACGCTGGATCGTAAAAATACCAGAATCAGCGTTGCCCTCTGACGCTTGCGAATCGCTCGCGATCACAGTGACGGTTGGCCGTGCCGGTGGTGGTGGTGGTGGCGGCGGCGGCAATTCGTCATTGTCCGCAATAAAGATCGTGGCGCTGTTCTGTGCACCGACCGTGTAGCCGGCGCTGGTGACCAGAGCGAGCACGACGGTTTCCGGACCTTCCTCTTCGCCGTCGTCCATGGGCTGTACGGGGATGACCGCAGAGCTTGATCCGGCGGGGATGGTCACGGAATTGTCCAATCGCTGATAGTCGCTGCCGTTGGCCGCCATTCCTCCGAGACTAAACATCACGGTTAAGGGCGAAGCCGTGTCGCCAAATCGGTCGATGATGAAAGCGCCGGCGTCGGGACCGCTTTCCGCCGCGTCCATATCGATCGCATTGACGGCGATCGTCGGAGGAGGGGGCGGTGGCGGCGGTTTGTCGTTATCCGAAATGTTGATGGTTGCGCTGCTCGGAGAGCCAATCGTATAAGCGGCATTCGGAATAAGCGTGAGGATGACGGTTTCCGAAGTTTCCACTTGGGAATCGTCAATCGGCGTCACGGTGACCTGGACCCATGAGCCGTCAGCCGGGATGATCGCGGAATCGCCAATCGATTGGAAATCGCTGCCGTTCGCAGCCGTCCCGCCGAGCGTGAAGTTTACGGTCAAGGGCCGGCTCTTGTCGCCGAGACGGCCAATGAGGAATGTCCCCGCCGTGGAGCCGCCTTCGGAAGGACTTGGATCGGTGGCCGCGACGACCACGACGGGCGGGGGCTCCGGTTCAAAAACGTAAGCGGCGCCGAAATCGGCTCCCGTTGTTCCGTCTTTCAACGGGGCGCCGATGACCACCTCGCTGCCGCTCGCCGCAACCGCCGATCCGAAATTGTCCCCGGCTTTGGCATCGCTCGCGTTGAGCTTCTGCCGTTGCGTCCAGGTTGCGCCATTGCGCGTGAAAACATAAGCCGATCCGGTAGCAGTCCCCAAATCTGCGTCCCAGGGAGCTCCAACGACGAGCAGGTCTCCGTCAAAGGCCACGGAGTGGCCAAAAAGATCGCCCGCCGAACCGTCGCTGGCGGTCAGTTTGTTCTGCAGTTCCCAGGTTGTGCCGCTTCGCGTAAACACGAGGACTGCGCCGGCGTCCGCAGCCAAGCCATCGTGAAATTTGTCGCCAACCACGATGGTATCGCCGCTAATTCCGACGGCCCCTCCGAATGCGCTGTGGAATGCCGTCGCGATGGGGTTGTCCGTGAGTTTGGCTTCCTGATTCCAACTCGTGCCGGCGCGAGTAAAAATGTAGGCGGCGGGAGTGTGTCCGGAAAATTGAGGCAAAACGCCTTGAGCGCCGGCCACGAGAGTCTCGCCGCTGATACTCACCGATGAGCCGAGGCCTGAGCCTTCGGAGCCTGGGCCGATCGTCAGCTTGGCTTGCTGCGTCCAGTCGGTCCCGTTTCTCGCGAAAACATATACCGCACCCGAAGCCGCGCCGTGCGTTCGATCTTTTGGCGCCCCGACCACGATGGTGTCGCCGTTGACGGCAACAGAATTCCCAAATTCCTGGCCGGTTGAAGCGCCGCTGGCCACGAGTTTGGCTTGTTCGTTCCAGTGCGTTCCGTCCCAGCCGAACACGTACGCCGCACCGGCCAGGCTGGCCGTCGTCGTGTCCGCCTCGCTCGCCCCGATGACGAGTGTGTTGCCGTGGATGGCAATCGCGCGGCCAAAATGGTCGTTTGCTGAACCGTCGCTCGCGGTCAGCTTCTGCTGCAAGCTCCATCCGGTCGTTGTGCGCCCGAACACATAGACCGAGCCCGAATCCTTGCCTTTCTCGTCATCGAACACAGCTCCGGCGATGAGCGTGTCGCCGCGCAGAGCCACGGCCGAACCGAAAATGGCGGCCGGCCCCGTGTCGTTCGGGCTGAGTTTTGCCTCGATAGGCAGGAACGAGGCGGGGAGCGCCGTCAGTGGGAAGAGCGCTGTGAAAAAGAGGCAAAGATTCCTCCAAAAGGAACGGCGCACGGACCATGAACCCACCCCTTCCCCTCCCAGGAGGGGAGTTGCGTTTCGTGTGTCGGATGCAAGTTCCCCTCCTGGGAGGGGTGAAGGGGTGGGTTGGTTTATGGAGAGGAACTCCGATCCTCTGTAGTTTTGCAAAGCGACGAATCCAGTTCTCATGGTTTACTCCTTCTGATCGAAACGAAGGCATAGTGCTGCCGCCGAATTGAGTCTGCGTGGCGACTTTGTTGAACGAAGCCGCGCATTGGTTTCGAGATGGCCAGACCCTCTCCGGCCATGAGGTGCATTGGTCAAACGCGAATCTTATGCGCCGCGATCCCGACCGTTCAAGGAGGTGAAACCAGAGGAGTGGCGGTGGGATTCACCCCGGAGATTGCTGGAGAAAGACCCCGTTCTTGAATTGCGCGTGAGCCGTCGAGAGCCTCTCTTTCCCAATCTTGCTCGTAATCTTAATCTCCTCGGCAGGAATAGCGTTGCATGAGATTTGTGCTACGGAACAAATTCCATGTACGCAGACGCCGCCGGACTGGGGTGGGCGCGGGCCTGGGTGATCAAAACACAAAAACTAGGGTGGATACCTCCTTCAACCTGCAAAGTAGGGCCGTATGTAACCAATGAATGGCAAAATGGGTCCAGGCTTGATGGCTCGGAAAACGAGAATTCAACCGCGATAACCGCCAATGAAAATTCGGCAGACGACGAATCAGGGCAGCACGTTGCTCATTACGCTGGTCACCGTGGGAATCATCGGCCTTTACATGGCTGCGTACCTCAATTTAGTGAGCAACCAGAACCTGGCCATCACGCGCTCAGTCCATTGGAACTCAGCGATTCCGATTGCAGAGGCCGGCATCGAGGAGGCGCTAACGCATCTTCAATTCAATCCATTCGATCGCGAGGCCAACGGCTGGACCGTGGACGAAAGAGGGTACACGAAGGAACGTCACCTGGGGGAGGGGAAGTATGTGGTGACGATCTCCACGAATTACTCGCCCGACATTGTTTCCAAGGCGTATGTGCGCAAGCCATTATCCAGCGATTACTTGTTTGCACCGCGCGCCGTCAAGGTTGTGCTCACAAATCTCGCCGTCTTCGCCAAAGGAATGGTTGCGAAAGGGAAAATCACCCTGAGTGGTAACGTGCAAACCGACAGCTTCGACTCGGATGATCCGAACTACAGCACCAACGGCCAGTACGATCCTGCGAAACGGCGGGATCATGGGGACATCGGGTCAAACGGCATCATCGAAAATAGCATCGAAAGCAGCGGCAGCGTCAAAGTTTATGGCCGCATTTCAACGGGTCCTGGAGGAGCGGTCGGATTCAGCGGGGATGTCTCCGTCGGCAGCCAACCATGGGTGAACGAAGGCAATACGGGCATCCAGCCGGGCTGGTCCTCAGACGATATGAACGTCCAGTTCCCTAATGTAGAACTCCCCTTCACCGGCGGAGCGATGTCGCCGGGACCCGGCACCGTCGGGCTAACCAATTACTCTTACGTTTTGACGACCGGGGATTGGGAGCTTTCCAATCTGAGTTTGAGCGGCCAACAAAAGGTTGTCGTGGCTGGCGACGCGATCCTGCTGGTCACGGGTGACGTGAGTATGTCCGGGCAATCGTACATCTACATCTCGACCAATTCCTCCTTCAAACTTTACGTCGGCGGATCGACTTCCATCTCGGGCCAAGGAGTCGCCAACGGGACTGGCAAGGCGATCAATTTCAATTACTACGGGTTGCCATCGAACCAAGCCGTCAATTTCAGCGGCAATTCAGGCTTCATTGGAACAATCTATGCCCCAAATGCCGAGTTCAAGCTCTCCGGCGGGGGATCTGACTCCGTTGATTTCGTTGGCGCCAGTATCACGGGCCAGGTGACGATGAGCGGCCATTACAACTTTCATTTCGACGAGAGCTTACTCAAAGGTCCCACCCGAGGTTTTGCCATCGTCTCTTGGAATGAGCTTTGATTGAAATCCTGGAGCATGCGCGCGTGTGTTCCTGAGTTTCCATGCGGTTCATCTCTGAAAGCGATGGAGAATTTCACCCCAATCCCACGAAAGACTCACCCTAGCTTTGCCCCACCTCCGGATGAGCCGGGACGACGCGTAGCCCACTATGAAATCGATATTCATTTCCTGCCCGCTCCTTTTGCCTCTCTCCGCGCGCGGAGCGCTTGCCAGCCGACCAACAGCATCGGCAGCCAGCAGACAGTGACGAGCAGGTTGCCGACGCCCTGCCTGCGAACATCCAGCCACCGATAGCGCGCAAAGAAGTCGCGCGCGAGTTGATCGTTTGCGTGTTGTGCCAACGCCCGGCCACCCAGGGCAAATTCGCGGGCGATGGCCAGCCCGCCTTCCGCGCCGAACCAGCCTGCGGCAAAACCTCCCGCAGCCACAAGCCCGACAGCCGCTCCGCCAATGGCCAGCCCGCCCACGGCAACACCGCCCACGGCGAGAACACCGGCTGCCGCGCCGCCCAGTGCAACGCCTCCCGCGGCAAACAGAATCCCCACCGCCCGATCGCCAATGGCAATCCAGCCGACGGCAGGCTGGACCTTTTCTCCCGCCGGCGCGCCGCTGCGGATGTGAATGAGCGGCAATCCGAGGAACGTTCGCCGGCTGCGGTATTCCGTGAAACGAAAGGCGGCAGGCGGATTTTCGTCGCGAAACAACTCCAGATGGCGCTGCCGTTCGTCATCGCGAATCCGACGGAACTGGCGATTGTAATGGAACACCAAAACCAGAATGAACGTCACCAGACAGAGCAAAATGCCAATGCCCAAAACTGCAAACAGAACGGGATACTGCTCCCAATAACGCACCGCGCCATAGATGTAAGCAAACAGAACGACATTGCAGACAACCACACCCGCAACCGTAATCTTCGCCATGCGGACGGCGAACTGGCGTTCGCGCGGCGTGCGCGTGCTTTCGATACTGGCGCGAACTCCGAGATAAGCGCCCAGCAAACCAATCAGCGGTCCGAGCAGAGCATTGAACACCGACCCAATTGTTGCGGATGTAGCCGTGGCGCCGCCTTTCGCAGCGGCAGCGCCGATCGTGGCCGCGCTGGCGGAGGTCGCCATCACAGGCAACGCGGCCAGCACACCGATTGTGAACGCCTTGCCCGGATTCGTCCGCTCCAGCGCACCTTCCACGAAGGCGAGCACTTGCGCGTGCAACAGTTTGCGCCCGCGGGAGAGCCGCTGTTTCACCGCGTCCTCGCTTAGGTCGAGCGCTTCGGCGACGCGCTCGATGGACTGATGCTCGCGATAGAAAAGGATCAATGGTTCCCGGTAAATTTCGGGGATGCGTTCGACCGACCGCCAAAGAATGGCTTCCTCCTCCTTGCTGATGGCGTAATCGGGCGGAAGAGGTTCCAGCGCGGGCGATTCGCGCGCTGTTTCCAGCGGCTCGGCGGCGTGACTGGGTTCGCGGCCCTGTTGCCGCAAAACATCGGAGATCCGATGGCGCGCTATGCCGCACAGCCAGGAACGCAGTTTCGGTGGCTCGCGCAAATCGCGCAATTGTTTCCAGGCCGCGACAAACGTCTCCTGCGCGAGATCTTCGCTTTGACTCAGGCTCCCCGTGGCGCTGAACGCGAGCGAACAAATCAACGATTGATACCGCGCCACAATCCGGCCGAAGGCATCGCGGTCTCCCGCCAAACTCTCGGCGACCAAACCAGCGTCGGTGGCCTCGGTTCCAGCCATGGCTTCTGTTGTCATCATGTCACCGCATAAGTCTGAGAAACGGCCGGCAGGGTGACTGAAAATCAGTTCCCCGCTGTTTTCAGTGGCGGTTCTCCCTCTCCCAGCGGGAGAGGGTTGGGGTAAGGGAGAAGC
>JACPRI010000225.1 GCA_016190065.1 Verrucomicrobiota bacterium
ATGGACCGCTTCATCACGTCGCTCGCGCTGCAAACGATCACGTGGAACTGGGACGGCTATGCGATGGCGCGGAACAACTATCGGATCTACCACGATCCAGCGACGGGCAAGATGATTTTCATCCCGCACGGCCTGGACCAGATGTTTTGGGAGCCGGCCGGGCCGATTTATCCGCGGATGCGCGGATTGGTCGCGGCGGCGGTCATGCGCGCGCCCCAAGGCCAGGAACTGTACCGCCGGCGCCTGGCCTGGGTCCATGCCCGCGCGTTCAACGTGTCGGCCATGACCAAACGTCTGAACGAACTGGCGGCGCTCATCGAACCGCATTTTCCGGGCGCGCCCGGAGCGGTGGCGAAACTGCGCCGTCTGATTGCCGAACGTTCCCGGTCGGTCGGCGAGCAGTTGCAGCAACTCGCGCCGCCGACGGAGCCTTTCCCGCGCGGCGTGGCACGATGACTTCCAATCCGTAACCATTCATTTGCGCCTGAGATCGAATGACCAAAGGCCACAGAATAATCGGCGCTGTCGCGGTGAGCGCCATCGTGGCGCGTGGTTTGATCTTCACGACGCTGCGTTCCACGCCAGAGCCTGTCTTTGAGGGCCATCGGCCCATGATAAGCTTGAAACCTCAAGACAACCCGAATCCCCGAAGAATGAAAACTAACCCTTGCAGACGTGCTCCTGCGCCACGAAGAGGACGCGCGAGCGCGCAACCACAAACATCGGCCGCGAAAGCGCCCTACAACGCAGAGATGCAAACAGGTGAACCGCGGATTTCACGGATTACGCGGATGAACCCAGCGCGGCTGGCGCCACAACCACAAAACACGGATCAGTTCACCGGCGCGCAGGAGTTCAAAGTTCAAGGTTTCAAGTTCAAAGTTGCAGCAGCCGCCGGAAAGTTTTTCCAGAAAAGTAAAAGTCTCTGGGATGGCGGTGCGGAGATGTGGGCACGATCGCTTCCTAATCCGTGCCCATCCGCGCTATCCGTGGTTAGGATCTCCTCGAAAATCACTTCGCAACACTCAATTCAAACCGAAGGAAACAAAGAGAACAAAAACTCCGTTGCCTTCGTTTCCTTCTGTGAAGCCAATGCACGGAGCGCGGCCAACTCGCCGGCGCCGGTTGCCGGATTGCTCCTCAAGGACAACGTGCGGCGTTCTCTCGCTGTCACGTTGTGTCTATGGCTCGCCGTGGTGGGATCGTCCGTCCAGGGAGCCGAACCACCCGCCGATCTCGCCGTGATCAACGCCAAGGTCGTCACCGTCGATTCCCGATTCTCGATCGCGGAAGCCGCGGCCATTCGCGATGGCCGGTTCGTGGCCGTCGGAGCCAACGCCGAAGTCAAGAAACTGGTCGGCGATCGCACGCGCGTGATCGATGCGCACGGCAAAACGGTCATTCCCGGTCTGATCGAGAGCCACGTGCATGCCATCGGCGTGGCGCGCGGAGAAGTCGTGCAGCCGTTCATTCAGCTCAGTTCGATCGCGGAAATCCAACAATGGGTGCGGGAACAGGTTCGGACTTTGCCCGAGCCCGATTGGATTCAGATTCCTCGGATCGACCTGACGCGGCTTCGCGAAGGACGCCTGCCCACGCGGGCTGAATTGGACGCCGCCGCGCCGGAGCGACCCGTGGTCTTCAACTGGCAGTATGCGTCGCGCCAGATTCAGGTGCTGAACACGGCGGCCTTGCGCGCCGCGAAAATCACCCGCGACACGATTGAACCGGTGGGGGGCAATACGAAAATCTTGAAAGATGCGAGCGGCGAACTCACCGGCGTTCTGGAAAATCCCGGAGGATCGACGGCAAAGTTTCGCCAAACCCGGCCCATCCCCGACCAGGCTTTTCTCACCGCGCTCAAACAGGTGCATCGCAGCTACAATCGAATCGGGATCACGAGCGTGTTCGAGCGCAACTCGAACGCCGAAGGCTATCGCGCTTACGAGAAACTGAAAGCCGCCGGAGAACTCACCGTGCGAGCTACGGTGACGATCGGATACGGTTCCCGCAATACCCTTGAGGAAGCGGAGAAATTCATTCAGGGACTTCCGTTCCGATTTGGCGATGGCGACGACTGGGTCCGCGTCGGGCCTTTGAAGATCGCGGTGGACGGCGGGATCCTCTACGGCACGGCCTACATGCGTGAGCCGTACGGGCCGAAGGCGAACGAGTTTTACGGATTCACGGATCCGAGCCATCGGGGCACCGTGAATCATACTCCGGAGCGGATCGAGAACATGATGCGCGCGGCCTTTCGAGCCGGATGGCAGATGTGCTCGCACGTCACGGGCGACGCCGGCGTGGATCGGGTGCTGGAGGCGTTGGACCGCGTCAACCGCGACTTCCCCGTCAAGGACCGGCGTTACACGCTGATCCACGCCTACTTTCCAAATCCGTCCGCTGTTCGCCGTGCCGCTGAACTCGGCGTGTGCGTGGATACTCAGCCGGATTGGTTCTACAAAGACGGCGATGCGTTGGCCAAAGCGCTCGGCGAAGATCGATTGAAGAGCTTCATCGGTTTGGCGGATTGGGTGAACGGCAGCGTGAAGACCGCGATCAATTCCGATCACATGCACGGACTCGACCCGAACAAATCGCTCAATCCATTCAATCCATTCCTGGCCATGTATGTCGCAGTGACGCGACGGATGGAGTCGGGCCGAGTCGTCGGCCCCGAGCAACGCGTGTCGCGTGAGCAAGCGCTCCGAATGGCGACGATAGACGCCGCTTACCTGGGCTTCGACGAGAAACGGAAAGGCTCAATCGAAGTGGGCAAGCTGGGCGACTTGGCGATGCTCTCGGACGATTTGCTCACGTGCGACCCCGATCGGATCAAGGACATCCAGGCGTTATTGACGGTGGTGGGCGGAAGAATTGTTCACGAAGCGGCCTCGCGGTGAGGAGGGGAGGAATTGGGATTGAAGGACGGCACATGTGGAGGGCTGAAACAGCCACCTCGGATTTGACCGGGGCCTCGGCGTTGGCGATGATCCGCTTCAGAATGATTCTGCAGCCACGCACCGTTGAAGAATTGCAGCGCGCTGTCGCCGCCGCTTACGCCGGCGGTGAACGCATCGCTTCGGTGCAGCTCGGTGCGCTGAATCGTCTCGTGGATCACGTGCCCGAGGACATGACCGCCACGGTTGAAGCCGGGATGACCCTGACGGAATTTCAAGACCGCCTGACCTCGCGCGGCCAGTGGTTGCCGGTTGATCCGCCCAATTCAGACCGCCTTTCCATCGGCCAGCTCCTGTCTGCCCATGCCAGCGGTCCGCGCCGGTTTGGCTACGGCACGGTGCGGGATTATTTGATCGGCATGAAGGTGGTCCTGGCGGATGGCCGTGTCATCAAGTCGGGCGGCAAGGTCGTCAAAAACGTGGCCGGGTACGATCTCTGCAAGCTATTCATCGGCAGTCACGGGACACTCGGCGTGATCGTGGAAGCGACCTTCAAGCTCCGCCCCGTGCCGGAAGCGGAACAGTTCGTTCAAATCGAATTCGATTCGCTGGAGAAAGCGGACGCTTTTGTTCAGGCGATTCTCGAAAGCGACCTGGTCCCGGTCGCGCTGGATCTCCACAACCTTCCCACCAACATGCAAACGGACCCCTCACCCCGTCCCTCTCCCCTCGGAGAGGAGAGGGTGTCCAGAGGACGCTCCGACGCTTCACGCGCGCGCGCCCTGACGGTCGTGCTCGGCTTTGCCGGAGCGAGGGAAGACGTCGAGTATCAACTGGGCAAAGCCGCCGAGCTCGGTGCGCGCAGCCCGTCCAATCTGGATCACGAGACCAAATTCTGGGATTCTCGCTCGTCTGCGCCGGCACGGCGCCTCTCTGTTTTGCCTTCAGAACTGACCCAAGCGATTCGGGCCCTGGGCCAAGTTCCGTTCGTCGCCCGGGCGGGGAACGGAGTCGTCTGGCACCGCGGCGGACCGGAGCAACCCAAAACCGAGGGGCCCGAAAGACTCCTCCGGCGCGTCAAGGACACGTTCGATCCCAAACACATTTTTCCCGACTTGCCTTTGTGACTGCGAACCCGGCCGCTCCGCAACGTTTCCTCGACGAAGATAAATCGCTCGCGTGCGTCCACTGCGGCCTTTGCCTCGGCGCCTGTCCGACTTACCTTGAGACGGGCAACGAGAACGAGTCGCCGCGCGGGCGCATTTACCTCATGCGCGCGCTTCAGGCCGGCCGGCTGGTTCTCTCCGACGCGGCCGTCCGGCACATCGATCTTTGTCTGGGCTGCCGCGCGTGCGAGACCGCCTGTCCGAGCGGAGTCCAATACGGCGCCCTGCTCGAAGCCACTCGCGATCACATCGAACAAACACATCGGCGATCGGCCTTCCAGAGATTCCTTCGCCGGATTGCGATAGAACGGGTCTTTCCCTTTCCCGCGCGGATGAAGCTGGCTTTGTGGCCGGCGCGGCTGGCGCGAAAATCCGGGATTGCGCGCTGGCTGCCCAAATTCCTTCGCGACGCTTTATCGCTCGTGCCGGCGAACGCGAGCTCCATTCATTTGCCGGCCGTGGTCCGATCGACGATCGCTTCGGTCAAAGGACGCGTCGGCTTCATCCAGGGCTGCGTGATGAGCGTGATGTTCGGAGACACCAACGCCGCCAGTGTGCAACTGCTGAATCAAGCCGGCTGGGACGTGGCGGTTCCGCCGGAGCAGATATGTTGCGGGGCGCTCTACGCGCACAGCGGGAACCTGGAACGCGCCCGCGAATGCGCCCGGCGGAACATCGTAGCGTTCGAAAAGCTGGATTTGGACGCCATCGTCATCAACGCGGCGGGTTGCGGCTCGACCCTGAAGGAGTACGGCCATTTGCTCCACGACGATCCTGCCTGGGTTGAGCGGGCCGAGCGATTCAGCGCGAAGGTGAAGGATCTGACCGAGTGGCTGCGGTTGGAAGATTTCAAATTTCAAATTTCAAATTTCAAACCGGTCACGTACCACGACGCCTGTCATCTCGCCCACCCGCAGCGCATCACCAAACCTCCCCGCGACCTCATCCAGGCAGTTGTCGGAAAGCAATTCGTGGAATTGCCGGAATCCGAAGTGTGTTGCGGGAGCGCGGGGAGCTACAATTTGACGGAGCCCGAAATGGCCGAGCGTCTCCAACGTCGCAAGGTGGAAAACATCTTGAAGACGGGCGCCGAAATCGTCGTGACCACGAACCCGGGGTGCATTCTTCAAATGCGAGCGGGACTGGAGAAGGCGGGCGCCACGCACGTCCGGGTGCTGCACATTGCCGATTTTCTGGCCGAGGCTGCGAATCCCGGGCCGCGGGCCAAGAAGAATTCAACCACTAATAATCACTGACCCACACTGATCTGACCGAACGGCGGCCTCGCAGCAAGCAAATAATGGTCAATCAGATTAGCACTACAGCGACAGTGTTGATTAGGGTCCATTAGTGGTTTGAAGGCTCCGGGCCCTTCACTCGCGGATCAGCCGGAGCGAGCCTTCGTCGAACCAGGCCTCGCCTCGGGCCGCTTTGAGCTCGCAGAGCAATTCCACTTCTCTCTCCGGCTCGCGCACGACAATCTCGTAGCGCAGCGCCATCCACCCCTGGTCGCTGGGTCGCCAGATGTCCGGGCGTTGTTCGCCCGAGATTCGCAGGCAAATTCCGCCGGTGTTTCCGACGCCGCTGGTCCGGGCGCGGCCCTCGAAACGGTAGCGTCCAGCCGGCAGCAACACGCGCGTGCGCCAGGAGGCAGACCCGCCTCCCCGGCCCACGGTGATTCCTAGCGACGTTGTTCCGCCCACGTCTCCCTTGCCGAATTGAAAAGCGCCGCCGGGCTGAGACGTCACCCGGCGCGTCCACCCGGAAAGTCGAGCCGCACCGTTGGCGTCGAATCGGATCGGTTCTTGCGGCGCCGCCTTGGGCACGTCGAGTTGCTCGGAAATGCTCCGCGCGCGTTGACTGATGCGCTGGCAAAGGTTGTCCACAGCCCAATCGAACTGGCTGGCCGATTCGTAGGCCGCCAGGGTGGGCCGAATCCGGCGTGCCAGCTCGCGAACCCGGCTGATAATCTTGTCCTCTAAAAACACATTGGTCCGCAGTGCGGCGACGCGCTCCCAATAAAGCCGCCGGCCCTCCGCAGTCGCCAGGACGCGCTGCGCCACGAATCCCTGAACCCCGATGCTTTGCGGATCGATCGGATCGTTCGGCGACGATCTCGCCCAGCCGAACATTTGGTCCAGGCCGTGCGGCATGAACACGATGCGGTCGGTTCCCAGGTCATGAAACACGCGGTAGTTGTTCCGGTTCCGGGTGTACCCGTCCCAATGGCAGGTCATGATTTCCATGGCGACAAAACTAATGAACCGGTCCATGTCGAGCACCTGGCTCAGGCGCTGCCAGCGGTTGGTTGGGTTTTGCCCTCGATCCGAGGCGGCCTCCATGAGCCGCTGCAGATCCCTGCGGTCATTCGGGTTGTCGCCCGAATTGGTGTCCAGATCGCCGGTGATATCCTGGACGAACCCGCCGTCATAAAGATTGCCTTTGACGTTTTTGAAGTGGCGTTTGAGAAAGGTTTTCCCAAACCCTTCGGTCAGGACGTAAAGCCCAAGGTCGCGATTGTTGATAATGACCGTGGCGTGATCGGCCTGCGGCACCGGCACGCCCGCGGCCAGAAACAGCTCCCGCGAAATCGCCTCGGCCAGATAGGAAGGATCCTGCACGGAATTATTCAGCGAAATCTTTGTGTAGCCGTGGAACTGCTGGCCGGGAGCGTTCTTGGAAAAATTCAGCGTCAGCGCGGGTTTGTCATCGAAAGGACGAAAACTTCCCGCCGCGCCTTTGAGGTGCAGCGCCACGTTCGTGTACACCTGGCCGCCTTCGCGGACTGTGGCCGGCACATCCACACGCTCCTGGCGGGCCCCGCGCCAGCCGTTCCAGTGATACTGGCGAAGCGTGGCCACGTCCTTCGGCGCCATCTCGATCTGAATGCGCCACAAATCCGCGGGTACCTGGGAAGTCGGAGGATTAACCTGGACGGGGGGCCGGCGAAACTGCCGGGGCTGACCGAACACGTCGCGCCTTGGCTCGAACCGCGGCGAGCGTTCGGGCGGAAACAGAAACCGCAGCGTCAGCACCGCCGCGAACGCGACCCAGACCACCACCCGGGCAATGCGGCGACCCCGCGAGTACTTCTTGTTTGTGGAAGCCATATTTTTCTATCGGGCGAAGGATAACGACATTCGGGCCGCGAACCCACCCCCTTTCCCCTCCCAGGAGGGGAGCTTCATTTGTCGCGCCGGTTTCGAGTTCCCCTCCTGGGAGGGGCGAAGGGGTGGGTTCATGCTTATCAATGCATCTCGACTTCGCAGGTTCCAAGGCCGGGCCGGTAGAAATTAAATTGCACGTTGGGATGATCGGCAAGCAGCGACATCGGCACCGCAGTGTCCGCGATTTTCTTCGAAATCATGAACGCGGTCAGGCGCTGGCCGAACGGATTGTCGTGCGTGCCGGCGTGCCAGATGGAAACCTTCTCTGCTTTCCACGTCTCGGCCGGGCCGACTGAGATCGCCTTGCGCGGAACGCCCGCGACGTTGCCGCCGCCCGAAGTCCGCGCGTTCTGGACCAGTGTCAGCGGATGGAGATCCACGACGCGCGTGGTCAGTTGGCGATATTCTTCCGGGGTCGGCGGATTGTTTTTGTACACGCCTTCGCGCCGGGGCGGGTCGTTGAACGCCCAATGCTTGATCTCGCCCTGGCCGCCTTGCATGACGGCGCACCGGACGCCGTTCCAACTGGCGCGATACTTCGTGGTGTCCGCTTTCGGAAAATGGAGATTCACCTCTGGCATGACAAGTTCGGGGCGAATGCGGTTGAAACAAAGCTCCCGATCCGCGCGCTCGAACGACAGCGGATGATCTGTCGAAACTTCCCGGCCGTCCATGAACCACTCATCCATGCCCCAGAAATGGGCCGACTTGAGCGACAGGCCGAGTTCATTCACCAGACGCGCGACGAGCGGCAGTTGTTCGGTTGGGCCGATCGGGCCGCAAATGCCGGCCGGATTATCCGAGGTCGATTGCTTCCAGGCCGCGATGTATTCGAGCGCCTCAGCCAGGTAGAAATCTTCGAGCGTGTCGTAGAAGACGACTTTGAAGCCCGGGCGCGAAAGCTTCGGCATCGTGTCCGGCGTCAGACGCGCGGCTTCTTTGAGAACCTCGTCATCGAGCGTCGTATAATCCCACCAGTCAGGGGCGATGGAGCTGAGTTTGCGCGGCATAGTTAAAGTCTCTTAAAGCGAAGTCCGTCATCTCGCTATCCTAATCTTCGTTCGTATTCCGAGTTCACAAGGCAGTTTTTCGGCAGAGCGTCCTTCAACGGATCGGTTTCATGGCTGCTAAATCCCAGGTGCAAATGCCGGCGCCAGCCTTCCGCGTGCTTGAACTTCCGCGACATCCGGCCCACCGCCCGCGACATCTCGTCCATCGTGCGCAAATACGAATTCATGCCCTGGCTGACGTCGAGCCAGTTTTGCTGGCTTTCGTGCGCGGCCAGCGCGCGGAGCTTGGTTTCATGAACCGGTGTGGTGTTCACAAAAGCTCCGGGAATGATGCGCCGGCGCAGTCCATCGCGCAAGCCATGCGGCATGGCGTGATAAATCGTGACGTCATGATCGAAAGGTTTGCGCGCGGGCGTGGTCGTGAAATTCGGCATGCCGTGCGCAAAGGCGGCCGTGACCACCAGGCGGCAAGTGTTGGTGTGGTCTTCCATGTAATCCTGGGGCGAGTGCGTGAGCACGATGGACGGCCTGGCTTCTCGAATGACGGCCGCCAGGCGGCGTAGCGTCCGGACGTCGTAAAGGATTTCGAGATCGTCGCAGACTGGCGGGTGCCAGTGCGCGCCAAGGATTTTCGCGGCGCGCCGGGCCTCGCGTCGCCGAACGCGCCGGGTCTGAGCTGCGTTCAATTTCACGCTGCCGCAGTTTCCGCGTGACACGTTCATGTAATGGATTTCCCAACCGGCTTGCTTTAGCAGCAGCAAAGTGCCCGCCATGTAAAACTCGATGTCGTCCGGGTGTGCGCCGATGGCGATGGCGGCGCGATTACGGATTGCGGATTGCGGATTGCGGATTGCGGATTTCAACCTGAAACGGTTGTTAACCACTAATGCACACTCCTGGACACTAATCCTGATTGGGCCGTTGGGGCTTCCCTCCCATGGGTGAACCGCAGGATGGTTTCTCCATTAATGGTCATGAGTGTCGATTAGTGGTTTAGGAGACCCAGGCCATTTTCCACAACCAGGCGGGCCTGCGCTCACAGCTTCACCGTCTTGCCCGTTTCCGCTGACTTGTCCGCGGCGAAGATGACTTTGTGCGAGCGCAACGCGTCGGCCAGGCTGGTCAGCGGCATTTCCTTGCCTGCGTCGAGCGCGTCAAAGAAAGCCTGGAACTGGCTGAGATACGGGTGATCCGAGACATCGCCGGAATCGAGCGGCTTCAACGAGAGCGTGCTCCAGGCGTTCTTATTCAACCCGCCGAGTTTCGTGGAGTGGAATTTATTATCGAGCAAGCTGCCTTCGCTCCCAACCAGGTGGGTGTGGAAGTAATAGGGTTGCAGACAGTCCACCACGGCGGCGCACTTGCCGACGCTGCCGTTTTTGAACTTCAAGATGCTGACGCTCGAGGTTGTGTATTCGTAAGGCTCGAAAACTTTGCTCTTGGATTTCGTGTCGTAGCTCGTGACTTCCGTCGCGTCACTGCCCATGCAGAGGAGCAGCGCGTCCAAGGCATGGCAGCCCGCGGTGAGCAAGGAACTGCCGCCGGCGCTTTTGCGGACGTTCCAGCGAAATTGCCCATACCACGGACCGATGCCGTGGTAGTAGTCGATCTCGCCGTAGTGGAGCGTTCCCAGCCAGCCGTTGTCGATGATCGCTTTGGTCGTCAGGAACTGGCTCGAATAGCGGCACTCAAAACAGATGCACGTTTTGACCTTGGCTTTCTTCACGGCCGCTTCCATGGCCTGGCAATCCTTCCAGGAAAGGGCGAGCGGCTTTTCCACGATGATGTGTTTGCCCGCTTTGGCCGCGGCGATCACGTGCTCGGTGTGCTGGTACGGAAAACTGCATACGGAAACCGCGTGAATCCGCGGATTGGCCAGCATCGCGTCCACGTCGTTGTAAACGGAGATGTCGCTGCCGTACTTATGGCTCAGCTCTTTAGGGTTTTGGGGGCGCGACGAGCACACCGCCGTCACTTGCGCCTGCTTGGTGCCGTTGATCGCGGGAATGTGCGCGGTCGCAACCCAGCCGTATCCGATGACGCCAACGTTGTATTTTTTCATGTGATTCTTTGCCCTCCGCCTTCAACGGAGGCGTTGAAAGCCGGGGGCAAAAAATCAGTAGGTCGCGCGTCCGCCGGAAATGTCGAACACCGCACCCGTGCTGAACGAACACTCGGACGAACAAAGCCAAGCGACAAGCGCGGCAACTTCTTCCTTGAGTCCGGTCCGGCCCATCGGGATGCGCGACACCATGTAAGCGATGTGTTCTTGCGTCACCTGTTTGAGGATGTCTGTCTCGATGACCGCCGGGGTGATGCAATTCACGATCACGCCGGTTTGCGCCAGCTCCTTTCCGAGAGATTTGGTCAGGCCGATCACGCCGGCTTTGGCTGCGCTGTAATGGGACGCGTTCGGGTTGCCCTCCTTGCCGGCAATGGAAGCGATGTTAACAATTCGCCCGTATCTTTTCTCCAGCATTTTCGGGACGATCGCGTGGCAGCAGAGGTACACGGCGTAAAGGTCAAGGTTCAGGACCTGAAACCATTCTTCGGGCGTGCATTCCCAGAGTTTCTTGGCGACGCCCGCGATGCCGGCGTTGTTCACCAGGATATCGATCGACCCGAAGCGACGCACCGTGCTGTCCGTCGCGGCTCCGACGGCTGGCGGCCGCGTAATGTCCACAACTTGCATGTCGAACTCGCCCTGGCCGTCCAGAGAACCGATCGCCGAGTTCAAGGCCTCCCGATCAACATCCCAGAGGCTGCACCGGGATCCTGAGGCCAGCAGCCGTTGCACGATGGCGAAACCAATCCCGCGGGCGGCCCCGGTGACCACGGCTGTTCTTCCCTGCAAATCGATCTTATTCATCCCAAATTGTCGGCGACGTCTCACCCGGCGCACGACAAGCGCCTTCATAGCGGGCTCCGTCACGTTTGTCGAGCGCTCGTCGCGGCTGAAGTCTGGCTGAAGTCACCCATCATTGACGGCCAGGCACGGTCTGGCCAAACTCAGGCGCTTGAAGCGGTCTTCTCCCATCCAACCTTGACTATGCCTCTTTCTGCGTCATCCATCATGGCTTGGGTTCGGCCCCTGGTCCGGATGGTGGTGCGGCTCTACTACTCCAGAGTCGAGGTTTCAAATCGGGAGCGGATTCCGGGCACCGGCCCTATTCTGCTGGTAGCCAATCATGCCAACTCCTTGATCGATCCAGTCATGATTGGGATCGCCGCCGCTCGACCGGTGGGATTCTTCGCCAAGGCGCCCCTGTTCGAGGTCCCTGTCTTCGGACAGGTTCTGCGAGCTTTGGGCATGCTCCCGGCGCATCGAGGGATGGACGACCCTTCGCAAGTCAAACGAAACGTCGCGACCCTGGCGTCCGGAGCCCTATTGCTGGTCCGTGGCGAAGCCGTCGGTATTTTCCCCGAAGGCAAAAGCCAGGACTCGCTCAAGCTCGCTTTGATCCGATCGGGCCCTGCGCGCATTGCCCTGCAAGCGGTGCGCGAGGGAGCGCGCGGATTGAAGATCATTCCGCTCGGCCTCAATTATGAACGCAAAGAACGCTTTCGCAGCACGGTCTGGGTGCGGGTGGGGACTCCGCTCGATGCCGCCTCCTTCCTGGCTCGGTATGGCAATGAAGAACGCCAGGCATTGCGGGCGCTGACGACCGAAATCGAGCGGCGCATCAAAGAAGTGGCGATTCATCTTTCAGAGGAGAATTGGGAGCCTTTCCTGGATTTTCTGGAAATTGTCTTTCCTCCTCCCACGGCCGGGAACTCGGACCCAATCGTGTCGCTTCGGCAGCGGAAGGCGGTGGCGGACGCAATCAATCATTTCCTCGCCCGCGACCAAGCGCGAGCGGAGGCCGCCGCGGCGGACTTGCGGAAACATTTCGACGCCCTGGCTCAATGCGGATTGGATATCCATGCGCCGGTCGTCAGGCTGCGCGGACAGAAGCTGGCCTCGTCGCTGGTGCTGAAGGTTATTTTGCTGGGTCTTGGCTTTGTTCCGGCCCTGCTGGCGACCCTGCATCATCTCGTGCCTTTTCTGGTTGTCCGAGGGATCGGAAAACGGGTGCAGATGCCGGGCAAAGCGACGATCTCTCAAGTTCGGCTCGGATTGGGCTTGCCGCTCTACGCGGGGTGGTACGGATTAGTCGCGTGGTGGATGGGTCGCCACTTTTCTCCCTGGCTGGCGTGGGGTTGGGCAATAGCCATGCCCTGGGCTGGAATATTCGCGCTGAGCTATTGGCGGCAAGCGAGGGACACGAGCCGCGCCTGGCGCCAGGAAATCCGCATGCTCTTCCGCCAGGCTGATCTCGAGAAGCTGCGCCGAACTCAGGTGGAACTCGGCGAGAAACTTCGAGCCATGGCGGAGGAATATCAGCGGGCGCCAAGGGTTGATTAACCTCGGAGCAACGACACGGATTTCACGAATCTCCGCGAATCACACAGCGACGAGGTGGAACGCGTTCTCACCCAAGTTCAAGGTGCCGCGATCACCCGGTTCGGTCCTGGAGCGCGAGTTGGAAAATCGCGCTGATACCGCTTCAGCAACTCTGCCGGATCGCTCTTCAGAAAGTAGAGTTTGCCCCGCAGCTTTTTGGTTTCTCCCGGCTTCAGTCCCCCGACTCTCGGATCGTTGTGGATGCAAACGATGACGCCCTGGAAAAGCTCCTGCGTGTGATCCCAGGCCGTCGCGAGGAGGTACTTGCCGTCGGCGGAAAAGCAGCCGATCAAGCCATTCACCGGCTTCTCCGGGCTGATCGGACGCGGGTTGACATCTTCGAGGTTGATCCCGGCCGGCACATAGACCTGGCCGCCGCGATAGACTGCTTCTTCGGTGCGCTGGGTCTTGTCGAGCGTCGTTAGGCTGCGATCCGTGAAAATGAAGCAGCGCGCGATGTAGTTGCTTTGCTTGAGGCCCGTGAATCGATCGACGCGCATGCACGGCTGGAACCAATCGACATCCAGGAATTGATCGCCGTTGTTCTTTAGAGTGAGATCGAACGTGACGTCGTCCAGGCCCGCGCGAATGTCGTGGAGGACTTCGACGTTCGGCTCAACTTTGGTGCGCAAGCGGAGTTGTTTTCCGTTCAGGTCCGCCGAAACCAATTCGCTTTTCTGCGGGATGGTTGTCTGTCGCCAATCGCGCTTGGTGGAACCAGTGCGGCAAAAGGCTTCGAGGTACCAAGTATCGATCTTGCCTCCGGGCACATCCGGCCCGGTCACGGTCAGCATGTTGTTGGTCCAGCCCATGGTGAGGCCGGGGGCCGCATGCAGATTTGCGGTGTCAAGGCCGGCCAGGCCGAGAAGAGCCGAAACGAAACCAGGGAAAAACTTTCGAGTCATGGTGCCGATTCGATCTCTAGGACAACCGCACGTCAAGGGCGAAGCACGCCGGAGATAGCAACTGAAAGTGGCGGAGAGGGTAGGAATCGAACCCACCTCGGCCCGTAAAACGAACCGACAACGGTTTTGAAGACCGCGAGGACCACCAGGCACCCATCACTCTCCCCTTCTTCTTTAGCGCAAATCCTCGAACTTCGGACATTGAACATCGAACTTCCAATTCGCCAGCCTTCGCGCAGCCTTGGTTCGAAGTTGGGAGTTGAGCGTTCCGTACCACAATCTTGTGGTTGCGGCGGCAGCCGCGCTGGGTTCGATGTTGATCTTTCGAAAGCCTTCTGCGCTTCAGCGCTTTGTCCGGACCGCCTGGACAATCGCATCCGGTTCGGGAAACTGCCCCGATTGCAGCTTGGAAAAAATTTTTTGTCCATTAACGCTGACCTCAAATGCGCCGCCGCCAGAAGGCACCAACCGCAGGGAGCGAATGTGCTGCTTGAGCTTCAAAAGCTTCTCCGTCAGACCGACGGCTTGCGGTTCGTAGTTTCAAGCTGTGCAATACTCAATGGTGATTTCAACACTCATGTTAAAACAGTGGCCAAACAGTAGGGGAGAGTCACCTGCGCGTCAAGATGCGCCCAGTCCACTCCAGATGCTGTTCCGAGGCTTTCCAAGCAGGCTCGATTGCGCTAGGGTCCGGATCATGCACCGTCGCGCATTCATCGAATCAACCTTGGCCGCCGGTTTCGCGGCGCGTTGGATCCAAAACCCAAGTCCAATCAACGCCGCGGAATCAACGGGAAAGCGAATCAAGATCGGGTTTCTAGGTGCGAGCCACTCGCATGCGTCCGAAAAGGTGAAGCTCACGCAGACTTCTTCGGATTACGAACTCGTCGGCATCTCCGAGAACGATGAACAAGTTCGTCGCAGGTTTCAGAATCTCGGCGTCCCCCTGGTTTCGCAGGACAAGCTCCTTTCGGACGCGGAAGTAATCGCCGTCGAATCGGCAGTCCGGGATCACGCGCGGCACGGGCGGCTCGCGTTGGAGGCGGGCAAGCACGTCCATCTCGAGAAACCGCCGGCGGACAACTACGCCGAATTTCAGAAACTGGTGACGCTGGCGAGAGAAAAGAGGCGCTTGCTGCAGATGGGTTACATGTGGCGGTTCCATCCGGGCATCAACGCGGCCCTCGAAGCCGCCCGACGGGGCTGGCTCGGACAAGTCTATCTGGTGCGCGGCACGATCAACACAACCGTCGATGCCGGGCGGCGGCCGGAGTGGGCCGAATTCCACGGCGGGACGCTGTTTGAATTGGGTTCACACCTTATCGATCCCGTGGTTCGCCTGTTGGGGCGGCCCGACAAAGTGACGTCGTTTCTCAAGAACCACGGAGGCGTCAACGATACTCTCGCGGATAACACCGTCGCCGTATTCGAATATCCGAGAGCCCTGGCGATCGTTTCGAGCGCAACATTGCAGCCGGGCGCCGGTGTGCATCGGTTTTTCGAGATCCAGGGGAGCAACGGAACCGCGCTCGTCAAACCGATTGAACCGCCAAAACTGCAAATTGATCTGGCGCAGGCAGCCGGCCCTTACGCGAAGGGGATCCAGAATGTGCCTATGCCCGAGTATAGGCGTTACGTCCCGGAGTTCGCGGAATTGGCTCGATGCGTCCGCCTGGCCCAGCCGCTTGCGGTAACGCCAGAAGAGGATTTGCTGGTGCAAGAGACGCTCATCCGCGCCTGCGCGCCATAACCATCACCACCAACAGGAGGAAACAGCGAACAGAGGATTGGGGCGGACGTCCCGCTTTCCGTGAAGTCGTTTGAACTCAATTGAACGTGGTTTCGCCACGGCCCAAAGCGATGTGGTCCGCGGGGAGCCACTCTGTTTCACTGTTTCCTCCTGTTCCACTCAGAGTCGGCTTACCGCGAGATATCGCGTTGAGTCAGCACCTTGAACTGCTGCTGAGCCAGCGCCTGCGCCGCGACCTCCCGGTCTTCCAGATTGAACGCCACGGCGGATCTGCCTTCGGGCCGGGCGATAAAGGAATAGACATAGTTGATGTTGATCTCAGCCATCAGCAGGACGGACAGAGCCTCCCGCAGTTTTCTTTCAGAATCGATCTCCACGACGAGAAGCTCCGACTCTGTGTAAGGGTATTTCCCCTCGCCCAGCAGTTGTCGGGCGCGATCCGGATCATCGACCACCATCCTCAGAATGCTGCTGTCGGTCGTGTCCAGCGTGGTCATGGCGAGGACGTGCACGTTGTGGGATTCGAACAGGCCGATCAAATCGTGCAGCCGTCCGAGTTTGTTTTCGGTGAAGACGGAGAACTGCTTGACTGCATCGCCGGGCCGGGCACGCATGGTCTTGGCCTGCATGGTCGTATCATCTGGCGTTTCCATCTCAAGGCAAGCTTCGATTGATCTGCATCAAGGCCGGACGGAACGGCTGGGCCTTAAATCCGGATTGAGCTATGGACCGGCGAAGCCCGCGGAGCGATCTCCGAAGAGAACACCTTTTTCTCGCGCCTTCACATCCTTCATCCCCGCATCCAACGCGCGGGGCCTGGGAACCCCAGCGCCCGTCTTGAAGTGAGCTTCTCCCATCAAAACGGGGCGCGAGTCGGTGCGAACCCATCGTCGGCTGTTCTGCTTGCCTTTCTCCTTTCCGTCCCGCCGACCCTTGGCCATGACAAACCCAGCTCCACTGTGCCTTCGGTCCAAGCGCTCAAAGTGGATGCGCCATTGACGGTGGACGGAGTCCTCGACGAGGCGTTCTGGAAAGACACGCCCGTCGCCACCGATCTGATCGACCAGCGCACCCATCAACCGGCCGAACAGCAGACGTTGGTCCGCGTCGCCTATTCCCGCACGCACCTCTACGTCGCGGTGGAATGTTTGGATGATGACATGACGGAGATTCATGCGGCGGAGCGGAGAGAGGATCGGGTCTTCACCGGTGACGACTGGGTGGAAATCCATTTCGATCCGCCGCACACGCATCGATCCAAATACGCGTTCTTCTCCAATCCGCTGGGCACGCGCGCGGACGCCAACGAAGGTCCATCCGGGGTTTTCAATTATGGCTGGTCGGCCGAATGGGAACTGGAGGCGAAACTGCTCGAAGACCGCTGGGTGTTCGAGATGAAAATCCCGTTCAGCGTGATGAATTACCAGCGGAAAGACGGCCAGATCTGGGGTTTCAACGTCACGCGCTGTTTGCGCCGCACGGATACAACCAGCTTTTGGAGTTTCAACCCCACCGAATATTACAAGCCGCGACATTTCGGCCATCTGACAGGACTGAACCTCGCGGACACGGTCTTCAAGCGGCTCTGGGAATTCACGCCCTATGTCAGCACCCGGACCGATTTTGACGGCGATACGGACACCTTTTTCAAGACGGGTCTCGATGTCAGTCTCCGGCTCACGCCTTCAATCACGACCGCCTGGACGTTGAATCCGGACTTCGGCCAGATCGAGTCGGACGATGACACCATCGAGCTTCGGGACACGGAGCGGTTTCTTCCGGAGAAGCGGCTGTTTTTCCGGGAGGGCGACGAGTTGATGCGCATGCCGCATCGGCTTTATTACAGCCGGCGATTCACGGACATCACCGCCGGCGCCAAAGCCAGCGGCAACTGGAACGAGTACAATTTCACTTTCCTGAATATCCAGGGCGAGATGGTTCACGACGGCACGTATGAGGGCAACAGTTCCGTCTTTCGACTCCTGCACAACGTCAAGGAGCGATCCTCGCTGGTCTATTACGTGGCCGATTCGGAATTCACCGGCGGTCATTCGCGGGTAGTGAGCGCGGACGGCTATCTGTTTTTGACCGATGCCTGGCGGTACAGCTTCCAGTTGTCCGGCGCGGACGACCGGCTGAGCGATCATTGGCGGCACGTCACTAAGAATCGATTCGATTACCTGGGCGACTCGACTTTGATCTACGCCACTTATCCCTGGGAGTTCAATCTTGGTTACCGGGCGATCAGCGAAGGATTCAATCCGATGCTGGGCTACATTCCTCGACGCAACATTTTCGGCCCCGCGTTTCTGGCCCGCTACGGGCATGATTCCAGCACGCGCTGGTACAAACGGCTGCTGCTGTCCTACGGCCTGCAAGACTACGACACTGAGGCGGGCACGACGGCCCTGCGCGATCATTCAGTCAACGCCAGTGTCATTTTCCCGAAGGACTTCGGTTTTTGGGCGGCGCGCCACGAGGATTACCACGCGCCGTACCACAACCCGCACACTTCCGTCGGGCTGCAACTTTTCGTCTCGGACTACTGGAAATCGTGGGAGGCAAGCTGGGCTGGCGGCCGGTTTGAAACGACGGATTACAACGAGCTGCGGCTGGCCAAGCCGTTCAAGCCATTCGAGCGTCTGCCCATCCGGTACGAATTCACGATCCGATTCGAAGACAAGCCGCTCCTCGGCAGCGACATCGTCTGGCTGAACCGCATCGTGTTCGATTACTATTTCACGGATGACATGTGGCTGAAAAGTTCCCTGCAACACCGCGGCCACGGCGTGCGCAACCTCAGCTTGATTTACGGCTGGAAGGTGCGGAAGCACATCAACTGGTACATCGTCTTCAATGAGGTGGACCACGGCGAGGACGCGGGCAGAAGCGTCTTCACCAAAGTCACATATACGTTTTGATCACAACAATGAAACTGGCCAATCGATTCGATGCGGCGTTGCTCGTGCGCGACGCGGCCATCGACGAGCCGTCTCGCCGCAACGCGCGGCCTGCTGAAAGGAAAAACCGTGCTGATGACTGTCGTTGCAACTCGGTTGACGCTGCTTGCCCTGGTCTTGGTTTTGAACACTCCGGCCACGGAACCGGACAAGCTGTCGGGCGCTTTGAAAAGCATCCGCGAATTCGGCGTTCAGCCGACTAACTCGCCCTCGGAGAACAAAACCAATCTCCAACGCGCCATCGTGTTGGAGCCCATCCTCGACCAACCGAATCAGGCTCAGCCGGCCGCGAAGTGAACTGGCTATTGGCCAAACGCAGCGTGGGGTGCAGCGAATCCACGCTGACCGGAGACCGGCGTTGCGCGATCCGCGGCCATGATGGTTGTTCCGGCAGCCTTCGCTTCGGCTCCGGAGGCCGCCCGCCTTTTTGCTTTGAGATGCTTGCGGTGTCCCGCCCATAAGACCAATGTGCTCGTTGCGAAAAGCACGGCCGACAGGCTGAATTCCCCCAAACCATCCCCCACGGGTTTTCCCAACGACAGCAGGTCGGACATTTCCCGCGCCAGCGACAGAGTTCCAAACCAGGCCAGGAAGACACCGATGAAAGACAGCCATCCGCCCTTGTAGCGAAGTTTGGCGGCCAACGTCGCGAGACCGCCCACGCCAATGAGGCTCAGACCTTCGACGAACTTGAGCAAAAAGCTCAGCAGCGGCAATTCCTGCCGGGCGCTCGCATCGCCCATGACGGCGCCCAGCAGGCCGGTCCCAATCAGGATCAATGCGCCCGCCAGGGCATACCAACACGGAAAAACAACCCGTTCTCGGAAGGCCAATGCTTTCTGCTGTCGGGTCAATTCAAGTTTTCTTTGACCCAACGACCGAAGGTTCGCGGCCAATTGCCCCGCGCTCGCAAAGCGGTCCTGCGGCTTTCCGGCGAAACAGCGTTTCAAGTCCTCTCGCAGGAGCGGTTCCTCCAGGTCCTTCGCCCAGTCGATCGTGACGGGCCGCCTCAAATCCCCGACGAGCAATTGGAACAACACAACCCCAAGCGAATAAATATCTGACTGCACGGAGGCAGACTCCCCGGCAATCAACTCCGGCGCCATGTAAAGGTGCGTGCCCGCCGAAGAGGATCCCGGCGAGACCATCGTTTGCGTAAACCCAAGCTGCGTCAATCCCGCCAGCGCCTCTTGCGAGACCACCTGGCCGATGCCGAAGTCCGTCAGCTTCACTTCTAATTTCGGATTCTGGATTTCGGATTTTGGATTCTTGGATTCCGCACTCCGCACTCCGCACTCCGCAATCAGAATGTTCGAAGGCTTCACGTCGCGATGGATCACTCCCGCGTCATGCGCCGCCTGCAACGCGTCCGCCACTTGCGCTACGATTTCCAATCGCGTCGCCGCGGGCAGGCAGCCGACGCCTCCGCGCTCATCGCACCACTTCTTGAGGTCACGGCCCTCCACGTAGTCCATCATCAAGTAATAGGGCGGCTCATCAAAGAACACATCGTGCATCCGCACAATGTTGGGATGATCCCCGATGCGTTCTTTGACGACCCGGAACAGAGTCACCTCGCGCTTCAGGGGCCGGACGCGGTCCGCGCGGAAACAAAACTTGAAAACTCGCCGCTCCTTCAACGTTTGATGCCGTCCCAACCAGACTTCGCCAAATCCGCCCTCTCCAAGTTTGGCTTCCAGGACCCATTGCGTGTTCGGAATGGCATGGTCCAGAGCCGGCCTCCAACCCAGGACGGGTTCCGCGTCGGGCGACAAATAACGGCGCACTTTCTCTGAATCCAGCGGCGGCTTGAGGATCGCCGCGCCCGCCTCTCCCACCTCGCAAATCTCCAGCGGTTCCTCCAGTCCTTTCAGCAAGTACGGCCCATGATTCAACCATCGCAATCCGGCGGATCGATTGACTCCCTCGAGATCCCGGCCATTCAGCACTTGCCGGGAACTGTCGAAGGCGGGACGCGTCATCAGGATTTGATCGCCCTCGGCCAGCGACATGACCCGCGCGCAGATGTCCACCTGCAATCCGTACAAATCTTTTGGCTTGGACGAATCGAATCTCTCCTCTACCACGACCTCACCGATGTGAATCCCTACTCGGTCCTGCAATGGAAAGGTCGTCTGTCTCGCCATGGCCCGAAGGGAACTCTGCAGGACCAGCGAGAACTGAATGGCGTCGGAGGGCTTCATGAACACGATGAAGAACGAATCTCCTGCTGTGCTGATTTCCTCCCCCTCCTTAAACCGGGCTAAAATCTCGCGCACGAGCGCGTGATGCCGCTGAATTAGCGCCACGGCTTCCTGGTCTCCGAAAGTTTGCTTGAGTTGAGTGGACCCGACCAAGTCCGTGAACAGCAGTGTCAACAGCCCGATCCGGTGCTTTCGCCGGAACTCTTCAATCTTGCCTCGCTGATCCAATGCGCCTTGAAAGTTTATGACTTCGTCCGAATTCATTTGATCCATCCTGGTTTGTGAAGCGAAAGGTAGATGAACATCTCCCTGATCCCATGGGGTGAATGACCCATGAATTGGAATCTTCCTGGAGTGGATACTCCTCGGCAATTCAGGTAATGCCCTACCTACCACGCACTGAAGTCGAAGCGCCCCTGCCGAATGAAGCAACGAAACTGAAGATTGAAGAGTATGCCGGAATGCGCGCACTTGTTCGGGGTGTTCTCTCCTCAATCCCCAATCGTTCCTTGCGGGGAGACGAGGAAGAAGCCTTCTCTCACTTTGGCTCGGAAGTGCGTTCCTTCAGCCAATTCGCGTCCAAGTTGGGCCGGACCGCCGTGTTAACCGTGGTGACGCCCCGGACCGGGCCGGTCGATTTCATGACGCCGCGCCAGCGGTGCAGTTCGGCATGGCCGTCCGCGAAGCCAATGCTGGTCGAGCCGCCGTGCAGAGCCGCGGCCGTGTTGCTGTTCGACCAACTGTTCGTCGTGCCGGGGCTGAGATCGATGGCGATCGTGCCGTCGTCGATGGTGTTGGGATCTTCGTGGATGAACACGAACAGCAAGGACGGGCGGAGCATTTGTGCCTCCCGCTCATAAAGCCTCGGCGTCGTCGTCCCCCGGCAGTAGCCGTTCATCCAGTTGTTCATGGCGTAACTCCGCGCCAAGGGACCTTTCGTTCCGGGATAAACGAACTTGTCCGCCGGACACCGGAACAGCAGCGGCGTCAGCGCGTATTTGCCCAGGAGTCCGTGCATGAACAGATTGACGTTGGTCTCGCCGCCGGAGACATAGCCCGTTGCGCCGGGGCGCTCGCCGGCAACGCACCAGGAAAAGTTCGTCTGGTTCACGGCGACGGCGCCTGGATTCAGCACGATCCGTCCGTCGTTGTCGTTGTTGTAAAGCACCCAGGTCATTTGCAGTTGCTTGGTGTTGTTGATGCAACTGATGGCCAGCGCCTTCGCTTTCGCCGTGGCCAAAGCGGGCAGCAACATCCCGGCGAGAATGGCGATGATGGCAATGACCACCAGCAATTCGATGAGCGTGAAGGCGCGGCGGAAGGGCCGTCGGGTCTGGGCAACGAGAGATTGCATTGGTCGCGGATCTTAACTTCAAAAGCTGAACTCTGCCAGCATCTGATTGCGCGCTCGGTAATTTCGGAAGGTGGTCGATGTTGTCGCCCTGATTTCGCCGGGGTTGAATTTTCTGGGATTCCGAGAATTTCGCTCCTGCTTTTTCGGTATCCTCCGC
>JACPRI010000227.1 GCA_016190065.1 Verrucomicrobiota bacterium
AGCGCTCGGTTTGGACACGGACGTCCTCGTGAGCGCCGGTGGCGGTGACAACATGATGGGTGCCATCGGCACCGGCAACACGCGCCAGGGCGTCATCACTGCGAGCTTTGGCACGAGCGGCACGATTTACGCCTGTTCGGAAAAACCGGCCATCGATCCGCAAGGCGAGATCGCCGCTTTCTGCGACTCCACGAATCGTTGGCTCCCGCTGCTCTGCACGATGAACGTGACCGTCGCCACGGAAATGGTCCGGCGCGATTTTCAAATGGACCACGCGCAATTCGATGCCGCCGTCGCCCAAGCGCCGCCCGGCGCCGCTGGATTGATTTTGCTGCCGTATCTCGAAGGCGAGCGCACGCCGAACGTGCCCGACGGCACCGGCGTCTTCTTCGGCGTAACCCCGAAGACGTTCACCGCGCATCACTACGCCCGCGCCGCGATGGAAGGCGTGACGCTGGGCATGAACTACGGCTTGCGCCGTTTGGCGGAATTGGGCGTGAAGCCAAAGCAAATCCGCGCGACCGGCGGCGGCGCCAACTCCAAAGTCTGGCGGCAAATCATGGCCGACATTTTCAACGCGGAAGTCGTGACGTTGAAAGTCAGCGAAGGCGCGGCTTACGGAGCGGCGTTGCAGGCGCTCTGGTGCTGGCGCCGCGAGCAAGGTGAGAAAGTGGCCATCGCGGACATCACGGATCAATTCGTCCAACTGAACCGTGCCGAAACCGCCCATCCTCGAAAGGAAAACGTTCAGCGGTATCAAGAGCTGCAAGCGTTGCAGAACCGGATTTCGTCGTCGCTCCGAAGCGCGTTCGCCGACCATCGCCAATTCGTCTTGAGCTGATTTCAGCGCTCCTGACCCCATCGGCGAGAATCCAACCGCGCGGAACTTGTCTGAGCGCTCTTTCCCCTCACTTAGAGCGCTGAAGGAGACCATCCTTTGGCATGAACGTGAGCACGCTTCTGTCATTAGTGTTTATTAGTGTCAATTAGTGGTTGCGAATCTCGGCCATTTCAGCCGCGTTTTCATGTTCATCAGTTGGAAGGTTTGTGCGGCGGATGGACCCGGTTTCCAGCGGGATCAACGATCGTCGGCGTTACGAAGAGAATCAGATGTTTGTTCGATGCCCTGCCATTGACTTTGGGAAGGTCACGTTCCGCCGGATCACTGATATCCGTTTAGGCACGTCGAGATAAGTCAGGGACGGAGTGGAATCCGTCCCTACCGGGTGTGAGTGCGTGAAGATGCGGGCGAGAAATTCAAATGGATTGGTTTGTCTGGATTTTGTCCAAGGCCCTGAGCATCATTCCCGCATGAACTTGATTCTATCGACGCATAGCGTGACGCTGACCAAGGCCATCGAGGACCATATTCGGGACCGGATTGACAAGCTGGAGCATCTGGACCGGTTCGCCATCGACGTTCGCGTCACGCTGGAGCACGACCATAAGAAAATGCCGGAACGCTCGTTCAAATGCACGATGCGCCTGACCGTGCCGGGACCTGACCTTTTTGCCGAAGACTCCGAACGGGACCTTTACGCGGCGATTGATTTGGTGACGAAGAAAATCGAACAGCAGATCCGCAAGCGCCACAGCAAGTATAAAGCCCGCAAACACACCGAAGCGGCGAAAACAAAACGCAAGCGCCAGGAAACTGAGATCTGAAGACCGAAGCCTCATTTAACCACTAATGGACACTAATCGACACTAATGGCAGCGTGGCACAGCCGCAGCCGAGCGCGTTACAACGTTAAAAGGGTTAAAACGTTAAACCGGTTAAATAGGTTGGATTGGGTCGCCGCTGAATTCGTGTTCATTCGTGGTTCTTTGCTGAATTGTTGGCTTAGCCGATCGTGATCCTTCGCGCTCGAACGATTCTTCCAATAAGCCGGCCGCCCCTCGACAATGGGGCGGTTCGAATCACCGGCAGCCGCATCGCTGCCGCCGCACCGTGGAAGGAGATTCGCGGTCCGTCGGGCGAGGAGATTTTCGACCTCGGGGAAGTTTTGTTGATGCCCGGCCTGGTCAATGCCCACTGCCATTTGGATTACACCGACATGCGTGGGCAAATTCCCCGGCCCAAATCATTTCCGGATTGGATCAAGGCGCTGCTGGCCCTGAAGGCGCAGTGGACCTACTCGGACTACGCGCAATCCTGGCTGCACGGCGCCAAAATGCTGGTCCGTCGCGGCGTGACCACGGTTGCGGACATCGAGGCCGTGCCGGAGTTGCTGCCCGAAGTCTGGACGGCCACGCCTCTGCGCGTCGTTTCGTTTCTCGAGATGACCGGCGTCCGCGCTCGCCGCTCCGCTCCGGAAATCTTGAAAGAAACGGTGGAGCGGATCGATCTCCTCTCGCATGAAATTTCTTCGGCGGCGTTGTCTCCACACGCGCCGTATTCGACCACGGCGGACTTGCTGAGGGCGACGGCGGCGAAGTCGCGTCAACGCCGCTGGCGCGTGACGATGCACGTATCCGAGTCGCAGGCGGAGTTCGAAATGTTCACCCACAGGCGCGGGCCGCTCTATGATTGGCTCAGACGGCAGCGCGACACATCGGATTGCGGCCTGGGTTCGCCCGTGCAGCACCTTCAGCGGAATGGCTTGCTGGGAGAGAACCTTTTGGCGGTTCACGTCAACTATCTGGCCGAAGGCGACGCCGAACTCCTGGCGCGGCGGAAAGTCAGTGTCGCGCACTGTCCACGGAGCCATCAATACTTTCAGCACGACCCGTTTCCGTTCGCGAAGCTGTCGAACGTGGGAGTGAATAGTTGCCTGGGCACGGACAGCCTAGTGAGCGTGGCCTCGACCCGCCGGCAAAAGCCCGAACTGGACCTGTTTGCGGAAATGCGCGCCTTTTCCGCCGCTCATGATGACGTGCCGCCGGAAACGATCGTGAAGTTGGCCACGCTGAACGGCGGGCGCGCTTTGGGCATGGCTGGAAAAATTGGCCAACTCATCCCAGGGACGTTCGCGGATTTCATCGCGCTGCCGATCGCGGCGAAGGAAAAAGATTTGTTCGAATCGATCGTTAACTACTCAGGCGAGGTTGCCGGCTCGATGATCAACGGCAAATGGGCTCTTCGACCGAACCTCGGCTGAACCTGAGGCGGAGAGTAAACCACTGATTAACACTCATGGACACTAATCTGCAGGGCCTGGCATCGGTGAATCATCCTGCCCGCTCACGAAATCTAGAGCCTGCCCCATTAGTGTTCATTAGTGTCAATTAGTGGTTGGGACCGGTTCCGGCCAGATGAGCAGGTATTCACCCGGGGCGGCGGCGATTTCTTTCACCGTGGCAAAATTCACTCCCGCTTCCTCGTAAGTTTTCGCGCGCGATTTCGTCCAGTTCTTATACTCGGGAGTCACGACAAAAACAAAATGACCGGCGCGATTCTGGGCCAAGCCGAGCAGGGCGCTGCCTCGAAATTCGTCCGGCTCCGAAGCGACCGACGCTTGGAGCGCGCATTTGATCGTTCCCCACTCGATATGTTTGCCGTCCCGCGCATAGACGAGAAGAATCTTCCGCTCGCTGACGTGGGAAAGGTAGAAGCCGGTGAATTCATCCGAGCGCAATTCGAGAACGTTCGTGACTTCCGGATGGGTAAAGCTGATCACCTGGAAGCGGCGGTTCTCAAAAACCCGCTCCAGGCTCAGTGCCACATCTTGGGCCGGAACTCCCAGTCGCTGCGTCAAGCAGCGGAACACCGCCACATTAATCAAGAGCGGATCGGTTTCTTGGAACAATGTCAGCACTGCGGCGTCGAGCGGGGGTTCTTCGGAAGGCGTCGCATGGGTTTTGGGTTGTGCTACGGGCGCGCCACCGACGCCGGCCTCTCGCTGGAGGGGAACCTCGTTTGAAGCAGCAGTCGCGAGGTCCGCTCTTGGGAGGGGCAACGGGCTGGGTTCCTGGAGAGCTTCGTGTTCCTTACGGACCTGCTCACGGCCCATGAACCGATGGGAATACTCCGCCGCCTCTTGATCGGGCATCGATTCTGTCCTCGACACCGGAGCGCCGAACTCCTTTTCGGCCGGTTGAGTTTTGATCGGCGGTTCTGATTCGCGCCGAATCGGAGTTCGACGCTCTGATTCGAGAGCCGTGCTTTCATGAGGCGCGTCGGACGTGGTCGTGGCCGACTTTGCGTCACGCGGCGGGTCCGCGTTCTGTGGCTCAGGAGCGGATTTGCTTTCAGCCCGGGCTTCAGAAGGTTTGGCGGAAGGCGGTTTCAAGGCCGCCGTGAGGAGTTGGCTCGCTTTGGCGAGGTCTTCATCGCTGCTGCTGCTGTCCACGGTGATTTTGTCTTCCTGGTTCGTCAGCTTGTTCAGAATCCCGAGCGTGCGGTGATCGAGCGACAACGAAACATCGAACTCAGACCGAAAGACGCCGCGGTGCTGCAGGTCAACCACATTGTGATGAGTGAACGCTTTTCCTTCCGCACCGCCTTGAGTCATCAGGCACTTCAGCCAGAGGAGCGATTTGTTGTGCGGATTCCGTTCCAGCCCCATCGCGACGATTTCTTTGGGTTGCTCGGTTTCCGATGCAGTTTCCAGCGCGGCGGTTCCAGTCGTCCGCCGGATCAACGGGTGGTTCAGGAGCTTCTGAAGTTGGTGCGCAGCGATGTGCCGGTATTGGACATCCGGAAACTCAGGCATTCTTTCTTCACTCCCATCATGACGCCGATGGCGAATCAACAGGAAAGGCGGAGACAACCGCAGCACGATCCCCGGCTTGAGCAACTCGCACCGGTTGGGATCTTGAAGAATGTCCAGGTTGTCCTGCGAAAGGTGGCCTTTGATCTCGAAGCGCGCGCCCGCCCGCAGGGTGACAAATCGGATGTCAAATCCGGTCGAGGCGGCGGGATTCTCTTTGATCTCCACGGCGCTGTCCGCCTCGGACTGCAGCTTCGGCGCGTAATGGGCGTTGAGCGCCTGTTCGAGTTGCTGCGCGCCGGTCCCATCGCATTCAAAGCGGGTGCCGTCGATCTCCACCGCCCGAAGCAGCGGGTCCACGTGAAGGTTCTTGGGTTTGAGCATCAGGCCGTTTTGGATCAGGCTGGGAAGGCCGCGCAACCCGGTTTCCCCTCGATCGCTGCCGCGACGGCATTCGACCATCAAATGCCCCAGGTGATCCACTCTGACTTTGAATTGGACGCGATCCGAGCGCGGTGCCTGTGCGGCGGCCGCGGCCGCGCGCGGACTTGCCGCAGCCTGGGCTTTGAAGGCCGCGGGCGCCGCGTGCCGTTTGTTCATTTCATGTTCGAGCCGGGCGATGCCTGCCGGGTCGAGAAGGCCGACCTTCTCGCCGTTGACATCGACGGTGCCGTCCGCCAGCACATGAAAGGATTGCGGCTCCTCGATCAGACCGCGCGTGACCCATTTGAAAACGTCAGCCTTGATCCAGGTTTTGCCCGGATCAAGCGTCACCGTTTCAGTGCCGAGAGTGAGGGTAAACACTTTCGGGTGGCCTTCAGCGTCGTGCTGTTTGCCCGCCGTGATTTTGCGATCTATGTTCATGCGTGCAGCGAATGCGGGTCGATGGTTCGTGTTGCTGCCGCCGGCATTAATCAGCGAGGGTTTCTTTCCGATCTACAAAGGAATCTACCCCGTCCCCGGGCCCAAATTCAAGCGCGACCCGACGGCAATTCTCAGGCGGCTCGGCGGGTCGGGACGGATTCCACTCCGTCCCTGACTTTTTGGGTTGTCAGGATTTCAGGGACGCGGTGGAACGCGTCCTTACCAGATTCATGAATAGAATTGCTGGCTTAGCTACAATGTACTTGCTCCAGGCGCTTGTCCCTGGTTATTTTTCGGCGTTCCCGACGACAACACACAACCCCATTCAATGCCTATGAGACCTCAACCAACCCGGATTCGCAGTTTTCGTTTCCTCATCGCGACCCTCATTGCTGTGATCACCACGGTTTTCAGCCTAGTTGCCCAAGCGGCCTTGAAAGATGGCTTGGTTTCCTATTGGCCGCTCGACGACGTGGTGGGGACCAAAACCCCAGATTTGGTTAGCGGCTATGATTTGGAACTGGCCAATCTGACGGCCGCGGATCTCGTGGCCGGCAAGGTGGGCAAAGCCTTTAAGTTCGACAACGCCCGCCAGACGATGCTTCGGCGGATCAACAACCCCGGCGAACAGTTGCCCATCAATCAGCATCCAGCCGTCACCATCGTCATGTGGGCGAACGTCACGGGCACGGGCCAGACCGACTTGCGCTTGTTCTCCGAAGGCAGCACCTCGAACAACGATCCGCTCTTCAACCTGGGCACCGACAGTGGCGGCGGCACGGGCAAGCTTGATTATTATTTCCGCCAGAGTGGCTGGACGACGGTCAATCATCTGAAGAGTGAGGGTGAGCCGCTGGACGGTGCCTGGCATCATCTGGCCTTTGTCCAGCAATCCGATGGGTCTCGCGCCCTCTACATCGATGGCACGAAAGACGCATTGGAAATTCCACCCAAAGACGCGGGCGCGTGGCGTATCAACACAACGACGGTCGGAGGCATTCTGCGGGCCAATCCCACGCACTGGATCACGGGTTTGATTGACGACGTCGCGCTCTGGAGCCGCGCGCTTTCGGACGCCGAAGTGCAGCAGGTTTTCAAAGAGAGTTTGAGCAGCGTCTTTTCACCATTGGCCAAAGGGATGGTCTCTTATTGGCCGCTCGATGAAGTTGTCGGTGTGAAAACTCCGGACCTGGTCAGCGGCTACGATCTGGAGTTGGCCAATCTCACCGCCGCGGATCTCGTGACGGGCAAAGTGGGCAAAGCGTTCAAGTTCGACAACACCCGCCAGACGTTGCTCAAGCGGATCAACAACGCGGGCGAACAGTTGCCCATCAATCAGCATCCCGCCGTCACGATCTCGATGTGGGCCAATGTCACGGGCACGGGGCAGACCGATTTGCGTCTGTTCTCCGAAGGCAGCACCTCGAATAACGATCCGCTCTTCAACCTGGGCACCGACAGCGGCGGTGGCACGGGCAAGCTGGACGTCTTTTTCCGGCAATCGGGCTGGGCGACCGTCAATCACATCAAGAGCGAGGGTGAGCCGCTGGACGGCGCCTGGCATCATCTGGCCTTTGTCCAGCAGGCCGACGGCACTCGTGCGCTTTACATCGACGGCCTGAAAGACGCGTTGGAGATTCCGGCCAAAGAGGCGGGAGCCTGGCGCATCAACACGACGACTGTCGGGGGAATCCTGCGCGCCAATCCCACGCATTGGGTTACCGGCCTGATCGACGACGTGGCCTTGTGGAGCCGCGCGCTCTCGGCGGACGAAGTCAAGGCCGTCGTGACCACCGGGACGCCGGTGCCGTTCAGCAAACCGCAACCGTTGGCCATCCGTTCATTCAAGTCCAGCTTGCCTGCTGCTGCAGTGGGCGACAAAGTTCTCTTAAGCTGGGACGTCACCAAGAATGTGCAGGTGGAAATCGACCAGGGAGTCGGCGATGTCACGGCGAAAACCGTCTCCGGCCTGGGTTCTACCGAAGTGACGCTGAGCACCAGCCGGACTTTCAAATTGACGTTGAAACGCGGCGTGGAAACGGCTTCTCAAACCGTGAGCGTTGCGGCCATTGATGGCGTTTCTCCGGGATGGACGTTGATCGACAATTTCGATCGTTATTCCGTCGGAGCCCTGAACGGGCAGGGCGGCTGGGCTGACCTGGACGGGAACGATTTCTCGGTCGTGGATATCAGCGGCAACAAGCTCGTTGCGCCAAGAGGCGGCGATGCCACCGCGTCATTGCGGCTCGGCCCACTTACCATCAAAGAGGGCAGCCAGCGCACGCTGTTCTTCCGCGTTTACGTTTCCGGCGATGAAGCAGAACCAGTTAAGGGGACGGCGGGCGTGACGGATCGCAGCGTTCGGTTCGGCAGTGACGTGGGCGGGAGTGGGAATGACATCGGCCCCGGCGCTGTCATTAGCAATGAAGTGGGAACCGGCGTGCAGGTGGGAGGCGCCAACGGCAACGGCTCTCCGGTCGATTTTGGCGCTGACCCGGTGGTCGCTCAGAAATCAGCCTACAATGTGTGGGTGGACTTCAAGAACGATCCGTTCCCGGCTGATCAAACCTCAACGGGCGACACCTACACCATCTACGCCCAAAAAGATGGGGCCTCCCAGCGCACGAAAATCGTCACGGATTACGTCTCCGCTCGCAATCCGGTCGGCCAAGCCGATGTGGGCTTTACGACCAAGGATCTGGACAAGCTCATCATCGGCGGCCTCAGCGGCCATAGCACTTCGACGAATCTCTACTTCGATGACTTTTATCTCAGCCAGACGGGCTTCAATAGCACGGTGCCCCGCGCTTTTGGCTTCACCGTGCCCGTGGCCGAGACTGTCAAGCCGCCGACTTTGAGCATCAAACGATCGGGCGCAGAACTGGAAATTACCTGGAGCGCTGGAACTCTCGAATCGTCCACGACGCTGACGAGCGGTTGGGCGACAGTCGCGAATGCGGTCTCACCGGTGAAAGTCAAACCCGACGCCGCTGCGCGGTTTTATCGCGCCAGACAATAGAGCGAGCGAAGGCCAACGCCTCGCATTCCCTCTCCCTTGAGGGGAGAGGGACAGGGTGAGGGTGAAGGCTTCAGGCAATTCCATTATCTTGAGAGCGGCCGGAAGTTCTCCCTCACCCCAACCCTCTCCCGCTGGGAGAGGGAGATTTGTTTCGGACCTCGGATCTCCGAGTTATGCCCGCCGACACCTCCGAGCCTGACCCCGACGTTTTGATCATCGGCGCCGGCCCGACCGGCGCGGTCGCGGCGAAGCGTTTCCTCGAAGCTGGCCTTCGGGTCGTCGTGCTCGAACAAGGAGATTGGCCGGATTATTCCAAAGCCCGCGCGGAGCATCCGGATTTTGAAATCACCGCGGGCCGTTATTGGTCGGGCAATCCGAATCGCCGCCAGGCGCCGGCGGATTATCCGATCGACGACAAGGACTCCGACATTTCTGCGGTTCTCTACAACGCCGTCGGTGGCGGCACGGTGATCTACGCCGCGCATTGGCAGCGAAACATGCCGTCGGATTTTCGTGTTCGCACGCTCGACGGCGTGGCGGACGATTGGCCGCTCACCTACGAAGACCTGGAACCGTTTTACGAAAGGGTCGAACGCGACTTCGGCGTTTCAGGACTTGCCGGAGACACTGCGTTTCCTCCGAGCAAGGAGCTTCCGTTGCCGCCCGCGCCGCTTGCGCCCATGGGCCGCCGTGTGGCCAGAGCGCACAACAAACTCGGCTGGCACTGGTGGCCCGCGCCGAATGC
>JACPRI010000231.1 GCA_016190065.1 Verrucomicrobiota bacterium
ATCCCGCGCTGTTTGAGGTCCTGAATCAAAGCCGAAGCGCCTCGGGCCATGCCGATCGCCAGCGGGCCGTGATCGCGCTTGATGTCTTCGTGAGAATCCCAGTTGCGGCGCGGGAACCCATTGTCGTTCCCGGACCAAATCTGCACGAAGCGCACACCTCGCTCGAGCAGCCGCCGGGCCACGAGACATTTGCGGCCAAAGTAATCCGCCTCTTCAATCGGGTTGATTTCCTTGTCAAAGGTCTGGACGCCATGATTCAGCCCGTAGAGGTCGAGGATGTAGTCGGGTTCTTTGGAGATATCCAATGCTTCGGGCGCGGCCAGTTGCATGCGGGCGGCCAGCTCATAGGACCGAATCCGAGCATCCAGCCGCTCGTCTCCGGCGCGCGAAAGGGCGTGCTCGCGGTTCAAGCGCGTCATGATCGCGAGCGCATCGGCATCGCTTTTCTTCGTGATGAAGTCGCCTTGTTTGGCGGGAAAAAGATCCGTAATGGGATGATCCGTGCCGGGCCAGATCGTTGTCCCGGAATGTCGGGAAGGCAGGAAAGCTGAATCCCAGTTCTTCGGGCCGTTGGAGGCGTAGCCGCGGTGGTCGGGCAAGACCACGAACGTTGGCAGATTCTCGTTCAAGCTTCCGAGGGCGTAACTCACCCAGCAACCCATCCCTGGAAAGCCCGGCATCTGAAATCCGGTCGCTTGCAGATACGTCGCCTGGCTGTGAACGCCGGTTTTGCCGACCAGATTGTGAATGAAAGCGATGTCGTCCACGCACGCGCCCAGCGCGTTGACGATTTCATTGAGGTGTTTTCCGGATTGGCCGTATTGCTTCCAGCCCCAAGGCGAGGCGAAGGTCGCGCCGTGGCCGTTCTGAAACAGCTCCACTTTCTCGCCGGGGTCCCAAGGTTGCCCATGGCGCTTCACGAGCTCCGGCTTGTAATCGAAAGTATCAACGTGGCTGGCCGCGCCGCCCATGAACAACTGAACGACGCGTTTGGCTTTGGCCGGATGATGCAATGCCCCACTGACCAGGCCATGGGCACTGGCCGGAGCGGCCAACATCCGCGCCTGATCAAGCAAGCAGCTCAACGCGATCCCGCCGAGTCCTCCCCCCGAAGCCCACAAAAACTCGCGGCGAGTCATGAGCTGTGGTGGATGCGCCACACGATGATAAAGCGATGCGTTCATGAACTGCAGCGTTGGGGACTAAACAAAATGTAACGAAGGACACGAAGAAAACCGGGCGCTCTCGAGTGAGCTGAAATGGATCCTTCGTTATCTTCGTTATCTTTTGTAAAATGCTCTTCTGTCTTCATCGATTCGCGCCGGGCAGTATCAAGCGCCGGATGCCGTCCACAAGCTTCAGTTCGTGGAAATTGATCAGCAAACCAACCGGCACATCCAGGAGTCTCATGTAACTCAAAAGCTGCGCCTTGTGAATAGGGAGGATTTCCCGGACCGCTTTCAACTCCAGTAACAGGCAATCTTCAATTAGAACATCGAAACGTAGCGGTTCGTCAAAGACCAAGCCTTTGTACTCGATGCTGACAACTTTCTGATTAACTGCGGAGAGCTTTCGTAAGGCCAGTTCGTGCATCAGGCACTTTTCATAGACGCTTTCGATCAGTCCTGGGCCTCTGTACCGGTGGACTTCGATTGCGGCCGCGATTGCCTCACGGCTGAGCTTATCAGACTTTGCAAACAACGGGTGCATGGTTTCTCCTCCTTTTACAGAAGGCAACGAAGAGAACAAAGGTGGTCGTTCTTCGGCGGCCAATGATGTTTCAACCTTCGTTTCCTTTGTTACCTTATGTGGAATCATAGAGGATTCGACCGGGCTAGTCCACGAAAAGGAATTCGTTCAGATTCAGGATCACCCGGCACGTGTTCGCCAACCCATGTTGCTTCGCGTAAGTGGACAGTTCGGTTCGCTCCGGCGCGGTCGCACGACGACCGATGGCCAACCGGAACGCAAAGGCAACTTTGTCCTCCAGTTCGCCGTTCGCGTTATCCACACGCGCGGCGAAATGTTTCGCCATGCTGAGCATGAACGCATCGTTCAATAACGCCAGCGCCTGAAGCGCGGAGAGCGTTTCGTTGCGCTTGTCCACGCGCATGGAAGGATCGGCGCAGTCGAGGGTCGTCATGAACGGCTGCTGCTGCGAGCGCACGATGAAGCGATAAATGGAACGCCGGTGCGAACGCGGATCCTCCGGATCGTGCAGATGATATCCGTAGTGCGGGGAGTGCTCCGGCTTCTCGATCACGAAGTCCTGAAAGCTCGGTCCGTACATCTTTGCCTCGAGCTTGCCGCTGACGAACAGGACGCTGTCGCGAATGGCTTCGGCTTCCAGCCGCCGGCGGTTCATGCGCCAATAATAGGCGTTGTTCGCATCGATTTTCGCAAACGCCTCGTTGCCTGCGGACATTTGCCGATAGGCGGCGCTCGTGACCAGGAGACGATGCAGTTGCTTCAGCGATTGGCCGTTGTCTCTGAATTCCGTCGCGAGCCAATCGAGCAGTTCCGGATGCGTGGGCAATTGTCCCATGCGCCCAAAATCATCGGGCGTATCGACGAGGCCGCGTCCGAAATGATACAGCCAGACGCGATTGACAATGGATCGCCATGTGAACGGGTTGCGCCGGTCCGTGATCCAGTGCGCCAAGGCCGCGCGCCGCGCGCCTTCGGAGTGTCCCGGCGAAAGCTCGAAACGCGCGGGCAAGCCGGCCACGGATTTCAACGCGCCGGGGACGGCTTCGGGTCCCGGATTCCTGACGTCACCGCGATTGAGAAGGTGAATCGGACGCGGTTTGCCGCCATCCGGTCCGGTGCCTCTGAACGCACCGCTTCCATAGTGGACCGCTCCAACGTAAGCCAGGCTCGGCTTGGGGAGCTTCGATATCTCCGAATCCACATCCGCGAGCGACTTCGTTGCTTCGCTCAATTCGTCCTTCGTGCTTGCGTCCATGACCCGATCCAGCAGCGCCTGCCGTTCCTTCTGTAATTGGGCCAGCGCTTCCGGGCTTTGCTTTGTTTTGGTGTAGGTGTAACCGTCCACAAGGTTCTTCATCTGCCAACGAACCGGTGCTTCGATGGAGTCGAGCGCCGTGACCGTGGCACTCAGGGCGGCGTTTTTGCCGTCGAGGTCGATCACGCTCAATTCCCCGAGCGCGAAGATGTAATCCTCCTTCCGCGGCGCGAGCTTCGTGGCCGTCACACGCACGTAGCGGGCGAGTTTGCCGTTGACGATGGCGGTCTGAGGATCCACGCCGGGATTGGTAAAGTCGGCCTGCGTGTGATCGACGATGCGAACGGCGCCCCCGTTGAATTCCGGATTGTTTGAAATCTCGATCTTGAAGCGCACGGGGAAGCCGAATCCGTCGCCGATGTTGTTGAAGTCGTCGTGGCACCCGGCGTAGATCACCTTGTCGATGGCCACCGGGCGGCCCAGATCGACCTGGACCCATTTCGTGTGGTCGGGCGTGGCTTCAATCTGACTGTGATAGCCAAATTCCGGACGCTCGGCGTTGTTGGACGCTTTGCGTGCGGATTCGATTTTCTTGTCCAGATCGGCCAACTCGCTCCCGCCGAGTTTCGAGATCTTTTCGTCGAGCGTCTTTTTCCTTTCCGCAAGCGCGCGTTGCCGGGCTTCGAGATCCGAGCGTTTCCGGGTCAGCGCGGGGTCGGGATAGTATTTGCGGTCGGCGCGGTCCAACGCCGCGAACGCCGCTTGCAGGCTGTAGTAATCCTCCTGGGCGATGGGATCGAATTTGTGGTCGTGGCATTGGGCGCAATGCACCGTCAAACTCACGAACGTGCCCATCGTGTTCGAAACCATGTCGTCGCGGTCCAGATGCCGAGCGATCTTGCCGTCCGTTTTGTCTTCGGGCACTTCCATGTGCCCGATCAAATCCCACGGACCCGCCGCGATGAAACCCGTGGCTTCGATTCCGTCCACCGTGTCGGGGGCCAGCACGTCGCCGGCGATTTGCTCTTGCACGAAGCGCGAGTAGGGCTTGTCGGAGTTGAAAGCGCGAATGACGTAGTCCCGATAAGGCCAGGCATTGGGGCGCGGCTTGTCCTTGTCGTAGCCGTGCGTTTCGCCGTAGTGCACGACGTCCAGCCAGTGCCGCGCCCAGCGTTCGCCGTAGTGCGGCGAAGCGAGAAGCCGATCCACAAGGCTCTCGTAGGCCTTCGGATTGGAGTCCGCAAGAAACGCGTCGAGATCCTCCGGTGTCGGGGGAAGGCCGATCAAATCGAAAGACAGCCGCCGCATCAGAGCGCGGCGATCCGCTTCGGGCGAGGGCGCGAGGGCCTTTTCGCGGAGTTTCGCCAGGATGAACGCATCGATGGGATTGCGAATCCACCTGCCATCCGGCCCCGTGAACACCGGCACCGCAGGCCGTTGCAGTGATTTGAACGACCACCAATTGCTCTTGATGTCTTTAGGTGATTCGGCGGCTAGACCGGCACGCGCAGGCAGGTTCGCGACCAATGATTGCAAAAGCGTCCAGACCAGAAGGCACATCGATAGCGGTTGAGTGGGAAACCACGAATGGACGCGAATGGACGCGAATGGGGGAGCTTTGCGGCGGTCGTTGGTGGTCACGGAAGGAGATTTCGTCCCGCGCGCCGTCCGCACCTTCAGCTTCACGAATGTCTTTCTGCGAAATGATTTCCCTGAACAAGGGCGCGCATTGCGCCCCTGAACCTGGCAGGGACGGATTCAACTCCGTCCCCGATTTTGGGCCTCTTGCCAGGATGTCAGGGACGCGTTCCCCCGCGTCCCTACCGGGTTCATGGACAAGTGGGCCTTTGTCTTCATGAAGCTCTTTTGCGGAATGAAATGGCCATGTCGTTCGAGGCGCTAAGTGATGCAGTTACTCTGGAACCAAGCCGCGGCTTCGTCAACTCTCCGAAACTCCGAAGCCAGCCACGGAGTGGCGGAAGAACGTAGCCCACGGCGCAAGCCGTGGGAAACAGAACGACAGAGGCCTCAGCCCCGGAAGGGCGATAGAGATCCAATCTGGCCGAAAACCTTCTTTCGCCGCTCCGCGGCTCTCAACCTCGAAAAGGCAGTTTAACCACAGAGAACACAGAGAACACAAAGAGTTGCGGGCTCATTCGACAGCAGACCCGATCACCCGCAGGGTGGACGGCAATTCTCCTCCATTCCTTTTCTTTGTGATCTTTGTGGCTAATCAACCGCCGTTTTTAGGCTCAATCTTCCTTGTTCTCACCCACAGCTTGCGCTGTGGGCTACGGTCTATCGCTGCTCCGCCCCGGCCGTCTGCTGTGCTCAAATCTGCTTTGCGCCCCGGTTTCAGAACGCTTTGTAAGGATTCTCATCTCGGTCGGTTAAATAAGTTAGAAGCTCGCTTGTTTGCCGACCAGCCGGGTGCTGGATCGGAATCGCGAATGACCGCAGCGAAAAACTGAACGCAGCCATGTCAGACCTTAAGTTGCGCTGCCGCAACCAATCAAAAGCTTATGAAGCACCTAATGATTCTTGTTCCGTCGGTTCTTTTGCAATTCATGGTGGTCGCAGAGACCCAGGTTCCAGCCACGGGGAACATCTGGTTATCGGGGATGCCGAGCGGCAGCAAAGCCTCATCCAATTTAGACTCGGCCCCAGCGCAATCGCCTGCGCAGTTCACGACGAGTGGTATCGTCCCCGGTGCTTTCCTGAGGTTTCTGGTCTCCGGTGACTCTACCACTGCTCCCGGATATCCCCGGGTCAGCGCAGAGGGCGGTGACCTGGTAATCACCAAAGGGACGGAGAATGGCGTTTCCGGCATAACCGCCCCGATCTCTGGTCTCATTGGTGTGTTTCTGGGCGACAGCCCTCCTAACGTTTCTGCAGTCCCAGAATCATTAGACTTCAGCAGTGAAAAGAGCCGCGACCTTGAAGCGATTTCACCCAAGCTTGGTCAGGTGTTTTTCATTGGAATTGGACGAACCAAGCAAGGGAACTTCAAACGGTTTGCAGTTCCTGGTGGTGCCAGTCGCCTCTTCTTGGGTGTGATGGATATTGGAAACTTTGATAACACCGGAAAAATCTCTGTCCAAGAAGTCGCACCACCGTCAACGTTTGATTTCTCGAAAGGTCTCGTCGCCTATTATCCGTTCAACGGGAACGCGAATGATGAGAGCGGGAACGGTAATCATGGCACCGTGAGCGGAGCCCAAAAAACATCAGACCGCCATGGTAGTGCTGACGCGTCCTTTCACTTCAATGGTGCGGCTGACCAGGTAAATGTTCCATCAACTGGACTAGCCAATGTAGCTGCGTTTACCTGTACAGGTTGGTTTCTGTCGGATTCAAATCAGACAGATTACTCCGAGCTCCTGCAGCTAGCAAACGGTGGCTATGCCATCATTGTTCGCTACGAACTTGGACAAAGCCAGTTGGCCTTCGTGGTTGGGACCGGTTCTCACAAATACATCTACGCCAGCCCGCCAAGCAAGGGTACTTGGCATCAGTTTGGTCTCGTCTATGACGGTAGCAAAATAGATGCGTTCTTGGATGGCCAATTGGTGGCTTCCGGCCCTCAGTCGGGTGCTTTCCGATCCTCTTCCGCATCTATTCACATAGGAAATTGGAATGGCGTTGAAGATTCGCGGGAAAAGTTGACGACGTCCGTATCTACAATCACGCCTTGTTGGGTGCGGAAGTTGAGGCACTCTACCGAATGGAATCGCCGTGGAGCCCGCCGTCAGATCTTAACAGGGGACTCGTCGCGTATTATCCATTCAACGGGAATGCGAATGATGAGAGCGGGAACGGCCATAATGCCACGCCTTTCAATGTGACGCCTGCACCGGATCGTTTTGGTAATCCGAACAAGTGCTACTCTTTTAATGGCACCGACAGCCACGTTGACATCGGTGATTCAATTCAACTCGGAAAACCTCATGATGCGATGACGATCTCCGTCTGGTTTCTCTTAAAGAATGTTAAGCGACCGGGCGATCCCGCCTTCCCCCTTGTTAGCGACTATTCTGGGCCGGACTCGCACGTTACGGCGACTATCACTTTTTTGGAAGTTTAGCCTTCTCTCCATCCTTGTACGTGCTGCTCTACGCACAAACTACCGACCCGCATTTGATCGAGTCTGTGAAGGACTGGCGGGATGACGAGGGCTGGCAGCGATTCTTTGCGCTTTACGCGCCCGGCATTCGAGCGCACGCGAAGACGAGCGGCCTGTCCGAAACAGAGGCGGAAGACGTGGTCCAGGAAACGATGGTCAAGGTCGCGCGTTACTTGCCGAAATTCGAATACAACCGGACCGTTTGCCGGTTCCGCACATGGCTCAACCAAATCGTCAACCAGCGCATCTTCGAGGCGCTGCATCGGCGGCGGAAGCATCTTTTCTCGGCGGCAAGCCTGGACGAATTACGCGAGGAATTGCACGCGTCGGAGGCGCCCACGACTGACCCGGTCGCTCAAGCCGAAGCTGAGCGGAGCCTTTTGGAAGCCTGTCTGGCTCGCGTCCGCGCCCGGACGCGTCCGAAGCATTGGCAAATATTCGAGGCGAATGCGCTGCATGGATTACCCGCCGAGCAAGTGGCGAAGCTGCACAAGACTTCGAGCGCGAACGTGTGGGTCATCCGGCATCGCGTGGTCCGAGCGTTACGGCGCGAATGGCGTAATCTGCTGGAGGCGCCTTTTGTCTTATCGCCAGGCGCGGCCGAGCAGTGAAGACGGGATCGTTTTTCACAGAAGGAAACGAAGGGAACGAAGAGATTATGCGGCTGCCGGGGAGTCGCATCTTGAATCCCGCGCAGGAGTGCTTCGTAATCCGCAGTCTAGCCCGGGGGCAAAAGCCGGAGCTGGTAACGCAGAGTTGAACTCTGCCGTACCGCGGATTTGAAATCCGCAGCGCGCCGGACAAGTCGAGCGGCTGCCGAATGCAATTCGGCGATACAGCAGATTGAAACTCTGCGCTACGCCGGCCAGGACCGAGGCATTACGGTGAGATCGATTTACCCTTTGTTACCTTTGTTGCCTTCTGTTTAATTCTTGCAGTTCGTGAACAGCCAGCCGTCCATCCTGCATCAAAATTTTGACACCGAAAAACTTTTTGAACGAAATGTAAAACATGAGCACACTCACCATCAGATTACCCGAAGACAAACACGCACGGTTGCGAAATCTCGCCAAGGCCCGAGGAGTCAGCGTCAACAAACTCATGGAGGAGCTTCGACGGTGGCCCTCACGCAACATGACACCGAGCTCCGGTTTCGCGTCCTTGCCGCAAAAGGTTCGGCGAAACGCGGGTTGGAACTTCTGGACAAATTGGATCGGGCTTTTAGCCGGAGAAAGGCCCATTGAGATGATCAAGACCTCGGTGTGGCCCCGCGCACGACCATCAAACTTCCGAAACCAAGCAAGCGATGCCGGCAAATGCTCACCCTTTGGCGGAATCTGCTGGAGGCGCCTTTTGTCTTATCGCCAAGCGCTGCTGAGCAGTGAAGACGGGATCGTTTTCCACAGAAGGAAACGAAGGGAACGAAGAGATCCTGGGGTTACTGGTGTGCTTCGTCCTTTTGTGCGGTGTAGCGCCGATTTTGAGTCTGCCGTATCGCCGACTTGCAGTCTGCAGAGCGTTAGACAGGCCGGCGCGCTGCGGATTGGAAATCCGCGGTACAACAGAGTCCAACCCTGCGCTACGATTTGGCCGGCCTTCTCCAGTCAAAACTGAGGCAGTACGACAGCTTGGCTTGGATATCCCACTTGCGATTTTTTAGAGCCGAGAGCATTCTTTTTTGAGCGAAAAGGCGTTTTATGACAGCCCTGCAAATATTAGCGGATATTCACGCGCTGGAGGAAGAACTGCTGGCGTTCGAGCGCAAGTATGGAATCCGCTCCGAGGTGTTCTACGCAGCCTACATGAGCGGCGACGAGCCGGAGAACGATGACTGGGTGCTCGATTTTGGAGAGTGGGCCAGCGTGTACCGTGCCTGGTTGACACGCCAAGCCGAGTACCGGAATGAGATTGAACGGATCCAGCAGAACAAAGCGAGTCTGGCGGGATTGATCCACGTGGCGGCATGAGCAATCCCCTGCGGACGCCAGAGGATTACGAGCTTTTTATCTATAGCCTTTCGGAGGAGTTCAAATCGATCCGACTCGCCACGCTTACGATAGTGCGTTTGGGAGCGTCCCTGGGGTGAGTGGCCGGAGAGCTTCAGTTTGATCACGGATTCCGGCTTGTGGTTCGCGAGCGAATTCTTTTCGACCGGTTGCCTATCGTCATCGATTCGTATGGATACGAAGTTTGGCGTGGAGCTGAAAAGCTGTTCTGGTATGACGCGCAGCCTCATCCGCAGGATCCCCAATTGCAGGTTTCCCATCCCCATCACAAACATGTTCCGCCGGACATGAAGCACAACCGCATTCCCGCTCCACAAATGAGTTTCACTCGACCGAACTTGCCTGTTTTGATCGAGGAGATCGAGACCGTCATCGCGACGAGTATGCGGTGAATTGAGTGAGTAAGCCGTGCAGGCCCAACAATCCATCGTGCCGCCGTTGCCAGCCGGCTTCGAGTTTGTCCGGCTGCTTTCCGAACGAGGCAGTTCGACTGTCACGCTCGCTCGGGCAACCAATGGCTCCCTTGTCGCTGTCAAACTTCTCCATCTGGCATCCGGCATTGCGCCTGCCGAAGCGCTGGCTCGTCATCGCCTTCTGCAAAAACTAACGCACCACAAAGGCCTGATGCCGATCCTCGATTGTGGCCTGACCGCTGAGGGCGGCTGGCTCTGGGAGTCGATGCCGCTGGCCGACGATGTGGATGGCGCGGTGGGAAGCGAGAAAACAGATTACACGCCCGCGACCCTGCGGCTGCGTGTGATCGAGCGTGGCTCGATCAACGCCCAGGAGACAGCTCGGGCCGGCGCATTGCTGTGTGAAGCCCTGGCATGCTTGCACGCGGCCGGCCTGGTCCATCGCGACATCAAACCAGCCAATCTCTTCATCGTCGGCGGCGAAGTGAAGCTGGGTGATTACGGGCTTGCTTCCGCGCCAGGCCGCCCCTTCGACTTCAACGGCACGGAAGGATTTCAACCGGTCGAAGGCGGCGCGGATCAAGCCGCGGATTTGTTCGCGCTGGGCAAGGCGCTTTACGAGATTTGGACGGGGTGTGATCGCCTTGAATTCCCATCACTCCCGAAACGCAGCGCGGAACGTGCCGACTGGAATCCGTTTGGGCAACAACTGAACGCGGTCCTTCTTCGAGCTTGCCATCGACAGGCGAACGCTCGATTCAACTCGGCTGAGGAATTCCGTCGTGAATTGTTGCGCGCCGCGGACGGCACGGGACCCGGCGTGAGCCGGCGCCGTTGGATCACGACCCTTGCGGCCGGGAGCGCCGCGGGAGCTGCCGGAGTGTTGCTTCAGTCGCGACATCGCCAGGCTCCAAAATCAAAAGGAGTCGTTGCGCAATGGAAACTGCTCCGGCGCTGGGATCACATTCCGAGTATGTGGACCAGGAAACATCTCGCCGTGGATTCCAAAGAGAAGGTGATCCACTCGCTGGAATGCCAGAAGAGCGTGGCCGCATGCTACTCGATCCAGCTTGAAACCCTGGAGCTGAACTTGCGCACGGTTCCAGGCGCCATTTGCCGAGAGTTCGGCAGCCTTGGTTGCTGCATCCTCTGGAACGGACGCTCTGGTGTGCTCCGGGTGGACGCGGGGCGTTGTGGCGACTGGACCCGCGCACCGGCGAGTTCAGCTCGGTCGGAGGTTCGGGTGCGTCCGACAAGGATTTTGGAAACGCGGCTTATTGGAATCCAGTCACGCAGCGATTCGGGGTATTCGGAGGTTATGGATTGCTTCGAGTTCGCAACTGGCGCTGGGAGTTTGATCAACCGCGCGGCGAATGGGTGCAACTTGAGCCGGACCAGCCAGGGCGGGAGCCGTGGGGCCGCCAATACGGATGGCTCCTGCAACACGAAACGGATTCTCGAATGTTTCTCTTTGGCGGGGACGGCAACTCAACCGGCCGTCAAGGCGAGCGCTCTCCCGGCCTGAAACAATTCGACGGCCACTTTCATCCGCTCGGGGACTTGTGGAGCTTTGATTTCCAGGAAAACCGTTGGATGAATCTCATTCCATTGCCTGGCTTGGAGTGTAGGCGAGACCCGTACGCGGCTTATTTTCCGCCGCTTGAGGCCGTCGTTGTCATCGATGGCTGTCTGTCGTCCGATCCGTCTCCGACGCCTCCGCGCGTTTACATATTTCGGATGCGAACGGACAAACAGTTCGTGGAAGCGAAGTCCGTCGGATCGCCCCCCGACAGTCGAAGGGGAGGTTTTGTCTGTTACGATCCTACTGCAAGGCGCCTGCTCAGTTTCTTCGAGAACGGCATTTACGCAATCAGTCTTGAATCGAGTTAGTTATTCTGAGTTCGGAGGCGGAAGAAAATTTCGAATTGGGTAAAGTCCGGCACGATTTCTCATCACTCAACTCGGATTCCGAAGTATAGCCGATCCCCATCCCGCAGCGGAATCTGCTCATCGCTCTGCCGTGCTGGCGAATTGAAGCGCAAAACCTCGCCTGACTGCGAGTTCCCCGGCCTGATCAATCGACGTCGGTTCCACGCTGTGAAATCAGTCAGTCCACCTCTGGAAGCGACGGCATCGCGAACACCGTCATTACGGCTATCGTGGATTTGGCAAGCAGTGTCACAAGCTATTTTTCGAGACTCCGACCGGAATAAAAAACTTTCACAGACGGAAAAAAGAGAACGAAGACTTTGTTGGCTTCGTTACCTTTTGTTGAGATTCCGCCTGACTGCGAGCAACTTCCTACGCGAGCAGCTTTTGCACGACGTTGCCCGCGATATCCGTCAGCCGGAAATCGCGGCCTTGGAACTTGAAGGTCAGTTTCTCGTGGGCGATGCCGAGGCAGTGGAGAATGGTCGCGTGAAAATCGTGCACGTGCACCGGTTCTTCCGCCACGTTGTAGCCGAAGTCATCCGTGCTCCCGATCGTGATACCCCCTTTGATGCCGCCGCCCGCCATCCAAAGGCTGAAACATCTCGGATGATGATCACGGCCAAAGGTCGTTTTGCTGATCTCGCCCTGGCTGTAGCTCGTGCGCCCGAACTCACCGCCCCAGATCACGAGCGTGTCCTCCAGCATTCCGCGTTTCTTCAGATCAGTGAGGAGGGCTGCCGAGGCCTGGTCGGTTAGCTTCGCCTGGCGCCGGATCGCGTTTGGCAAGTCGGAGTGATGGTCCCAATCACGATGGATCAATTGGATGAAGCGGACGTCGCGCTCGGCGAGCCGGCGCGCGAGCAAACAGTTGTTGGCAAAGGAAGGCTTGCCCGGCTCCGCCCCGTAAAGATCGAGGATCTCCTTCGGCTCTTTGGCAATGTCCATCAATTCCGGCACGCTGGTCTGCATGCGATAGGCCATTTCGTAGGCTTCGATGCGCGTGGCAATCTCCGGATCGCCCACGGCGTTGAGTTGGATTTCGTTCAGTTGCCGCATTCCATCCAGCAATTCGCGGCGCGTTTGATGGCTCATGCCTTTGGGATTCGAGACGAACAACACGGGATCGCCCGAACCCCGAAATTGAACCCCCTGATGGGTGCTCGGCAAGAACCCGCTGCCCCAGTAACGCGCCTGAAGCGGCTGGCCGCCGCTGCCCGAGAGCAAAACCACGAAGGACGGCAGGTTTCGGTTTTCGCTGCCCAAACCATACGAAGCCCACGCGCCCACCGTGGGCCGTCCGGGTTGCTGGTGTCCCGTGCCGATGAAGGTCACGGCCGGGTCGTGATTGATCGGCTCCGTGAACATCGAGCGAACGACGGCGATTTCATCGGCAACTTTGGCGATGTTCGGCAGCAACTCGGACAGTTCGACTCCGCCTTTGCCATACTTGGCAAATTTGAACGGCGACCCGACGCAGAGCAGTTGGGCCTGGCCACTGGTCATGCCGGTGATCCGCTGATTGCCCCGGACGGAGGCCGGCAATTCCGTGCCGGTGAGCTGAGCGAGCTTGGGTTTGTAATCGTACAGGTCGATGTGCGACGGCGCGCCTGACATGAAGAGATAGATCACCCGTTTGGCCCGCGGCGCGAAATGCAGCGGGTTGACGGTGCCGAAGGATTTCGCGCCGCTCTGGGCTGCCGTCGCCGACAGCCTGTCATTGAGCAACGAGCCAAGCGCAAGGGTGCCGAGACCAAGGCTGGTGCGGCTGAAGAAATGCCGCCGCGTCATTGCCTGGGCCAGTTCGCGCTCGAATGGATTCTGCGGAGTCATAGCAAACAAGGAGAATGACGAAGGACTAACGACGAATGACCAAAGAATGTCGAATGTCGAATGTCGGAGCCTTCCGAGTTGGAAGAGCAGCCGATTTGTCCGAGCGCGACCTTCGACATTCCCTCTCCCTTGAGGGAGAGCGTCAGCGTGAGGGTGAAAGCGTCGGTCGAATGGCGACCGTCCGGAGTTGCCAGTGGCTCTCCCTCACCCCAGCCCTCTCCCGCTGGGAGAGGGAGGACGAACAACCTTCCAAGGGATCGAGCGCGCCAGCCGCAACGATTGGAGGATTTCGTCATTCGGGATTCGATATTCGTCATTTCGATCATCCTTTGGTGATCGTTTCATCAAGGTTGAGGATCACATTGCCGATGGCGGTCCAGGCGGCCAATTCGGCGGGATCGAGGCCGAACGGCGGCTGCGATTCGCCAATGGTCACCAAGGCCATCGCGGCGGCTTTGTCGTTCTGGAATTTCTCCAATTGCTTTTCGTAGATGCTCAGCAGGATTTGCTCTTCCAGCCTGGTGGGGGGACGTGCGACCGCCAGCCGGAACGCGTAGGCGACCCGCTGAGCCGCAGAGGCGCCGCCTTCGCGGATGATGCGTTGGGCGAAACAGCGCGCGGCCTCGACATAAACCGGATCGTTCATCATCACCAGCGCCTGGAGGGGCGTATTGGTGCGCGGGCGTTTCACGGTGCAGACTTCACGGTTGGGCGCGTCGAACGTCACGAACGACGCGTAGGGCAGCGAGCGCTTCCAATACACGTACAGGCCGCGGCGGTAGTTGTCATCGCCCTTGCTCTGCGTGTAAGCCTGGCTGCTGAAGTTGCCATTGTCCGTAAATCCGATCGCTTCCCACAGCCCGGCCGGTTGATAGGGCCGCACGCTTTCGCCGCCCATCTTGCGATTCAACACCCCGGCGATCGCAAGCGCGTTGTCGCGCACGAACTCCGCTTCGAGCCGCAAGCGCGGCGCCCGCGCAAGCAGCCGATTGTCCGGGTCCTTTTCCAGCAGGTCCGGCGTGACCTGCGAAGACTGGCGATAGGTGGCGGACATCACGATGAGTTTTTGGAACGCTTTGATGTCCCACTTCGACCGGATGAACTCTGTCGCGAGCCAGTCAAGCAGTTCCGGATGCGACGGCCACTCGCCTTGCGAGCCGAAGTCGTTGGCAGTTTTGACCAAGCCGGTGCCGAAGCACATTTGCCAAAAGCGATTGACGGTAACGCGGCTGACCAGCGGGTGGTCTGGCTCGCTCAACCATCTGGCGAGCGCGAGTCGATTGGCCGGCGCGCCGGCGGGCAACGGCGGCAACACGCTGGGGACGCCCGGCTCCACTTTCTCGCCTTTGTTGCGGAAATCGCCCCGAATCAAAATGTGCGTCTCGCGCGGTTTCTCCATTTCTTGCATCACCATCGTGGATGGAATCGAGCGGTCGAATTTCGTCCGCGCCTCGCGCTGGTCGGCCAGCACTTTGTTGATCGACTTGACTTCGTCCACGAACGTTTCGCGGTAGTACGTCCGAAGCTCCTGCTGTTGTGGCGGAGTCAGCTTGTCTTCGGGAACGACAAGGTCAGCGCGCATGTTGTCCGGGAGCGCGGCGAATTCGCTCAGTCCATTCGCTCCGGTGACGGCGATGCGGAAGTGGCCGAGCGAACTGCGCGGCCGGGCGGATTCAAACTTCATCCGAACTTTGATTTCAGTTCCTTCGGGGAAACCGAACGGTTGGCGCGAGAGGAAATACGCATGCCGATTCACGGAGGCCGCGCCTTCGCCCAAGGACCAACCCGTCGCGGGCTGATCATCCAGCGCAGTCATGACGTTGAAGCCGGGTTTGTTGAAATCCGCGACCGCCCGCTCGAAATCTACGGCATGCTTCGTCACGGCCTCCTTCGACAACGCGAAGGCAAAGCCGCTGCTGCCCGCGGCGTTGCTGATCTTGAGCAGCAGTTTGTTCTCACCGGTGTTCAGACGCAGACGGACGCGATCCTGATCCGTCTTCACGTCGCGCACGATGTCGTTCGCGAAGATTCTCTTTCCGTTTAACCACACCTGGACACCGTCGCCGCTGCCGATGAGCGCCATAATTTGCTGCGCCTGGTGGGCCGTGAGGACGCGGTAGAGATACGTGGCGGAGTTTTCGCCTTGCAAGGCGTGGACCGCTCCATCGGTCCAATCCTCGCGTTTGACCCATTTGAGCCCGCCCTCCTCATATGTTTTCTTCAGGTCAACTTGGCTTTCCGCGATGAACGCTTTGCCGAAGGCTTGCCTGGGAGAATCCGCCTGGAAGGGACCGAGCGCATACCACGCGCCGATCAACGGTGGATCGAGCGAGTCTGGGTTCGGAGCCGCACTGGAAGCATTGGCCTCGACCTCAAACGTGGTCAAAACGAAATTTCCTTTCTCCCCGCGGCCGGCGCCTTTGCCGGGCAAACTCTCGTGCGGCAAAGCTTCCAGGCGAATCCCGGTAATGTCGTCGATCTGCGTCCGGAGCGTGATTTCATAAGTGTCCTTGTCTTCGCTCGCGCCCGCCACCAGGACTGCGCGATTTTCAGCGTTCGTGAGCGTCGCACCCTTGGCCGAAGAGGCGTGCAGCGGCTCCAAAGTCGTCCAATCCGTGGCGATGCCGCGGAACTTCCTTTCCCAACCGGCCTGACCCTTGTCCCATTCCGATTTCGGCGTTTCGAGCAAACTCTTCCGTCCGGCTTCAATGCCGGCGATTTCCTTGTCGAACTGTTCGAGGCGGGCCTTTTGCTCCGGCAACGGCAGCGCCAGGCGCGGGGCAGGGGACTGCACCTGGCCGTCGAGCCCGCGCTCCGCGATCGTGTTGAAGAAGGCGTAGAACTGATAGAATTCCTTTTGCGTGAACGGATCGTATTTGTGGTCGTGACACTCGGTGCAGGCCATGGTCGTGCCGAGCCAGACCGTCGCGGTCGTATCCACGCGGTCCACGACGTATTTGGTCTGATACTCATCCGGGTCGGCGCCGCCTTCGAAATTGTGCATGTTGTTTCGGTTGAACCCGGAGGCGATTCGTTGTTCGAGGCTGGGATTGGGCAAGAGATCGCCGGCGAGTTGCTGGATGGAGAATTGGTCGAAAGGCAAATTCCGGTTGAACGCCTCGATCACCCATTCGCGCCACTTCCAATTGTCCCGGTGATTGTCAATGTGGTAACCGTTGGTGTCGGCGTAGCGCGCCAGATCCAGCCAAAACTGCGCCATGCGTTCGCCGTATTGCGGCGAGCCCAGGAGCCGATCCACCAGCTTTTCGTAAGCTTCGGGGCTGTTGTCGTAGAGGAATTCCTCCACTTCCGCGAGCGATGGCGGGAGGCCGGTCAGATCCAGAGAGAGCCGGCGGATCAACCTGGACTTATCCGCCTCGGGCGACGGTTTGAGTGCTTCCTTTTCCAAACGTGCGAGGATGAAGAAGTCGATTTCATTGCGCGGCCAGGCTTTGTTCTTCACTTCCGGGACCGGAGGCCGTTCCGGTTTCAGGTAAGCCCAGTGACCCTTCCATTCCGCGCCTTGCTCGATCCATTTCTGGAGCAGATCGATCTGCGCCGGCGAGAGGGCCTTGCCGGACTTGGCTGGCGGCATCCGATCATCTTCATCCTTGGTTGTGACGCGGTTGAGCAATTCGCTTTTGGAAGGATTTCCAGGGACGATGGCGATGGCCTCCGATTTGAGGCGCTTGAAGGCGTCGTCTTTTCGGTCGAGACGCAATCCGGCCTTGCGCTTGCCTTCGTCGGGCCCATGGCAAGCATAGCAATTCTCGGAAAGGATGGGCCGGACGTCGCGGTTGTAATCGACTTTGGCCGGGGCGCTTTCCGCGTGGAAGCGGGAGACCACCAGGAGCAGAAAGAGGAAAACGGGCCACCGCGGGCATCGGCTACGCCTTAACAATTCAATTGGAACAGGAGCGAACGGAGAGAACAGAGGCCAACCACGAGGGAATCTCACCATGGCTCGCGGTCGTGGGGCGCTCACCGGTTCGTTAGCGAAATGATCCGATGAAGAACTGCGTTTACGGCCTAATAGTCTCTGTTTCCTCTGTGTTCTCCTGTTGGGAATTGAAGAGTTGCGACGTGGAGTAGGAGCAGAGACTCCGGGTTGTCTAGTCGAAGGCGAGAACGAGGTGCAGAGACCGCGACACGTTCTTAATTGGGCATCGTTCCAATGACGGCAAATCATAACTCGGCTTCGGCGCTTTAGTTGATTCACCATAGTATACCCGGACCGGCCAAGTGCCAAAGACCATTTTCCTATCGCCCCGATTCCGCCACGAGATATCCTTTGATGAACTCCTCGTTCAACGTGACGCCGAGGCCGGGGCCGTCCGGCACGGTGATCCAGCCGTTGCGGGCCTGCATTTTTTCGTGAGTCAGTTCGTGACGCAAAGGCGAGTCTTCGACGCTGTCTTCAAAAATAAAGGCGTCGCGGCAGGTGCTCAGCCACTGCAAGCACGCCGCCACGGTTACGGGACTCGTGTAACAGTGATTGCAAAGGCGGGCGCCGATCTCCTCGACGCGGGCGCGGATGTAGGCCGAATCCGTGAATCCGCACCGGGAAATGTCCACCTGATAAATGTCGAGCGCGTGGCGGTCGATCAAGGACCGGAAGGATTCGCGCCCGCACTCGCCTTCGCCGGCGGCAATGGGGACCGGCGAACGATCCCGTAGCCAGACGTAGCCATCAATGTCAGCTTCGCGCAACGGCTCTTCCAGCCACCCGATGTTGAACTCGGCAAACTGATGCGCGCGGCGCAAGGCGGTGCGCGCATCCCAAACGCAGCCAGCGTCGATCAGAAGCGTTCCCGCCCCGACACCCTCGCGCGCGCCGCGAACCAATTCCAGGTCCAGCGCCTCGCTTTGGCCCATCGGTTCCCAACCGAATTTTACAGCCTGATAACCCGCTTGCACCCAGCGCTGCCCGATGTCGCGCGTGGCGGCGCCGTCCTTGCCGAAAAGGATCGAGGCGTACGCTTGGATCCGGTCGTGATGCTTGCCGCCGAGCAATCGGTGGATCGGCTGGTTAAAATACTTTCCCTTGAGATCCCAGAGCGCCATATCGACGGCGCTCATGGCCGAGATGGTGACCGAAGTGCGGCCGAAGTACATCGTCTGGCGATACATCTTGTGCCAGAGGCGTTCGGTTTCGAGCGGGTTTTCGCCGAGCAGAATTTCCCTCAGCCCGCACGCGATGTTGTGGCTGAACGGCGCGTCCACGATGGCTTTGACGACTTCCGGGGAAGCATCAGCCTCGCCGATGCCTTCGAGTCCGTCATCCGTGCGGACGCGAATCAGGACGACGTCTTGCGAGCTGGCCGTTTTCTTTTCGATGGAGCGGACGCGGAGGATTTGGCAGACAACCTGGGTGATCTTCATGGATGACGTTTGGATTTCTCCCTTAAGGCGATAGGGAAGGGGAGAGGAGAGCGGTTCATTCTTCAATATAGATCGGTTCTTTGATGGTCCCCAACTGGCTGAAGTTTTGCAGTTTTTCCAGAAGCATGGGCGAGACTTTGCTTCCAGCGCCCACGATTTTGACGTGATCGGTGGTTTCGATCTTCTCGGCCAGAATCTGGCCGACGGCCAGTTCCTGCAACATCACCGGCTTGCCATGGCGCTTGGGGCCGGCAGAAGCATGCACAACGAGCGCCGCCGCGGCTGCGTCGAGAACCTGCGGATCGAAGCGCCCGGGAAAGCCTCGCATCTGCTCGAGCGCGGCGCGGCGCGCGAGCCCCTCAGATTCCAGGCGCGCCAACTCGGAAACCACCTTCAGAATTCTGGACCCCAACGGAATATTGTCGCCATTCGCGGAATCGTAGGGGAAGCCGGCTCCATCGAAATTCTTATTCTGGTAAAGAATGATCCGGGCGACCTCCTCAAGCCTGGGAATGTGCGACAGCAGTTTGGCGCCGATCTGCGGGACGCGTTCCAGAATCGCTTTTTCGTTGGTTTGGAGAGTCAAGTTCTGGCGCAGTTTTTGCACGATGCTGGCGGGAATCGTGACCGACCCGATCTGGCAGAGCATGGCGGCGGCATCCAGCTCCCAGAGTTGATCCATCTTGAGGGACTGCGCCACGATTCGTGCGTGATCGCGGATGCGCTGCGCTTGGTCGAACGAATGCGCTTCGACCATGGACAGAATCTCCGTCAGCATTTTGATCGTGCCGCTCAGGGTTTTCTCCAACAGCTCACGCTCGGCGGTGATCAATTTGTGCTGTTTGACCCCGGTGTCGATTGCCGCCGAGAGCATCTCGGGCGGACAAGGTTTGGTGAGAAACTGAAAGATATGCCCCTTGTTGATGGCCTCGATAGCGGATCGGAAATCTGCCTCGCCCGTCAACATGATCCGGACCGTGTCGGGCGCGAGGCGATTGCACCGTTCCAGCAGCTCGATGCCGTCCATTTCGGGCATATTCATATCCGCGACAACGACGGCGTAGGGCCCCTGTGTCTGAATCAATTCCAGGGCATGAGAACCGGCACTCGCGGTGTCGAGCGTGTATCGGCGCTCGAAGTAATCCTGGTAAAAGACGAGAATGTCGGTGTCGTCATCGACGAGCAATATTTTGGGTCTCATGCTGGACATAACGAAGCAAATCCTAAATCCTCGCGAGAAAAATCGGAGCTTAATCTTTTGCAAGATCCCACGGACAACCGCAAAACCTGGCTGGTGGTCTTGCCGGCCATGACGCTGCCATTTCTCGCTTCGCTCTTCTATTTTGTGTTCTGGAGCGAGCAAATTCTGGCGCGTTGGCTTTATGGCTTCACGAAGTTGTTCACGCTCGTCTGGCCGGTCATAGCCGTCCTGCTCATTACGAAGGCGGACTTGCCCCGCTTCAAACTCAGCGATGAGCTGCACCGCCGCGCGCTGCCTTGGGGAATTCTTGCCGGGATCGGGATCATCGGCGTGATGTGGATCATCATGCTCACGCCGCTTAGGGAAATGATCCTGGGTTGCGCGCCCCGAATTCGGTCCAAGGCTCAAGCGCTGGGTATGCTGGATTACTACTGGACGTTCGGCTTGTTCCTTTCCCTGATTCACTCGCTGCTCGAAGAATATTATTGGCGATGGTTCGTGTATGGACAATTGCGGCGGGTTGTCGGGAACGGGTTCGCGCACGTTCTGGCGGGAGTGTCATTCGCGGCGCATCACCTCGTGGTGACAACTCAATATTTTCCGCCCGTCTGGGGAGTTGTCTTCGGAGCACTCACCGGAGCCGGCGGAATACTCTGGAGCGTGCTGTATGAGAAACAGCGGACGCTGGCGGGCGCCTGGATTTGTCACGTCCTCGTAGATTTGGGCATCCTGAGCATTGGGCACAAGCTGCTGTTTGGTTCGTATTTTTGAGCGACATGAATGAACCAACCGTCGATAGGGCGGCGCTGCGAATGTGCTTAGCGTCGCTGGATTCGACGTAGCGCAGAGTTGCACTCTGCCGTATCGCCGATTTGCAATCGGGCGCGTTCCGGCAAGTTTCCCGGGCGTTCGAGCTTGTCGGGAACCTGCGGAATGCAATTCCGCGATACGGCAGATTGAAAATCTGCGCTACGCCAAACACGTCCGGCGCTGCGGCGGGGACAGGCGCCGCCGCAACCGCGGAAAGCCGGCTGCGCGGCAACGCAGCCCTACCGCGCGGAGGTGTCATCCGCAAACCATCGTTTGAACCACTCCACGGCGGCCTGGCGCGCTTCGGGAGGATAATCGTGATCGCCCGCGTACCAGTGGTAGCGCACGCGGTTGGCGTGGCCCAAGGCGCGATAGACTTCGCGCACGGCGGCGTAATTCTCTTCTTCCATCGGCCGCCGTTCGCCCGCGGCTTCCCCGACGAGCAATGGCCGGGGGGCGATCAAAGCCGTGAATTCGTAAAATGTGACCGGCAACGGCAGCGTGTGATCCCGCACGAATGGTCGGAGCGCAGGCATGGATTGGCTATTGCCGCCGCCTTTCGGCACGCCCCAGTGCATCCCGTGGTGAAGAAAATCCGAGACCGGTCCGTTGGCCACCGCGACTTTGATGCGCGGTTCGAGTGCCGTCGTGAAAAGCGTGCTGTGGCCGCCGTAGGAATGTCCGGTCATGCCGATTTTCTCTGGATCGACAAAATCCAGAGTCTGCAAATAATCGATGGCGCGCGAGGTGTCCCAGATATCTTTGCCGTGAATCGACCAGTCCGGAAACTGCTGGTAGAAATCGGTCGTGTCGTAAGGGCGGCGGCCCGGTTTGATGCGCTCGCCGTCGCGAAGATAATCCGCGGCGAAGGCGACGAATCCCGCTTCGGCCATGTCGATGGCGAAAGCGTGATTTCGTTGCGACGGCGTGTTTGGGGCGCGACCGGACAGGCCGACCGTAGTTTCTTTGCCGGCGCCGCTGGTCGTGCCATAGAAGCAGATGATGGCCGGGACGCGGCCAGGTTTTCTTTTGGGAATCAGCAAGTAGGCCGGCATGCGGTCGTCCGCTTGCGCCTGGATCGACACCTTGCGGCGAAGGTACGTGCCGCAGTCCTCTTCGGAGATCATTTTCGGGTCAAGCGGGGCTTTTGCCTTCGGGAACGAGCCAAGGATTTGCCGGGCGCCATCGAGAATGCGCTGACGCTCGCTGGGCCAGGTGTCCGCGCCTGGCGGCACTTTCCATAAGCCGGCACTGGGATGGGCATTCATCTCGCGCAACCGCACCGGTCTGCCTGGCAGGGCAGGGTGGTATCGGTCGCGTTTGGTGAGGAAGTCCTTTTCAATTTCGTCCGCCGACACCTCGCGCGGATAAATCCACGCTTCGCCAATCCGGCCGCCCAACGGCATGGCCAGTCGGACGGGTTCGCCGGGGCTGGTGTCGCGGAACGGCCAGATTTTTCCGGCTGTGGCGGCGTGTTCGTCGGCGTGCACGAGCGTCCCGTTCACATAGAATTTCTGAAAGCCTCGGGCGTCTTTGACCACTGCCAATTGGTTCCAGGCGTCGAACGCCACTTCGTTGACCGTCACGTGGGCGAAGGGCATGGAACCGTTGCCGTTGATTGTGCCCAGGAGAAAGCCGCGCTGGTCCGTGCCGAGGACGAAATTCACCCAGTCGTTCGTCGGACGAAAGAATCGTTCGCCCAGCGGGCCGCTCTCCGGGATGCCTCGGAAAAAGAAATATTGCTCGCCGCTTCGCCTGGGGAAAAACCAGCCGCCCACGGTCATCGCTTGAATGCCGTCGAGTGTCCGCGACAACGCGACTTCGGCGTACTGGAGAGCGGTTGTGAATTCCAGCGCGCCTCCGAAGCGGCCCTGCACTCGTTTCGCGCCGTGGAACAATTTGACGTTCGACTCGTCTTTCGCGAAGTCGAGGAAGAGCGTGGCGCTCACTGGATCAACCTCGGCGCGGACTGGCGCCCATGGCAGGCCCAGAAGGCCGAAAAAGCAACACCCTCGAATAATCGCAAACGATTTCATCTCCCCATTTTCTTCTGCATTGTTACGGCTTAGGATAAAACAAACCTCGACTCCACAGCCGCTGGCGACTTCATTTTTCGAGTTTCACCTTTCCAAACTGAACAACCGGTCTCGCCCGGTATTCCTCGTAACGCTGCGCGACGCCGCCGCGCATGGCGTCCTGGCCGTGCAACAGGATTCGGTAGCGCAAGCGCAGGGTGGCACCAGGTTCCAACGTATAGGGCGCCTCCATGTTGAACGCGGCGCCAGCCCAGCCGTCGTTGCGGCAATGCCAGCCGGTCGGAAAATTCGGATTGTCCGGATGATCGAACATCGCGATGCCGCCCCAGCGGCCTTGAGAAACGGGGCCGGATTGATCCATCCAAAAGGCGCGTTTCAGGTGCGCGCGCTGTTCGTTCAAATCCCCGTTGGCATTCCGAATTTCACCGGCGCCATCGAACACCGTCATCGATTGCGCCACGCGCGCCGCCAGAAATCCGAAGCTGGTCTTTCCGAAGGTCACGGGGTTTGAACCCGCCGGTGTCAGGGACAATTCGACGTCGATCAGCCGAAAGTCGTCTCCAGACTGATAGACGGTGAAACTGCGCCGCTCGCGCAGGAGTTCTTGGCCTTGATTAACCCAGCGGGTCTTTTGGACGAGACGGCAAAAAATCGGGCCGTCTTCCATCAGTTCCAACTGTTCGTGCGCGATGATGCCGCCGCGTTCAGACCAGAAATCCTGTCCGTTCACGCTGGCGTGCGCGATCCAAAGCGAATAATGGTGCGCGTGGCTGCCGGTGGGATCGTGCGGCTTCCCGAACTCGGTCAGCGAAATCCCATCCAGGCCATTCACCGGATAGAAGAAGGGCCGGCGGATGTTTGGATTCGAAGCGGCGAGTGACGCCAAAGGCGGTCCGAGGTGATACGTCGTGATCGGCGCCTTCCCTTCAGAAATGTGGACTACGCCCTCGAACGGCCATTGCGGATGCATCTGCATCCGCGGAAACCACCGGACGGAAGTGCCCCGGCCTTCGGCGTCGAACGCCCGGAGGTTCTGAGGCGCAAACGGCACTTGAATTAATTTGCCGTTTCTCGGAACCCCGAATTCCAAACGATACGACGCGCCTCCGTTGATCGATTTCTGCACCACCCAGGACAATTCGCCTGCGGCCTTGATCTCTCCAGGCGTCTCCCCGGCGGCGTATTCACCGAGATAACTGACGTTCGGCGGCGTGTCGGGAAGCGTGCGCCGGATTTTTGGGCGAGGCTGGTCCGCGGCCCGAAATTGACAAGCGATCTCTTCCTGTCCTCGTGGCGTCACCCGGAAGAGGCGCAAAGACCGTTCATCCACGGCTCCCGGCACGTTCGATCCGCGCAACCAGGCCGTGAAATCGACCTGGCACCGGACCGGGAGGAATTCCGCCTGGGCGGGAAGCCCGCTGATTTCGATCGGGATGGAGAGCCATTGGTGCGAAGCATTGGTGGGCCGGGTGTACGAGGGTCCGGAGACGCTGAGCGGGCTCGGCGCGATTGGCTTTTGTTCGGCACCTTCGATCGTCCACACCAGCAAGGCGGCCCACGTAGCGCAGATTCGAAATCTGCTGTAACGCAGGATTGCCTCCCGCGAGCGTCGGCGAAGGTGAGGGTCTCCGAGTTTCTCGGCGCGCGGTCTTCCAGGCCGCAGCAGCTCAGGCACGGCAAGATTGCCGAACGAGTTCGAAACCGATCCTGTCGCGCGCACCCGCTGCGGCCTGGAAGACCGCGCGCCGACGTCCTCGAAAAATCTTCTCCACTTGCGACGATTTCGGGCGAGACTGATAGACTTCAATTCTGCGCGACGAAGCATTCTGCTCGGCGGCTCGTCGCGATTGGCTCGCGGAATTCCGATTGTTGCCATTGCACCAATCAGATAGAACCCCGCTGAGCTTGCGTCAATGACGGACCGGATGAACCGAATTGGCTCTGGCACGGTCAAAGCGAGTAACCTTTCTGACGCACAAGAAGATGAATGCACTGCTGACCCAGACCTCTTCCTCTCACCTTAGCTTGGCAGGGACGCGTTATTGTGCCAGTAGGGACGCTATGTTCCGCCCGCGCATTCCCTCTCCCTTGAGGGAGAGGGACAGGGTGAGGGTGAAAGCCTTGGACAAATCAACGAGTTTGGAAAACACCAGCGCTTCTCCCTCACCCCAACCCTCTCCCGCTGGGAGAGGGAAAACAGCCATTGAACACGGCGAGGAACCACCGAAGCCCGGCGGGAGCTTCGGTCGGGGAATTCTGGCGTCGATGCCTCTCATGGCAGCCTGCGCTTTCCTGGTTCTGCCCACACCGGTCAAGGCGGCGACGAGAGGCCCGGAGATCAACCACGCGCCGCCACAGCCCCGATCCGGCGACTCGGTCCGCGTTACCGCCGATTTCAAAACCCAGCCCAGGCCCAAACAACTGGAGCTGCAATATCAAATCGTCGAGCCGGGAAAGTATATTGCGCTCAATGATCCCGGATTTAAGTCGCAATGGACCTCGGCCAAGATGAGCGACGCTGGCGAGAATGGAGATCAGATCGCCGGGGATGGAATCTTTACTGCCGAACTGCCGCCCGCAACGCAGAAACATCGCCGTCTCATCCGCTACCGCATCGGGTCGCCTGACGATAAGAAGATCCTGGCTCCCGACCCGGGCGATGCGCAGCCGAACTTCGCCTATTTCGTCTATGACGGCGTTCCGTCCTGGCGCGGCGCGATCAATCCTCGCAGCAGCGATCCGAAACTGAGAGAGGCTGTGACTTATCCCGGCCAGGCGCTGCAACGCGTGCCGGTGTATCATTTCATCAGCCACAAGGCTTCGGTGGAGAACGCCACCTGGAACGAACGCGGCGGTTTTGGCTCAAACCGGCACGAATACCGATACACCGGCACGATGGTTTATGACGGCATCGTCTATGACCACGTGAAGTTTCGCGCCCGCGGCGGGGTGTGGCGCCATGCCATGGGTAAGAACATGTGGAAGTTCAATTTCCTCGGCGGGCATCGATTCCGGGCGCGCGACAATTACGGCATCCCGTACGACGCCAAGTGGGACAAGCTCAACCTCGGCGCGTGCATTCAGCAAGGCGACTTCGGCATGCGCGGAGAGCAAGGCATGTTCGAGGCCGTAGGTTATCGGCTGTTCAATCTCGCCGGGACCGAAGGCCCCCGCACGCATTGGGTCCACTTGCGGATCATCACCCACGCCGAAGAAAGCGCGGCCGATCAGTATGGCGGCGATTTCTGGGGGTTGTACCTCGCGACCGAAAACGTCGATGAACATTTTCTGAAGGAGCACGATTTGCCGGCCGGGAACGTGTATAAGATCGAAGGTTACCAGGGCAAACTGGCCTTCAACGGCAATCCTAGCGTGGCGAATGGATCAGATGTGAACGCGTTCGTCCGCGCCACCATGCAGCGCCAGCAGCCCGATGCCTGGTGGTCGCAGAATGTGGACCTGCCTCGTTACTACAATTACCGCGCCATCGTCGAGTGCATTCACCATTACGACATCGACGCCGGCAAAAACTATTTCTACTACCTGAACCACAGCACGCGGAAATGGATCGCGATCCCCTGGGACGTTGATCTGACGTGGGGCGACCACATGCACGGCGGCGGCGCCGATCCATTCTTCCGGACGGGCTTGCTTTCGCGCTCTCCCTTCAAGCAACAGTATCAGGACCGACTGGCGGAGATTCGGGACCTGTTGTTCAACCCCGAGCAAATCAATCTGTTGATCGACGAACACGCCGCGATGATCTCCGATCCCACCGGCCTGCTTTCCATCGTCGATGCGGATCGGGCGAAATGGGATTTCCATCCGGTGCTGGCGTCGGGGCGAGTGATGCCTTCGAAAGCGGGTCATGGAAGGTTTTATTTCGGCGATCCGCGAAACACGTTTCAGTCGATGGTGCAATACATGAAGAGTTACGCCGCGAAGCGGATGGCGTGGATCGATCGCCGGCTTTTGTCTGACTTTCAACCGCCGCCCTCGCCGAAAATTGCCGCCGCAGGCCCGGCGAAGTTCCGCATCGAATCCAAGATCGAGGGCAATGGCTCCGGCTTTTGCCGATGGCGCCTGGCGGAAGTTACCGATCCGAAAAGCCCGTCCTTCAATCGTCGCGAGCCCTGGAAATACGAGATCACCGCGCTTTGGGAGAAGGAACTCAAGAGCGATCTAGCCTTGGAAGTGCCGGTGAACTTGCTGAAGCCGGGCCGGGTCTATCGCGTCCGCGCGCGCGGGCAGGACACGAATGGCGCTTGGAGCCGCTGGTCCAGTCCAATGCAATTCACCGCACCGTAGCAAATTGACCTCGTTAATCACCCTCCAGGCCCACCCGCAACACGCCGCGTTCCAGCAGGACAAACAGCGGGTCCGCCTCCCGGCCTTTCCGTTTCAGAAGAAAGGCAGCTTCCGTCAGCACCGGCTCGCAGGTCAACAATCGAGAACTTCCTAAACCTCCGAAAAGCTTGCACCAAGCAGCGGCTCTCCTAGGTTCCGTTCATGCAGATTATTACCCTGACAACGGATTTCGGGACCGACGATTGGTTCGCCGGGACCATGAAGGGCGTGATTCTCAGCGTGAATCCGAAAGCCAGCATCGTGGACATTACCCACGGGATTCGGCTCGGAGACATTCGAGCTGGAGCGTTCGCCCTGGCGGCCGCGTATCGGTTCTTTCCGCGGGGCACCGTGCATGTCGCGGTGGTTGATCCCGGCGTCGGCAGCGAACGCAAAGCCATCGCGGTCCGGACGAAGGATTATTTTTTTGTCGGGCCGGATAATGGGCTGCTTTCGTGCGCGCTGGCGCGGGAAGTCATCCGGTCCATTCATCGGCTGGAGAACAAGAAGTTTTTTCTCCCGTTCGTGAGCCAGACGTTTCAAGGGAGAGATGTGTTCGCTCCGGTCGCAGCCCACCTGAGCAAGGGCGTGGCCATCGGCAAATTGGGGCCTCGCGCTGCGTCCTGCAAAATGCTGACCCTCCCAACACCCATCCGTCGCGGCCATGAGCTGGTCGGCGAGGTCATTTACCTCGACCGATTTGGTAACGGGATCACGAACATCCGTGGTGAAGACCTCGAGGCGTGGGAAGCCGACGGTCTCAAGAAGAACCGCGCACTGGCCAGGAACCCACCCCCAACCCCTCCCAGGAGGGGAGCTTTGTCGAATGGCTGTTTGGCCAGTTCCCCTCCTGGGAGGGGCGTAGGGGTGGGTTCATGGGCAGGGTTGGGTGAGGTGTCGAATTCTGCCTTCAGCAACAT